>NZ_JAETGO010000021.1 GCF_016765695.1 Sporosalibacterium faouarense | reverse complement strand
TCTACTCCACCTGAAGAGAAATCTTCTCTCCCACTTATAGAAGTGGGAGTCTTATTAAAAGATAAATTTTAAAGACATTACTTTTTTTTACCGTATATACACCTGTTTATTATCTAAATTAAGGGGTAATAATTTATTACTTTATAAATCACTTAAAAGGATGTGTATATATGCGTAAGATTAGCACAAAACTTGCTATTGCAAGTATTGTTTTAATAATTTTTACTTTGGTTGCTATAGGTGTACCAAGTTATAACGTAATCGTTGGTGAATCTCAAAAGGTACTAGATAAACAGATGGGTCAAAGGATAATGTGTGCATGGGATGTGGCAGATGGTTTAGACACTAATGCTATGACTATTGAGCAAGCTAAACAAGCCTATTCAAAATATATTATATCTAGGGGCGTTGGTACAAATGGATATGGATATGCCATTGACTCAAGTGGGAATGTAGTCTTTCATCCTAATGATGAAAATGTTGGAAAGGATTTTTCAGATCAAGCTTTTATTCAAGAGATGCTAGATAGCAAGAAGGATTTTACAAACAATACATATGGAGAAGCTAAGGTAAAACTAGTTTCATATGATTGGGAAGGTGAAGAAAAATTTGCCTATTATACCTATTATGAAAAATGGGACATGTTTATTGCTTTAAGTGGTGAATATAGAGACTTTAATGGAACTCAACAGAAAGCCTTATTTGTACTTATTGGAGTTGGACTATTAATACTAGTTCTAGTATCATTAATCATATTCTTTATTTCTAGAAAATACACAAGGCCAATTGAAAATATATCTCAAGCTATGGAAGAAGTTGAAAACGGGAATCTAGAAATAGATATAATCGAAGTAAATTCTAAAGATGAGATAGGGACTTTGGCAAGAGGATTTAATTCTATGCTAGAAAATTTAAGAAGACTTACAATCAGTATTAAAGACAGTGCATTAAAACTAGAGAGTGCTTTAACCACAGCCAGTGAAAGTGTGAATGCTACAGTTGCTTCATCAGATCAAGTTGCCCACTCTACACAAGAAATTGCAGTAGCAAGTCAATCGCTTGCAGAAGATATTGAAAAAGGCACAATATCCATGAAGGATATAACAGAATCTACTAAGGATACAAATGACTCAGCCAAAAGAATGCAGGAATTGGTTGAGGACGTAAATAAACATATTAAGAGAGGCTCTAGCATAACAGAGGCATTAACAGATAAATCTGATGAAACTAAAGAGTACTTTGCTCAAGTTTTTGAAAAAGTAAATCTACTTGAGCAACAGTCAGGTAAGATTAGTGATGTTACTAATGTTATTCGTTCTATATCTGATCAAACAAATCTTCTTGCATTAAATGCAGCTATAGAATCTGCTAGAGCGGGTGAGGCTGGTAAAGGATTTGCAGTGGTAGCAGATGAAATAAGGAAATTAGCCCAACAATCAGGAGAACAAACTAATGCAATTAGTCAAGTTATTAATAAAATTCAAGTAGAAATAGGGGATATAGTTCAGAACGTTGAAAATACGAACACTGTAATAGACAAGCAATCCAATATAGTTAATAATACTGAGAAGACTTTTAAAGAGATAGAAAAAATGATTAATGAAATGGTTAAATATATAGAGGTGGTGACTAATAAAGTAGAAGGCATAGAAACTAATACTGAGTCGGCACTGGCAATGATTGAAAACATTTCAGCAACTAGTGAAGAAACATCAGCTAGTTCTCAACAAGTGACTAATCTTACGGAAGATCAACTTGGGAGTATTAAGAGTATTGGCAATGCCATGAATGAACTGAAGAGTCTTTCAAGTAATCTAACTGATCTAGTTAAAAACTTTAAGACAAATTAGTATTTTATAAATGAGGAAATTGTATATTAAAATTTTATATAACCATATATTTAATATATAAGTATACAATTTTTAAGTAAAAGAGAAGGATATCAATAAAGACTAAGTGATTTGTTATTCTAATTAAATATAGAATAACAAATCACTTTTTATGTTACGCATGTTATTTTGAAGTCTTTGGGGTAGAGCTTTAAGCTCTATAGAGCTAGTGAACTCATCACTAGTCCAGTTACAAAAGCCTTTCCGATGCTATCCATCCCTTAAAGGTCATAATACCTACAGCTAGTCTTCTACAATTACTATATTATTTATACTTACATTTCACCATTCTTAGATTATGAACTAAATAATAGGTATAATTCAACAATACAAGAAAAATAAAGGAGAAAGATGAAAAACGTCGAATTAATAATTATGATAATTTAAATAATTTAAATTTAACTTTTCAGAGTATTATTTCAAATAAAGTAATACTTTAAGATATAGGGGGATTGATTATTTTGGGTAACTATTTCAACAACAATAACAGTAAAAAGATATTTAGAAGTTATATTGATGTTTTAGCTAATTTAAAGGACATAATCCAAGAAGACATAATGACTTCTGTAGTTAACAAAGAAAAATTTATTGCATATTTTCCTGGGGATAAGATGAGAGTAGGTATTAAAGTAGGTGATAAAATACCTGATGGAGACCCATTATTAGAGACAATTAAGACAAATGGTATAAGTCAATCAATTGTTCCAAAAGAAATATATGGTATACCATTTAAAGCTGTTACTTTTCCATTGAGAGATAAAAAGGGAGAGTGTATTGGAGCAATAGGATATGCTAAGAGCTTAGAAAAAGAGTTTAAAATAAGTAATTCTTTAGAAGAAGTACAAGAGATTATTAATAGTTCCTTTAATGAGATGAGGAATATATCTTCTAGTGTCATTGATATAACAGATAGAACTCATGATGATTCTAAATCAATTGAAGAAATATTTACAAGCATAGAAGAAATGAGTAATGTTGCCGAAGATGTAAATGAGATAACAAAAGAAACAAAGACACTAAATCAAAGAGCTTATAGATCAGCATTAGATGGCAATAATTCAGTAAAAGAAATAATATCATCAGTTAATGAAATATCATCATCATCAGATAATATGGTTGGAGTAATAAGCAATCTTACTGAGTCTACAAATAAAATTAGTGATATTGTAAATATGATAAACCAGATTTCTGAACAAACAAATATGCTTGCCTTAAATGCAGCTATAGAAGCTGCAAGAGCAGGAGAACATGGAAAAGGATTTGCAGTTGTAGCTGATGAAGTTAGGAAGTTAGCAGAACAGTCTAAAATAGCTACATTTAATATAACAGAGTTGATCTCAACAATTCAACAGGATATTAGCAATGTAATTAATGCTGTTCATACAACAGAAGATATTATAGAGAATGGTGTAAGTACAACTCAGACATTAGAATACAGCTTTCAATATATAATTCAAAAAATAGAAGATGTAGATGCAAAAATAGGAGAGATAGGGGTAAAATCTAATTCAAAAATGGAAATAGTAAATCAAGTTACAAATGCCATTGAATCTATTTCAGCATCAGTTGATGAAACTGCAACTAAAGCCGAAGCTTTAAAGAGTTCATTAGATGATCATGTAGAGGGACTTGAAGCAAATTCAAATACTATTAATCAGGCCATAGATAAACTAACTAGTTTTTAAATAATAAGTAATAGCCATTTGAGACGAAGTGAGTTTCAAGTGGTTTTGTTTTTTTGTACAGTTGTTAGAATTATATGAGGTTTAGAAGGAATACCTTTTAAAGATAATTGAGGAATATTACCTAAATCTCTTATAAAGGTAAATTTATCCCTTGACACAAAACATAAATATGCTATAATGTACAAGTGTCAATAAATCCAAGGGATTTGGGAGTAGATGGGTGCTGGTGTGCCCTCTGGTCTTCAAAACCAGTTCGGGGCGTTAGGAGCGTCCTGGGTGGGTTCGATTCCCACATATTCCCGCCACATTTTGATAGTTGCATTATGTGTAACTATCTTTTTTATTGCACAATTACATGATTTGACAACATAATAAACTTTATTTTTAGAGTATAGATTGCTATAATAAAGTGATGGCTAAAATTGAGTTAGTGATTTATGACAAAAGTCTATTTAGCAAGAATTCATTCAAGGAAACATAGTATTATAGGTAATATTAAATTTTGTTAGAGAAAATGACAATTATAATTTTTAGTTTAGTAATTGTTTTGAAAGGGGTTATATTATGAGTAAGTCTAGAAATGTAATGGTATGTGTTACTCAGCAAAAAACATGTGAAAGACTTATTATGAATGGTCATCATACTTTAAAGGGAGACAATGATAATTTATTTGTTATACATGTTGTAAACGAAAATGACTCATTTTTGAATAATGGAAATGATGGAGAGGCGTTAGAGTATCTATTTGGTGTATCAAAAAAAGTAGGAGCAGATTTAACTGTATTAAGATCAAAGGATATTACTAAAGCTATTGAAGATTTCTCTAAAAAACATAACATAACACATATGATTATGGGTTCATCACCTAATGGTAAAGGTATTGAAAACCATAATTTTGCATTAAATTTGCAAAAAAAGCTTCCTGCTGTTAAGTTCATAATAGTATAAACAAGAATTAAAAACAACTCCCGAGGGTAGAATAAAAATATCCTTATAAGGGAGTGTTTTTATGTCTAAAAGGTTAAATTTATTAGTTTTTAGTGGTGACTATGATAAAGCCTTAGCAGCTCTAATCTTAGCCAATGGGGCTAAAGAAATGAATATGGATGTAACTATGTTTTTTGCATTTTGGGGATTGCTTATCTTAAGAGATCCAGCAAAATATACTACAGAAGACAAATCATTTTTTGAAAAAGTTTTTGGAGTATTTACACCTAAAAGGACAGAAGCTCTTTCATTATCAAAGATGAATATGGGTGGGGTAGGACAAAAAATGCTTAGGAAGATGATGAAGGAAAAGAAAAAGCCAATGCTTACAGATTTTCTGAATGGAGCAAGAAAGAAAGACATTAAATTTTATGGATGCAAGCTATCTCAAGAAGTCATGGGATTTAAAAAAGATGAACTTATACCTGAGGTTGAAATTATTGAAGTAGATGAATACCTAAAGGATGCTCTACAATCGGATATACAACTTTTTATATAGTTAATTAATGATGAACCTATGACTCTCAATGAGTTTCATAGGTTTTTTTATTAGTTATTGTACAAAATCTGCTAAAATATAGTATTATTTATATAGAAGGATATTTCATAGAGATTATCAATATGAAGGCATGGATTTAAATAAATAATATTAGGAGGAATTATATGAGCTTTTTTAGGAAAATACCATTAGCTTTTAAGTATTTATTTGATAGTCAAGTTCCATTTAGAAAAAAGCTTCCTTTTATATTTGGAGCAATATATTTCATAAGTCCTATAGACTTAGCTCCAGAAGCGATTCTATTGCATTTTGGAATAATTGATGATTTAACATTATTAGGTTTTTTGATTAGTAAATTATCAAAAGATTTGGATGGTTACATAGATGAAAGAGGAGAGAAGAAAAAAGATATAAATATTAAAGGAAATGTGATAGAGAATGTAGAATATGATATTAAAGATGACAAAAAGTAACATATTATCAACTTAAATACAATATATTAAAATATTATGACAAATGATGAAAAAAATGATAAAATGAGAATATATTTCCCAGAAAGGAAGATATTATGGCTGAGAATATCATGGAAAATCTTGAAGAACTTCAGGTATATCTAAGAAATTCAATTCAAGAAATCCTTATTTGCAAGCATAAAGAAACTGAAGAATTATATTTAGTTAATACTGTATTTGATAACAATACATTAGAAGCATTGGACTTAAGACAGTTAAAAAAGGATGTTCCTAGTATTGAAGAAATCAGTAATACTGAAGATGGGATAAAAATATATACTAAATATTTTTTTCATCCTAGTTTAATGGATACAGTAGGCGAAGATAAGGAAATGCCTCTTGAGAAACAGATGTCATATACAGGTTATATATTGGACAAACTTTTAAAGTTAAGACATCTTCCCTTATCAGTATTAGAGGCTTTATTTAATTCTAATCATTTAATAGTAGATGATAAAGGTAGGTTGCAAATTTTAGGAAGTATTATTATAAATCCTGATCATGAAAAATTAGATCTTCAAGATATTTTTAAAAGGATAGGGAACATTCTACATTTAATATTCTCTGGAGAAGAAATAGAAGGTGGAGATATAGATAAAAGTATTCCTCCTGATATAAAGAAAATAATAACTAATTGTTATAATAATCATTATTTTAACTTTGAAGAATTGGTTTCTGATTTTAAAGGGTCTTCAGTCTATAAGTTAATGAATCCAGAAAGTGAAGAAGGACATAGAGTTCATTTGATGAGGAAAAATCTAAAGAGTAAAAAGCGATTTTATCACTTTAAAAAGAATGGCGCTAAGATAGCAATAATAATTATTGTATTGTTACCTTTAATAGCTTTTGCAGGTGGTAAATTAGTTGATTTTGCAAAGGATAAAATTGGAAATGACTCAAATATACCAGTGGTAGATCAAAATAATGACGATGAAGATGATCCAAATGAAAATAATGAAACAGTCAATAATGATAACAATAATGACAATGATTCACAAAACACTGATGATAAAGATGACAGTGATAAAATAGATGTAGATGATGAAATGACAAAATATTATAACGATGTAATAGAGCAAAGTGGTAACGATCGTATAGGGGTTTTAGATGATTCCACTTATTATAGGGGAAATCAGTCAGTTATGGTGGACAACGAAAAGGAAAGTGGAGATAATTTCTTAGTAGGAGTTGTAGACCTTAATGATGGTGAGTTTAGTTTTATGAAGGATAGAAAAAACATTGATGTATCCATGTGGATAAGGTCAAATGTTAGTTTAGACGCAATGATTACTTTGAAATTAATTAATAATGATAATAAAATAATAAGTCAAATTACGAAGAACGTTCATATACCATCAATGATGTGGACCTTACATAGTTTGGATATTAGTACTTTGCATGGGGATTTCATAAAGATATATGTTACTCCTAAGGCTGCAGGTAAAATGTGGATTGATTCGGTTGAAGTTGAGATACTAAAATAGACTCTAGCTAAAGGCTAGAGTTTTTTTATAAGAACAATTATTTTTAATTGTATTTTTGATATAATTTTAGTAGAGGATATTTATTAGGGCATATTTTATATATTTTAGGAAGGTAGGTAATGCCATGCAAGAAGCTTTTTCAATAGATATGAACGATAGAATTAGTTTTTTAAAGCCTATATTAGACTCGATTAACGATAGTTTAGTATTTATTAATGTAGAAGGTATTATTACATTTTGTAATAATAGTTTTGAAAAGCTATATGGAAGAGAAGCGAAACAGATAATAGAGCATAGATACAATAATGTTTTCAAAGAGAAAGAGTTATTAGAGGCTATAAAGAAAGAGAAGAAAATAATTGAAAGAAAAATAACGATTGAAAATAGGAATATATATTTTAATAATATACCATATGTAAATAAAGGACGTTTAATCGGAACTGTATTAATTTTTAATGACACAAATACTAGAAGAGAATCGGAACCACAACTTGAGGAATTAAAGAACAGTTTAGAAATGATAAAGGATATTTTAGATCACGCTTATCAAGGAATCGTATTAGTAGATGCCAACGGTAGAATTATTAAGTGGAATTATGAAAAATTGTTTGGATTAAAAGAAGAAGAAGTATTGGGGAGACCTGTTCAAGAGGTTATTGAGAACACTAGGATGCACATCGTTGCCAAGACAGGAAAGAAAGAATTATGTGAAGTACAGAGGATTCAAGGTCATGACATGATTGCAAGTAGGACTCCTATTATAAAGAATGGTAAGGTAATTGGAGCTGTAGGGACAGTTCTTTTTAAAGATGTCAAAGAGTTAAAATCACTAGCCAGAAGGCTTAGGCTTCTAGAAAGTAAATTTGATTTATATAAGGGTGACATAAAAAGACTTCAGGAAGCAAGATACTCCTTTGATAGTATAATAACTCAAAACAAAAGAATGATACATTTAAAGGAAATTGCTAGAAGAGCTTCGGAAAGTAATTCTACTATTTTGATTCAAGGTGAAAGTGGTACAGGGAAAGAGCTTTTTGCCCATGCCATACATAAATCTAGTTATAGGAAGTATGGTGCTTTTATTAGAATAAACTGTGCTGCAATTCCTAAGGAACTTTTAGAATCAGAATTATTTGGATATGATGAAGGTGCATTTACAGGAGCTAGAAGAGAAGGAAAGCTTGGTAAATTTGAACTTGCTAATGGTGGCACCATCCTTTTGGATGAGATAGGAGCAATGCCATTAGATATGCAAGCAAAGCTATTGAGAGTTATAGAAGAGAGAGAGTTTGAGAGGATAGGTGGGACAAGACGGGTTGAATTGGATATAAGAATAATTTCTTCAACAAATGAGGATTTAGAGGAATCGGTAAAGAGAGGTAAATTCAGAAAAGATTTATTTTATAGATTAAATGTAATTAGATTAGAAATACCAGCTCTAAGAGAGCGAGTAGATGACATACCTATTTTAACTGAGCATATCTTAAAAGAATTAATTGAAAAACATGATATGGAAGAGAATACGGTGGCGGAAGAAACTATAGATAAATTAAAACAACATGATTGGCCAGGTAATGTAAGAGAGCTTAGGAATGTCATAGAAAGAGCTTTGCATATGTCTACAGGAAAGATTATATATCCAGAACATCTATCTGAATATTTATTGCCTGGTGCCCCATTAAGTCATAGGGAAGACAATGAGGATATTTCATTAAAGAAAATAGTTGAAAAAGCTGAAATTAAGGCTATAAAAGAAGCTTTAAGAAGAAGCAATGGTAACAGAACCTTAGCAGCTAAAAAACTTAAAATTCATAGGACTGCCTTATATAAAAAAATAGAGGGATATGGCCTTAGTATATCAGACCTGTAACGAGTGTAGACAATATTCTACACTCGTTTTTTTATGTAGAAAATAGTCTACATCAAAATAATTTGATATAAAGCCCTTGTTTTACAGGTTTTCTGGTACATTTCTAAAAATATTCATATTAGTAGTAGAAAAAAGTATATATTCAATAATTACTTTTATACTATTTACTAAGGAACTATTATGAATATATCCTCTGTAAATCTTTGTATTACTAGTGTTCATAATAAAATATGAAGGCAAAAATAAAGTGGCACGAAACTTGCTTATTATTAATTTGTAATAAGATAAAAAATATTTAGGAGGTTTAATAATATGAGAGAAGTTGTTATTGCAAGTGCAGTTAGAACGCCAATAGGATCATTCGGTGGAAGTTTAGCAAAGTTATCAGCTATTGATATGGGAGTTGCTACAGCTAAGGAAGCAATAAAAAGAATAAATATGAAGCCTGATGAGATTGATGAAGTTATAATTGGAAACGTTTTATCTGCTGGGTTAGGACAAAATGTAGCCAGACAGATAACTTTAGGAGCAGGTCTACCAGATACTACTCCAGCGATGACTATTAATAAGGTTTGTGGTTCAGGACTTAGAACAGTTAGCTTAGCTGCTCAAGCTATTATGCTTGGTGATGCAGATGTTATGCTTGTTGGTGGAAGTGAAAGTATGAGTAACTCACCTTATATTCTTCCAAAAGCTAGATGGGGAGAGAGAATGGGAAATGGAACAATGATAGACTCTATGATAAATGATGGTTTATGGGATATATTTAATGATTATCATATGGGAATAACAGCAGAAAATATAGCAGAAAAGTGGAACTTAACTAGAGAAGAACAGGATAAGTTTTCTGTAAATAGTCAAAATAAAGCTGAGAAAGCTATTAAAGAAGGTAAATTTAAGGATGAGATAGTTCCTTTATCAATACCACAGAGAAAGAAAGACCCAATTGTTGTAGATACTGATGAATATCCTAGATTTGGAGCGACATTAGAGGGCTTATCAAAGTTAAGACCTGCGTTTAAAAAGGATGGAACTGTTACAGCTGGAAACGCTTCTGGAATAAATGATGGAGCTGCAATGCTAGTTATAATGTCTAAGGAGAAGGCAGATGAATTAGGAATTGCGCCATTAGCTACAATAAAAGCTTATGCATCAGCTGCACTGGATCCAAAAATTATGGGATATGGACCTGTACCTGCTACTAAAAAAGCTTTAAAGAAAGCTAAAATGAATATTGAAGATATAGAGCTTATAGAGGCAAATGAAGCATTTGCAGCTCAGTCTTTAGCAGTAGTAAAGGATTTAAGATTAGATACAGAAAAAGTTAATGTAAATGGAGGAGCTATTGCATTGGGTCATCCTATAGGAGCTTCTGGTGCTAGAATTCTAGTAACATTACTACACGAGATGAAGAAAAGAGATTCAAAAACTGGTCTTGCTACTCTTTGTATAGGTGGAGGACAAGGAACAGCTGTTATTGTAGAAAGATAAGAAATAGTATATTAAATGATTATGGAGGTATAAAGAATGAATAAAATTATATCCATAGAAGCAGCGATAGATAATATCAAAGATGGAATGACGATTATGATTGGCGGATTCCTTGGTGTTGGAACACCCCATAAAATTGTAGATGCATTGGTGGAAAAGGGTGTTAAAGATTTAACCATAATAGCTAATGACACTGCTTTTCCTGAAATTGGACTAGGAAAGCTAATAGTAAATAAACAGGTTAAAAAAGTGATTGCTTCCCATATTGGAACAAATGCTGAAACTGGAAGACAAATGAATGAAAAAGAAATGGAAGTTGATCTAGTTCCTCAAGGCACACTAGCAGAACAAGTAAGGGCTGGTGGATCAGGATTAGGAGGTTTCTTGACACCAACTGGAATAGGAACAGTAGTAGAAGAAGGTAAGAGAAAAATAGAGATAGATGGAAAAGAATACTTACTTGAGCTACCATTAAGGGCAGATGTAGCATTATTGGCAGGATCTATTGTAGATAAGAAAGGAAATATTTATTACAACAAATCTACTAGAAATTTCAATCCACTTATAGCTATGGCTGCTGATACTGTGATAGTTGAAGCAGAAGAAATTGTTGAAATAGGAGAAATTGACCCTAATAATGTAATGACTCCAGGAATCTTCATTGACTATATTGTAGGGGGTGCAAAATAATGGATAGACAACAAATAAAAGAAATTATTGCAAAAAGAGTTGCCCTTGAACTAAGAGATGGAGATGTAGTGAACTTAGGTATTGGATTGCCAACAATGGTTGCCAATTATATATCTGATGACATTGATGTTATATTTCAATCAGAAAATGGATTTGTAGGATTAGGTCCAGCTCCTAAAGAAGGAGAAGAGGATAAAGATTTGACTAATGCTGGAGCGCAACCAGTTACTATTAAGGCTGGTGGAGCATTCTTTGATAGCTCAACTTCCTTTGCAATAATTAGAGGAGGACATGTTGATGCAACAGTACTTGGGGCTCTACAAGTAGACGAAAAAGGGAACCTAGCTAACTGGATGATACCAGGAAAAATGGTACCTGGAATGGGAGGAGCTATGGATTTAGTAGTAGGAGCTAAGAAGGTAATCATAGCTATGCAACATACTGCTAAAGGTAAACCTAAAATCCTGAATGAGTGTACCTTACCATTAACAGCAGCAGGCCAAGTAGATATGATAATTACTGAAATGGCTGTTATGAAGGTCACCAAAGATGGATTATTAGTTACTGAATTAGGGCCAGAGGTTAGTGTTGAGGATGTAAAGGCTGCTACAGAAGCAGAATTGATAATATCAGAGAATTTAAAAAGAATGGAATTAAAATAAAAATAACTTATTAGCCTTTATCGTAATAAATTGCAATTTAATAAAGCATATAAAGGTACTATTGAAAAAATAGTGCCTTTATAAAATAAAAATAAGGGGGCACAAAATATGTTTAAAAGATTTACTAATGGTTGTGTTACATTAGTTCAGAAGTACTTACCTGATCCTTTCCTATTTGCAGTTATTTTAACTATTTTAGTATTTATTTTAGGTATTGTGTTAACAGGACAAGGACCAATGGACATGATTATTCATTGGAGTGGTGGCTTCTGGAGCCTATTATCATTTTCAATGCAAATGGCTTTAGTGCTAGTTACTGGTCATACTTTGGCTAATGCACCAATCATCAAGAAAGGTTTAAGAAATTTAGCTAGTTTTTGTAAAACTCCAACTCAAGCAATATTTGCAGTATCATTAGTTTCAGCTATAGCTTGCTGGATTAACTGGGGTTTTGGTCTAGTTATAGGGGCTTTATATGCTAGGCAATTAGCTAAGCAAGTAAAGGGTGTAGACTACAGGCTATTAATTGCTGCTGCTTATTCGGGTTTCTTAGTATGGCATGCAGGTATTTCTGGATCAATTCCATTAAAGCTTGCTACTGCAGGTCCAGACTTGGCTACAGCAACAAAAGGAGTTATAACTAATCCAATAGCTACAAGCAGTACAATATTTTCTTCTTTTAACTTAATTCTGTCTGCAATAATAATATTCACATTACCATTTGTAAATAGGGCTATGCATCCTAGTCCAGATTTAGCTGTAACGGTAGATCCAAAGCTACTAGAAGAAGAGGAAGAAGTAGTTATTCCAAAAGGTAAAATGACTCCAGCTGATAGAATGGAGAATAGTCCAGTACTATCAATTATCATAGGCGGTATGGGTCTAATATTTGTAATTTATTATTTTGCTAACAATGGATTTAAATTAAATTTAGACATAGTTAACTTTATGTTCCTATTTGCAGGTATCTTACTTCATGGAAACCCAAGAAGGTTCTTAAATGCTATAGCAGCTGCTGCAAAAGGTACAGCAGGAATTATTCTTCAGTTCCCATTCTATGCAGGTATCATGGGTATGATGACTGGAGGAAATGTAGCGGGAGTATCACTAGCAGGAGAAATGTCTAATTGGTTTGTAAGTATTTCAAATTCTACTACATTCCCATTCTTTACATTCTTGAGTGCAGGACTTGTTAACTTCTTTGTTCCCTCAGGTGGAGGACAATGGGCAGTTCAAGCGCCAATTATGATGCCAGCAGGGCTAGAGCTTGGAGTACCAGCGGCTAAAACTGCAATGTCTATTGCTTGGGGAGATGCTTGGACCAACATGATTCAGCCTTTCTGGGCATTGCCAGCACTTGGTATTGCAGGACTTGGAGCTAAGGATATTATGGGATTCTGTATAATTGATTTAATATACACAGGTATTATTTTAGCTCTAGGATTAATGTTGTTATAGATTTAATGTAATAAAATAATATTGCAAGTTATTTAATCAAACATTACTTAAAAGTTGATAAATTCTCCTATGATATACAGATTGATAATAAAATCTGATTATATCATAGGAGAATTTTTATTAACTCTTGATTCTAGTATCCCATCTCCTTATTAAGAGAATAAAAGATAATTATGCACCAAATAAAGATCTTTTCATAGTATGTATAATAAGTTGATAAATTTTTGATATCAATAATTAATAAAGGGAGGATATTCATGACCGGAAAAATTAAAAGAGTATTTCCAGGAGGCAACACATCAAAGGGTTTTTTCTCGTACTATGACTACATAATTGAAAACGATGCTAACAGAATATTTGTAATCAAAGGAGGACCTGGCACAGGAAAATCATCAATGATGAAAAAAGTTGCTCAAGATATGCTAGATAGAGGCTATGATGTTGAATATCATCACTGTTCGTCAGATAATAACTCAATTGATGGTATAGTTATACCAAAGCTAAGAGTAGCTATGATTGATGGTACAGCACCACATGTTGGTGTGGCGTAAACACAATTTAGTTACTAAACTTTATCAGTAGTTTGAGTTTTATCAGAATACTAAGAGTTTCTCAATAGGATTCTACATGATAAATATAATTGAAGCATTGTATCCTCATCAAGCTTATCAAAATCAATCTCTGTTATTTTTTTTATATTATTTAAGCGATAAACTACAGTATGACGATGAACATTTAGAGTTTTAGCAGTAGAAGTTATACTTTTTCCATTGGTAATAAAAGCTTGTAGAGACAATAAAAGATCTCTTCCATATGGATCTTTTGGATTTAAATTGCGAATTTTAGGAGTTACTAAAACGTCCAATTCTGTATTTTTCTCTATAGTAGTCAATATATAGTCAAAGTAAATTTCATTAAAACTAATTATTTGAGTGTCTTTCTTTTCATAAAAATCATTAGTAATTAGACATTGATTAAAAGCATAACCAATTTCAAAAATACTACTAAATACCATGCTCGTAGAAACTCTAAACCCAGTTCTTGATAGTAAATCAAGTACCATATCTCTAAAATATTTATCTTCACAGTTATTTAGATTATAATCGCAAACCAGTATCATATTGTCATGACAGAATACAATGCTTGATTCAAATAACTTTGATATATGGTGCAAGTAACTCTGGATATTAAAATTCTCAGCAATTATTTTTTCAGAGGGACTAAAACACCATAAGAAATACTTGTCATCAACTTTTCTTCCTCTCAAACCCAAGTGGTGAGAAACTACGCTATGATCAACATAATTTTTATTTATTAATTGATACATATACCATGGGGCTTCTGAATGTGAAAAATATGGATTATTTATTTTCAAAGCGTTTTCTATAATCTCTTGTAGTAGACATAGATTAGCATATTCAGATTTTGATATTGGACTATATAAGTCTGTCATAGCTATAACACCAAAGTATAAATCTTTCACCATAATAGGTGCTATAAGTCGATTTATATCTCGGAATCGTCCAGGTGAAATATAATAAAAGGGACTATGGCTCTTTCTTACTTTTTGCTCAAGAAAATCACTTTCAGCCTCTTTAAAAGAATATCCTTTATTAAGGACATACGACCAAATAGGATCTAGGTTGTTTAAATTTAAGTTGCTGGTTTTTAATAATAATCCTTGTAGATTATCGAATAAAGCAACTGGATTTTTTAAATAGATACTACCCTTATCTAGAATTGATTGCAACGAGTCTTCCTTAAAGATTGAATTATTGATATCACTAATCCATTCATTATATTCTTCAAAAATGGCTTGAACTTTTTCAAGTAAATCATCTACATCATCATTAGAAGGCAGAATTATAATTGACCACTTATCATTTATTAAACTTTTATCTATATTGCCTAAGCAAATGAAATTTAAATTGGTATCTGATGTTATAGAAGCAAGCTGATTTGGTTTGATAATATAGATTAGATCTTTAGACAATATTGATGAAGATTCTGAATAAATTCTAACGCCCTGTAGATTGAAATAAACATTTTTACTTGCAATTATGTAGCTATCACTAGAAATAATTCTATCGTAAATAATATGAATACTTAATTTCATAATATCCTCCATTTCTTTTATACAAAATTGTATAAATTGAATACCTATTAAATTCATTATATGTACAATGACTTATTGATGCAAGTTAAATATAATAAAAACAAAGTGAATTGTTTGAATAGTATGAAAAGATCACTTTATTCAATTAAGAAGGGAGAGAATATCTATGTTAAATCCAATTAACAAAGATGCATTTACTTTATTCAATCAAGGAGGGAATCTCATACCTTATGAATATACAGGATATAAGGATGAGATTTTAGCATCAAAATCAACGGCTTGGGTAGGTACAATATTAAACAATTCTCCAATTTATGATGTTAAGGGACCTGATGCTGCTAAATTTCTTACATCAATATGCGTAAATAATTTTTTAAAGATGAAAATAGGAAGCATTAGACATGCAGTGCTATGTAACGAGAAAGGACAAATTCTAACTGATGGCGTTGTCATGATGATTGATGAAAATACTTTTAGGACATATTGGCTAAGTCCTGTCATCGACTATTATGTTTCAATTTCTGATATGAATATTGAAGGAACAAAAATGACAGGGAAAGAGTTTTTCATACAGATTGCTGGACCTAAGTCATTGGAAATTCTTGAACAAGCTTCTAAAAGTGATTTACATGACATAAAATTTGCTAAACATAGAATGTCAAAAATTGCTGGTGTTGAAGTAAGGATTCTTAGATTAGGGATGGCTGGTACTTTAGGATATGAGGTACATGGTGATATGGATAAACTTTATGAGGTATATGAATGTATCTGGGAAATAGCAAAGGAATATGGAGCTAAGAAGTTAGGACAAGTTGCTTATACGATGAATCATACTGAAGCTGGTTTTCCTAATATCAACATGCATTATCCATTACCTTGGTATGAGACTCCTGGATTAGCAGAATATCTTTCAGATAAGCCAATGGAGGGATATTTCAATCTTAATAGAAAGCTTGTGGGAAGTGTAGGTGATGATTTGGAAGCTCGCTTCTTGACCCCTTATGATGTAGGTTGGAAATTTTTAATTAAATTTGATCATGATTTTCCAGGAAGAAATGCTTTAGAGGAAATATCAAAAAATCCTACAACAACAATGGTAACCTTAGAATGGAATCCAGATGATTTAGGGGAAATATTTGCATCACAATTTAGGGGTAAAGATGTTGAACCATATGAAACCATGGACGATCGTCCAATGGATATGTATTTTAACAGTGGATTCAGTATGTATTATCATGCCGATAAAGTAATGGCTGGAGATGAGATGATAGGTATATCAAGTGGAAGATTAAATAGTTACTATTATCAAAGAATGATTTCATTAGGATTCGTAAAAAAAGAACATGCTTTTGAAGGAAACGAATTAACTGTAATATGGGGAACCCCAGGAAAACCACAAAAAGAAATCCGTGTTAAGGTAGCTCGTACACCTTATATGAATCTTGAAAATAATAAGGAGATAGACGTAGAATCAATTCCACGCTATCAAGGATAATGGACAGTTTAAAAAGTTTTTACAAATAATGTTTTATAGGGAAAACGTTATTTGCTGACAAAATAATTATCACAGTTTAATAAGTATTTAGTATGATTTTACAATAGAGATAGCGAGGTGAGGAATCGCTTCGCTACTCTTTTTATATTTTAATGGAGAAAAAAAGGATTTAAGAAGTCTTTCTAGTTTGATATTTTATTTAGAAAAAATATTTATTGAATTCCATAAAACAATTAAGGAAGAAGTGATTGAAATGAATCAAGAGAAAACATTGGATTCACAGCGATGGAAAGTTATAATAATAATTTGGATAGCTTTGTTTTCGGGTGCATATGCACAATTTCAAGTATCACCTCTAGCAAGTGAAATAATAGATTTATTAAATTTAACAAATGTACAATTTGCAAGTATTCTTACTGCTCCTATGATACCAGCTATTCTTTTTAGTATCATAGTAGGTGTGATATCTGATCGAATTAAGGTTAAGCCAATTATTGCTATAGGGTTAATAATTGGAAGTATTGGAACTACCCTTCGTTTTATGGCCACAAATTATTGGCAAATGTTTTTATTAATGGTACTTTCAGGGTTTGGTGTAGCATTTATAAATGCCAATCTATCAAAAATTTTAGGCAATTGGTTTCCACCAGAACAAGTGAGCAAAAGTATGGGAATATGTCTATCAGCAAGCACACTAGGGATGACAATTGGAATGGGAACCTCTGCATTATATCCTTCAATAAATAGTGCCTATGCAGTGGCAGGTATTTTATCTATAATTTCAATGATTCTTTGGATAGTTTTTATTAAGAGTGAACCTAAGAGTACACCAGTTGGAGAAGATAAGTCAGTGATAGAGGATATTCGTAAAGTGACAAGTTCCAAATCAATTTGGATAGGTGGATTTGGATTAATACTGGTAATGGGTTGCACGATGGTTATTAATGGATTTTTGCCTAGAGCATTAAATGATGTTAGGGGAATAGATACTGTCACTGCTGGTTTACTAAGCTCTATGGTTATGTTAGGCATACTGATTAGTAGTATATTAAGTCCCATTATTAGTCAGCGTGTGAGCTCTTTTCGCTTATATCTTATGGTAATAGGAATACTAGGTTCAGTTGGAGTTTTTTATGCTTGGAAAGTTAATGGAATTATGATTTGGCCAGCAATGATCTTGACAGGTTTCTTTATAGGAGCTGCCATACCAATATTTATGTCATTTCCAATGTTATTAAAAGAAATCGGAAGAGCATATGCTGGTACTGCTGGAGGACTGTTAGCTACAATGCAGCTATTAGGGGCTATTATAATACCCACTTACATCGTAACTCCACTTGCAGGAGAAAATTATAATTTAGCGTTTGGGCTTGCTGCAGTTTGTATGCTCATAATGTGTATACTGGTAATCTTTTTACCAAACTTAAAAGCTAAGCTATCTAAAGAATAATTATAAAGCTAAAATGTCCTTAAGTGTATAGATCATAAAAATACATAATTTTATGAATATACACTAAAGGAGTTAATTTATATAATATGTATAAGTGTTGATTTAAATAGAAAAAAAGGAGAGATACTCAAATGAAAACAGATGTTCAAATAGCACAAGAAGCTAAGATGCTTCCAATAGTGGAAGTAGCTAAAGGACTAGGAATTGAAGAAAATGAAGTTGAGCTTTATGGTAACTATAAAGCTAAAATATCCTTAGATGTGTTTAAGCGTCTAAAAGACAAAGAAGATGGAAAGTTAATATTAGTTACTGCAATTAACCCAACTCCAGCAGGTGAGGGAAAAACT
>NZ_JAETGO010000027.1 GCF_016765695.1 Sporosalibacterium faouarense | reverse complement strand
TCCTACTGGTCCTACTGGTGATACTGGCCCTACTGGAGCTACTGGTGATACTGGTCCTACTGGTCCTACTGGCCCTACTGGAGCTACTGGTCCTACTGGTCCTACTGGAGTTACTGGTCCTACTGGTCCTACTGGTCCTACTGGAGCTACTGGAGCTACTGGTCCTACTGGAGCTACTGGTGATACTGGTCCTACTGGTTCAGGATTAAATTCTTATGGTTATGTATACCAGCTTGCTACAATTGGAAATGCCACTGTAGCTGGAGGTGCTGATGTTCCATTTAGTAATAATGGCCCATTAGCTGGTGGCGTAAGTCACACTGCAGGTACAACTACTGTTACAGTTCCTAATACTGGTGATTACGAGATTATTTACAGTGTCAACATCACAGCCGGAGTCGGTGCATCAATCGCAATCGCTGTAAATGGTACAGTTGATACCTCTACTCCCGTTACTGCTCTTGTAGCAACTGGAGAGGTAACAGGTCATGCAATATTATCGTTAGCAGCTGGAGATGTATTAACATTAAGAAATAACTCTGCAATACCACTTACCACAGATCTAGCACCAGCTGTTGGAGCTCAATTAGATATTCTTCAAACAGATTAATTTGTCTAAATTTAAAATTTTGTGGAAAATTATATGTTTTAAAATATAGCAGTAAAAGACAAAGCATAGATGGCTTAAGCCATCTATGCTTATTCTTTATCATTCAGAATTTTTTTTACTAATTCAAAGATTTGAAACCCTTTGTATGAAATTATTTGATTTTTCAATTCTTTGATCCTAACTTTTAGATTTTAGGCTTTCAAAATACTTCTTATTATATTGAACTGCTCTACTATCTGGCTTAATTTTTTCAGCTAATTCATTACACTTGATTGCTTTATCAGTATTTCCAATTTTATCATAACAAACACATAGTTCTAGTAAAGGTATATAGTCCCAGGAATCATGACGAATAAATCCCCAGGAATCTTTAGGTTTCTCAAGCTTCATTGCTAAATCAAACCAGAATATAGCTTTATTATATCTTCTAAGCTCTTTATAGTAATACCCTATTTCACAGCACACTTCAGCCCTAGGAGTATCATACTCAAAACTCCTAAACAATGCTCTCAATCTCTCTTTAGAGTCTCCAATATTCTTATAAACTTGTGATAGATCAAAGCATGCACTTATATTATCTTCAATCCACCCTCTACCAGTTTCTAAAAACTTTTCATAATATTCTATGGACTCATTATATTTTCCATTAAAAAATAGCTCCCTTGCATAATAATATAGATTCCTGGGACTAAATTTTCTATTTTCCTTAATCATCTTTTCAAATATCTTCATATTTCTTCCTGGAGGATTAGGATGTATCTTTTTATGAGTAATACAAATATCTGTATTTATTTTTTTTCCTGATATAGCAAGATATTCATGGATTGGATCAATCCACTTGTAATTTTTAGCCCTTTTACTTAGCCTTTCTCTATAGTATGATAAACAAGGTTTACCTTCTTTATTACATCCCAAATTATATTTCATATAAACAGCGTCTATATCAGGAGCAAGAGTTTTCTTTAATTCTAGAAATTTTTTGCGGTCTTCTTCTAAAATCACGTCGTCAGCATCTAACCAGAGTATATAATCCATAGTTGCCTTTGAAAAAGAATAATTTCTAGCTGCTGAAAAGTCATCAATCCATTCGAAATCAAACACTTTATCTGTATAATCATTTGCTATTTCTTTTGTATTATCTGTTGACCCTGTATCTACAATTATAATTTCATCTACTAAATCCTTAACAGATTCAAGACACCTCCCTAAAGTATCTTTTTCATTTTTTACAATCATACAAAGACTTATTTTAATCATTAATATCAACTCACTTTATAATATAATAAATTTCAGCCTTTATGAATCAGTCGCTATTAAATTTCCGCATAATATTATATGTCGCTTTCTCCTATTTTGTCATAAATTAATAAATCCCTTAGCATATTTGATTTTCCAAGCTCCCATTGTAATATAATCTTAATATTGTTGTCATAAAATGGTAATGTTATTTTGTTATTATATAATTACAAAATTAATAAAAGAACTGAGTCCCCCTTTTAACTCAGGAGCTTCTGCTTATTAAGTAGAAGCTTTTTATTTTGCTTTATTGACATTAATGCAATTTTAATTTAATATTTAAGGTAATAAAACAAAAGCGGTGATAAAATGGATTTTAGACAACTTGAAACCTTTGTAGAGGTAGTAAAACTTAAAAGCTTTTCTAAAGCGGCAGATAAACTGTATTTAACACAACCTACTATAACAAATCATATTCAAAATCTCGAAAATGAATTGGGCACTTTACTTATTAATCGACTTGGAAAAAATATTTCAGCTACTGAAGCAGGCACGCTATTATATAAGCATGCTTTAAATATTATTAATATGAGAGACATGGCTCAATTCGCTATAGGATCATATAAAGGAAAGATTCAAGGGCATTTAAACATAAGCTCTAGTTCTATTCCTAGACAATATGTTTTACCTTATATTCTAAAGGAATTTTCTCAAAAATATCCAGAGATTACTTTTTCAATAAATGATAATGATTCAAGAAATGTTATTGAAAATATCCTTTCAGGAGTTAATGATTTTGGAATTGTCGGCGCAAAGTTCCACTCTCCTCATTTAGATTATATTGACTTGATAGAGGACGAATTAGTAGTCGTTGCACCTAGTGATAAGAAATACAATTTAGCAGATAAATCCACCCTTGATTTAGATACGATACTTCAGGAAAACGTTATATTAAGAGAAAAGGGTTCTGGATCGAGGTTGTTATTCGAAAAAGCACTTAAAAATAGTGGTGTTGACCTCAATAAGTTGAATGTAGTAGCATGTATTAAAGATACAGCAACTATTAAAAAATTTATTGAGTTAAAGACTGGTATAAGTATTATTTCTAAGCGAGCAATAGAAAGAGAAGTTGAGTTGGGTTTATTTAAATCCTACGATATAAAGAATATTTCTTTAAAGAGAAATTTCTATTTTGTATATCATAAAAATAGACATTTGTCTCCATTAGGTCAAGCATTCAGAAACTTTGTAATTGAGTATGTTTCAGTAAATAGGAATATATAAGTAGAAACTCTGGATAAATTATTATCCAGAGTTTCCTTTTACTATTTAATTCATAAATCAATTTAACAAGATCTTATGCTAGATAGAAAGCTTTATATCCCTTGTAAGTCATATAAACATCTGCTTTACTTACAAGTTCATAAGGTGCATGCATACTTAACACTGGCACTCCACAATCAACTACTTCCATACCATAGTTAGCAAGCATATAAGCGATAGTTCCACCGCCACCTTGATCAACCTTTCCTAATTCACCCATTTGCCAAACTACATTATTCTCATTAAAAATTCTTCTAATATCGCTGATGTATTCTGAGTTAGCATCATTACTTCCTGCTTTTCCCCTAACTCCAGTAAATTTAACTAAAGTTATACCCTTTCCTATATAAGGAGCATTTCTTTTGTCAAGTACCTCTGGATAATTTGGATCAAATCCAGCAGAAACATCTGCAGATAATACCCTTGAATTAGCCATTGCCCTCTTAGTTTTGATTTCAGAATACTGACTATCCATAAGAGCCACTAATTCAGCTACCATATTTTCAAAGAATTTAGACTGCATACCCGTATTTCCAACGCTACCTATCTCTTCTTTGTCAACAAATAGTCCTACAGCAGTTCTTCTTGGCTTATCTACCTCTAGAATAGCTTTTAAAGATGTAAATGCGCAAACTCTATCATCGTGACCATATGACCCAACTAAACTTCTATCTAATCCAACGTCACGAGATTTACCAGCTGGAACAGCTTCTAATTCAGCAGTAGTAAAGTCTTCTTCAGTTATACCATATTTTTCATTTAACATACTTAAGATATTAAGCTTAATCTTATCTTTAAGGTCATCTTCATTATAAGGTATACTTCCTATTATAATATTTAAGCCTTCACCTGTTATACCTTCACCTAGCTTTTTAGCATATTGATCTTTAGCTAAATGAGGAAGTAAGTCTGTAATCATAAAAACAGGCTCATTTTCATCTTCACCTATAACAATATCAATTTTTTCTCCATTATTTTTGATTACTGTACCATGTAAAGCTAATGGTAAAGCAACCCATTGATATTTCTTAATTCCACCATAATAATGAGTCTTTAGTAAAGCTAATTCTGAATCCTCATATAATGGGAATTGTTTTAAGTCTATTCTAGGAACATCAATGTGAGAACCTACAATATTCATACCCTTTGTTATATCCTCTTCACCAATGACAAACATTACTACTCCCTTATCTTTGTTATCAGCATATATTTTAGTACCAGGGCTTAATTCAATATTTTTTTCAATCGCTTCATCAATACTTATGTATCCATTTTCTTTTGCTATTCTAATTATCTCTCTAGCAGATTCTCTTTCTGTTTTCCCTGTATCAAGAAATGTCTTATATTCATCATTAAAGCTGAAAACCTTTTCTTGTTCACTTTCACTAATTTTTTCCCAAACATTGCTCCACTTGTGAGTTAACTTTTCCTGTAATTTTTTGCCTTCTGATTTTTCTGACATGTATATCCCTCCAATATATAAATTTAGTGTTCCTAAATATTATACTACAATACGTGACAAAAAAATGTCAAATAATATTAAAAAAAGTTATAACTTCTTAATATTATTTTTATATGCAAATATAGCAGCTTGAATTCTATCACATACTTCTATTTTTTTGAATATATTAGAAACATGATTTTTCACAGTCTTTTCACTAATAAAAAGCTTCTCAGCTATTTCTCTATTATTTAATCCTTCAGCAATTAATATTAAAACTTCATATTCTCTTTTAGTTAATGCTTCAATTTTTAATTGATCTTCTGTTTTAGTCTCTTCACTGCTCATTTCTGATGCCAAAAGACTAGATATACTAGGCTGAATGTATGTTTCTCCGTTGGCTACATCTCTAATAGCTTTAATTAAGCTATCGGATTCGGCATCCTTCAAAACATATCCATTAGCACCGATATTTATTGTCTCATTTAAATATTCCCTATCATCATGTATAGTTAAAATAATAACCTTAGTTTCGACACCTATATCTCTTAATCTCCTTAATGCTTCAATTCCATTCATCCTAGGCATATTAATATCTAACAAAATAACATGAGGTTTATGCTCTAATGTCTTTTTTACAGTTTCTTCACCATCTTCTGCCTGTGCTACTACCTCAATGTCCTTTTCTAACTCTAAAATCTTTTTTAATCCCTGTCTCATTAGGGAATGATCGTCAGCTATTAATACTTTTATTATTTTACTCTTCATTTAAATCATCCTTCCCATTTAAAGGTATTTTTACATTAATTTTAGTACCATTGTTTACTGAGGATTCAATATCTATTGTACCGCCTAATAACTCAGCTCTTTCCTTTATTCCAATTAATCCAAAACCACCACTTGGCGAGCTATTAGCTTCCGATACTTTATCCATATCAAAACCTATTCCATCATCTTCAATATAAAGGTTAAGATTTTCTTGATTTGTTTCTATCTTGACCTTTATATACTTAGCTTTAGAATGTTTCCTAATATTGTTTAATGATTCTTGAATTATTCTAAAAGCTGCTATTTCCACATATTGATTAATTTCTTCCTTATCATTTGATAATTGTAAGTCAGAATTAATCCCTGTCTCCTCAGAAAAAACAGAAACATATCTCTGAACCGTAGGCACCAATCCAAGGTCATCTAAAGACATGGGCCTTAAATCATATATTATTTTTCTTACGTCTTTTAGATTACTTCTAACTATTTGCTTCAGTTTTCTTAGTTCTTCTTTAGCTCTATTAACGTCAATGGATAAAAGTTTCTCACATAATTCAGCATTTAACGCTAGATTAGCCAAAGATTGGGCTGGGCCATCATGAATATCCCTTGCAACTCTTTGCCTTTCCTCTTCTTGTGCTTCTATAATTTTAATGCCAAGGAATTGCTTCTTATTCATATTATCAATAGTGTCAATTATATTATTTAAATTACCACTTAAATAGCCCATTGCAACACTAACTTGAGTTGTAAGTCTCTCAGCTCTTTCCAGTACTTCTATAGAATCCTTTAACCTCAACTCTAAATTCTTTCTTTTTTCAATAATAGCTTTTTCTTCTTCTCTTTTCAAAACAAGCTTTACCCTCAAATCGTTTGCCTTTTCATATGCTTCCTTTATATCCTTTTCAGAGTAAGTTTGAAAATCTTTACTAACTATTACTAATTTCTTTCTCCGTCTTCTCTCTTCGGCTCTTAATAAGTCAACTTCTCTAATTATTTTACTAGCTTTCTCTTGCAATTCATCCAACTCTTGTTTTGTTCTATGGTAGTTCTCTCTTACTTTTTCAGTAATAGCAAAAATTTCTTCCTTGCTACTTTCAATGGTATCTAATACACCTTTAAGTATTTCATTAATCCTATTTTTATCTAAATTTTTCTCCATATCTTACTCCTCATCCTTATATTTCATAAATAAGAAGATAATAAATTAGACTAGATATCTATATCTATTCTACTTTAAAGCTTAATTATCCTTTATTATGTAAAAATAATATCATAATTTTAATTATTTGTTCAAATATTGTCAATTAATGTAAATCATTCTGTTTTTTTATATCAAAAAAGCAGAGGATTTCCCTCTGCCACTTTATTCAATTACTTCAATATTATAAATATAATATCTTTCCTTTTGCTTTAATAATTTTATCTTATATAAAAAATCTTCCTTTGTTTGTTTATCTTTATAAGCTATTTCCCACTCTAATACTAAATAAAGTTCAACGTTTGTTTCTTCATATTTAACACTTTCGACAGACTTTATTTTCAGCCCAAAAGGATAGCTATAATCTGTAGGTAGCTCTCTTGATTTTTTAATGATATTAATATCCTCTAAAAGGAGTTTTCCTCTTTCTATCCCGGTAAGCTTTTCCTCTACAGTATCAATATCCATTTGATTAAACAAGCCTTCATTCATAATATGCATTCTCTCACTCAATAATTCTTCTATATTTGATAACTCTATGTCATTAAACTTATCTTGATAAGAAAAAGCTTGTACACTTAATCGGCTAGAAAACACAATTGCTATAAAAATAAGCAATGTAAGTAAAATTTTAAACCTTCTCACAAATAAGACCCCCTATAATAAATATACTAATTTTATTATAGGGGATTAATCGCAAAAAATTTATCAACTACTGTAGGCTACAATAATTTTCTTTAGACATTTTATTTATTCATTAAACATCCATAGACTCTATTTTCTCTTTTTCTTCTTCAGTTAACACTTTTTCCAAATCTATTAAGATAATTAACCTATCTTCCTTTTTTCCAACGCCTGTAATATATCTTCTCTCAATGCTACTTACAATATCTGGAGCTGGGTCAACATCCTTGTCTTCAAGTCTTATAGTTTGAGATGCTTCATCTACTATAAAACCTATCTGTCTGTCATCTAAATTAATAACTATTATTCTAGTGTTACCATCAATTTCTTTCTCTAATAAATCAAATCTTTTCTTAAGATCTACAATAGGTATAACCTTACCTCTGAAGTTAATAATACCACTGACAAACTTAGGTGCATTTGGAACCTTAATGCTTTCTTGATGAGGAACTATCTCTCTTACATTCATAATATCTATACCATATTCTTCATTACCAAGCTTGAATACTACATATTGGTTTTCAGCCATGAATAAAACCCCCTTTATTTTAATCTTAATCGTTACAACAGCTTTATATATATCTTAATTCTACATTTTTCGCACATTTCCTGCCTTTCAAGAAAAAAAATTGATATTTAGTCAACTATTTCAATATTATCTAATTGTTTTCTAAAGCTTTCTCTAAAGTTTTTAAGATACTCTTTTCTAAGTTTCTGTTGTTCTTCTTTCTCTTCATCAGTTAATCCTTCTTTTTTCGATTTATTTGCCAAAAAGTTTATTCTAGCAATCTTTTCTTTAGATAGCATAATTATCACTCCTTTAACTGTTCTTTAAACATTAAGTGTAAATCTAATCTATTCTTAATGTTAATACCTCTAAAGTAGGTATTTAAACAATTTTAATAAAAATAGATAGTAAACACAAATTAGTATCTACTATCTATTATAACTACTTAATTATACATTTATAATTTTCCCATTGTCAACAACAAGTTGACCATTTTTAATTACTTTGTCAATATGATTAATTCCAAAGTGATAAATAATATAACTAATATTAGGAGAATCAAATATAGCTAAATCTGCTTTTTTGCCTACAGCTATGCTTCCGATTTCCTCTTGTCTTCCAATTGAGCAAGCACTATTTATTGTTACAGCTGTAATTACCTCTTCTGGTGTCATTTTCATTCTCAAGGATGCCAAAGTCATTATGAATTGTATGTTTTCTGTAGGGCAGCTACCTGGATTATAGTCCGTAGACAACGCCACAGGAACTCCTAGCTCTATCATTCTTCTAGCATTAGCAAATTTACCCATTCCAAGATTAAATGATGTTCCAGGTAGTAAATCAGCAATTACTCCTTTTTCTGCCATCATCTCCATACCCTTTTCGCTAGCTGCTACTAGATGGTCAGCAGAGATTGCTTCTACATCTGCTGATAATTCTGCTCCTCCTAATGGCTCAATTTCATCGGCATGTAATTTTGACTTCATACCATATTTTTTAGCTGCATTTAGAATTTTTTTCGTTTGTTCTACAGTGAAAACTCCCTCTTCACAGAAAACATCACAAAAGTCAGCAAGCTTTTCCTCTTGAACCTTAGGCATCATGTCATTAACAACTATATCAACAAATTCATCAACATTTCCTTTATATTCTGTTGGAATTGCATGGGCCCCCAAAAAAGTTGAAACTATATCAGCAGGATGATTTTCATTTAATTTTTTTGCTACCCTTAGCTGTTTTAATTCCGTTTCTGTATCTAATCCATACCCACTTTTTGCTTCTACAGTTGTCATACCAAATTCTAGCATAGTATTTAGGCTCTTTTCTGCCTTTTTATATAACTCTTCAAAGCTAGCACCTTTAGTAGATTTAACTGTACTGTGTATTCCACCGCCGGCCTTTAGAATATCTAAATACTTTGCTCCCTTTAATTTCATATCCAATTCGTTCTCTCTAGATCCTCCATGAACCAAATGAGTATGGGGATCTACTAAGCCTGGAGTAACTGTTTTACCTTTTCCATCAATTATTTGTGTATCGTTATCCATTTGTATATTCGATGGAAGTTCTCCTTGACCTACGTATTTTATTACTCCATCTTTTATTGCTAATATACCATTTTCTATCAAGCCTATTTCCATCATTTCCTTACCAACTCTAGGTCTATTTTCTCCTTCTAGAGTTATTAGCTGAGAAATATTTTTAACTACTATATCAGCTATCATAGAATCCTCCTATTCATAAATTCTTTTTTCAAGCAATTGTTCATCTGAGAAATCTTCAAGCTTTAGGTAGTAATCTGCACAATTAATTAATGCAGCTGTAGGAAGAAGTCCTATTATTTCACTACCTATTACATTTACTCCATATCTATTAGCTTCTCTTTCAATTAAATCAAATACTCTAAATAAAGGAGTTTTTGTGTAGTCAACCATATTCATAGATACTTGTACTATATCTCTTTCCTTAATCTCTATACCTATTGCTTTACAATATTTTAGTCCTCCACTGCTTCCTCTAATACCTCTAGCAATTTTATTTGCTATTTTAAGGTCATTAGTATCTAAATTCACATTAAAAGCTACTAACGGCATTCTAGCTCCAACAGCAGTAACTCCTGATTTTGTATTTAATTCAATTGGACCAAAGTCTGGTTTCCACATTTCTTCCTTCATCTTTTCATTCATACCCTCATATTGGCCTTTTCTAACTTTTGCTAAATTTGATCTATGGGTTGCCGAAGCAGATTTCTCATATAAGAATACTGAAATACCTAATTCATTACCTATTTTTTCACCCAATTCTTTAGACATATCTATACACTCATCCATAGTAACTTCTGATATAGGAATAAGAGGTATAACGTCTGTTGCTCCCATTCTTGGATGCTCTCCTGAGTGCTTTGACATATCAATAAGCTCAGATGCTTTCTTACATAAATTAAAAGCTGCTTCCTTAACTGCACTAGGATCACCTATAAAGGTAACAACGCATCTGTTATGGTCTTTGTCAGGTGCATAGTCTAATAACTTAGTTCCCTCTACTTTTCTTACCTCTTCAACTATCTTCTCAATAATATCTTTATCTCTACCTTCACTAAAGTTAGGTACACATTGTACTATCTTTGCCATTTTTATTCCTCCTTATTTTGTCTCTCTAGAATATTGAAACATTGAAATTATCTTAGCTTAAAACTATATAGTTCTTTTTTTAATGTAATTCAAAAGAATGTGAAGAATCAATTCTTTTAAATTAATTCTTCACTTATTATATGCAAATTACTAAGACTAAAGCTTCAATAAACTACTTAGTTGTTTTTCAAAGCCTTTTCTACTAAATTTTCTACTAACCCTTTTTTAGGAATATACGGTAATGTAATATGGTCCTTTCCATCATTGATTTTATTGTATTCAATAGATGTTTCTATGGAATTTTCATTTCTAGCCCAAGCTCTTCTTGCTACTCCTCCCATAACATCCCATGGGATAGATGATTTGATTATTTCATCAACTTCTTTACTTCCATCAAGCACTAAACCAAATCCACCATTAATTGACTTACCAATACCAACTCCACCACCATTGTGAAGGGCTATTAAACTCATACCCCTAGCTGCATTACCTGCAAAGCATTGTGTTGCCATATCAGCCATTATATTACTTCCATCTTTAATGTTAGCTGTTTCTCTAAATGGTGAATCTGTACCCCCTGTATCATGATGATCCCTTCCAAGCATGATAGGTCCTACTTCACCATTTCTAACCATCTCATTAAATTTAAGGGCTATATCCCTTCTTCCCAATGCATCTTGATAAAGAATTCTAGCTTCTGTTCCTACAACAAGCTTGTTATTATCTGCATCCTTTATCCATACATAGTTATCTCTGTCTTGTCCTCTTCTATTTGGATCAATAATATCCATTGCAGCTTTATCTGTTTTTAATAAGTCATCATGCTTACCACTTAAGCAAACCCATCTAAATGGTCCATATCCATAATCAAAAAGCATAGGTCCCATTATATCCTCCACATAAGACGGAAATACAAAGCCTTCACTTTCATCTACACCATTTTTAGCAATCTCTTTAACTCCTGCATCATATACTGCTTTCATAAAGCTGTTACCATAATCAAAGAAGTAAGTACCTCTATCAACTAATTTCTTAATTAAATCATAGTGCTTGCGCAGGGATTCATCGACTAACTTCTTGAACTTTGCTTTATCATTTTTCAATAGCTCTGTTCTTTCATCAAATGATAAACCTTCTGGGCAATATCCTCCATCATAAGGTACATGGCAAGATGTTTGGTCTGATAATAGCTCTATATGAACGTCGTTCTCCACTGCATATTCCAATAATTCTATAATATTTCCATGAAATGCGATTGATAATGGCTCTTTTTTCTCCATATACTTATGGGCCAAATCAAAGGCTTCCTTAGGACTCTTAGCTATTTCGCCTACCCAGCCTTGTTCATGTCTAGTAACTATTCTTGAATAATCTACTTCAGCAACTATAGCCACACCATTTGCTATCTCTGCTGCTTTAGGCTGAGCTCCACTCATTCCACCTAGTCCTGAACTTACAAATAAATGTCCTCTTAAATCTCCATCCTCTGGAACTCCAAGCTTCATTCTACCAGCATTAAGGATTGTATTAAAGGTTCCATGTACAATACCTTGAGGACCTATATACATCCATCCACCTGCTGTCATTTGACCATAGTTAGCAACTCCCATAGCTTGGGCATTATGCCAGAAATCTTGATTGTCAAAGGCTCCTATCATTAGAGCATTAGTTATTATTACTCTAGGTGCTTCCGGTCTAGATTTAAATAATCCTAATGGATGTCCAGAAGCAATAACTAATGTCTGCTCATCAGTTAATACCTCCAAATATTTCTTTATTAATCTATACTGCATCCAGTTTTGGCACACCTGTCCAGTCTCCCCATAGGTAACAAGTTCATAGGGATATAGGGAAATATCAAAATCTAAGTTATTATCAATCATTACTTGGAATGCTTTACCTTGAATACAATTACCCTTGTAATCATCAATTGATTTAGCCTTTATATTTCCTTCAGGTCTAAATCTATATCCATAGATTCTTCCCTTTGTAAGTAGTTCTTCCAAAAACTCTGGTGCTAACTCTTCATGTAATTCTTCAGGTATATATCTCAACGCATTTTTTAAGGCAAGCTCAGTTTGATGTTTATTCAGTCTGAATTCTCTCTTTGGTGCCCTTCTAATCCCCTCAACAAATTCAGGCATTTTAGGCAAAGTATTGTCTAATTTAATTTTCATTGCTTGTGAAACGTCAACATTGTTAATCATAAAAACTCTCCTTTCATATTAATGGATTTTGAAACTTGAGGAAATTACATATTTACATCTTAAATATATTTCTATATGAAACTTCCGCACTTAATAAAACTATAACAAGTTACCAATGGCTTTTTCTACTTCAGCCACAATCTCATTAGATTTAATTAAATCTTCACATTTATTTATCTCTTTATACATTATTTTATCATCTACAATTTTATCAGTATTTTCCCTTATAATTTTATAGGCTATACTAGTACCTGCACCTAATTGCTTTTTACCTCTCAAGTCTATAGCTTGGCATGCCCCTAGAATTTCCATAGCTAAAACCTTTCTTACATTCCCTAGTATTTCTCTTGCCTTTCTAGCTCCAATAGTTCCCATAGAAACATGGTCCTCTTGATTTGCTGAGGATGGTATGGAATCAACACTTGAAGGATGGGATAAAACTTTATTTTCAGATACAAGTGAAGCAGCTGAATATTGTACAATCATAAAACCTGAATTCAAACCTCCCTTTTCAACTAGAAAAGCAGGTAGGTTACTTAAAGCAGGATTTACTAATCTCTCTAATCTTCTCTCAGAAACATTGCCTAGCTCAGCTAATGCTATACTTAAAAAGTCAAAGCTTAATGCCATTGGCTGACCATGGAAATTACCACCAGATATAACTTCTTCAACCTCTTCAAATATAAGTGGATTATCAGTGGCAGAGTTAATCTCTATATTTATCTTTTCAATCACATAATCAATAGCATCTTTACTTGCTCCATGGATTTGAGGGATACATCTAAGTGTGTAAGCATCCTGTACTCTTATCTCACCTTGCTCAGAAGTCATTTCACTTCCATTCAAAATGCTTAGAATATTTTTTGCTGTATTCATTTGTCCATTATGAGGTCTAACACTATGAACCTTTTCATCAAAAGCAGTAACTATACCATTTAAAGCCTCCATAGTTAATCCTGCTGCAATATCAGCCATTTTTGAAATATTTATAGAATCATATATAGTTAAGGCACCAATAGCAGTCATAACCTGAGTACCATTTATTAAAGCCAATCCTTCTTTAGATGTAAGTCTAATGGTATCTATTCCCGCAGCTTCCATAGCCTTCTTACCACTTAATCTTTCTCCTTTATATATTGCTTCTCCTTCTCCCAATAACACCAGTACCATATGAGAAAGAGGTGCAAGATCTCCACTGGATCCCAATGAACCCTTTTCAGGAATAATTGGATGAACACCTTTATTAACCATCTCAATAAGCTTTTTCAGAGTTGAAAGTCTAATCCCTGAAAAACCCTTTGCAAGAGCATTTGCTCTCAATAGCATTACTGCTCTAACAATTTCCTCATCTAGTTGTTCTCCAACCCCACAAGAGTGACTTGTAATCAAATTAGTTTGAAGCTGCTCAGCTTCTTCCTTAGAAATAACTACATCACTAAATTTTCCAAATCCAGTTGTAATACCGTATACTACCTTTTCACTATCAACAAATCTATCTACAAGCTTTCTTGATTTATTGACTTTTTCTACTGCAGCATCTGTTAATTCAACAGTGTAGTTATTTCTAGCAACATTTATTACGTCTTGTATTGTTAAACTATTACCATCAAGTATTACTTTATTCATATGATCATCCCTTCTTTTAAAATTTTCATTAATTAAAATATTCTGTATTTGATTAAAATATCCTGCAAAAAATATAAAAAGATTGTGTATTTTTCAAGCTTTATCGGTTTTTCTCTTTACTTTGATAAAGCATTAATTTGATGATTAGCTGAACCTCAATTGAAGATAACAACACTCCTATAACAAAAAAATCAAAAAGGATAGAGTGAAGTTTATTCACTTCAGTCTACCCCTTTAAAAATTTAAAATATTTTATTTTCTTAATATCTTTATAAATATTTATACTATGTAATTATTCTAGAAATTATTAATGTCTTTCCTATATTATAAAATTAAAAATAAAGCTATTATACTTCCTAATAAGTTAAAAAATCCTATGAACGTAAGAGCCTTAGATAGATACTTAGTTTTCTTGGATTTTTCCAACACCTCTTCATCATTAGTCTTAAGTGACTTTTTAAATAATGACCAGGCTCTACTTCTTGCAAAAACTGCAAATATTAATATCAATAGTGATACAGCAAACAAATTATCTGAAACTATTTTTACCCTTGCTTCTTGGGTATCAGCAAATAAACTTAGAGTAACAAATATTAAAAGAATTATAATTGAAACAATAACTACTTTAAAAAAATGCTTACTTCTAAAAAAACTTACTTTGTTTTCTTGATTGCTTTCTCCAGTCATATAATCCCCCTTCCAACATTATTAATAATGCTATTTTACCAATTTTCATTATTTAATTCAATCTAAATAAATCTTTTTTCTCAAATTAACTTATTAAATCTTTAATATAAATTAAAGTTATATATCTAATCTTTTGATTTTAAATAAAACAAGCAGCAAAAAGCTGCTTATCTTAAATTTGAATTAATGTAATTGTAAATATCTTCTGGAGTTCTTCCCCTTGCATCTACTACCACGGCATTTGTAAGGGTATCTTGCATTCCTGAAAAGTTTTTATCTTGTCCTGATATAACAACTGCATCGCAGTTATCAATATCTGACTCATTGCCTAAACTACTTACTTCACAACCTTGGCTTCTTAAATAGTCTGAAACGTTTCTTAAACTATCTTCAACAACAACTCTTCTCATCAAACCTTCACCTCCAAATATTTTCATAAAATATTATTAGTCCAGCAAAGGTTTTTTATACTTAAAAGCTTATAAAAGAGCTATTTTCTTTTCCTGCAACTTTCCCTTGATAAAACTTTATGAGGTAATACAATATCTTTATTCGTAATTTCTTCCCCCTTTAATTCTTTGATTATTCTTCTTATAGCAACTGCTCCAATATCATAGAAAGGTTCTCTAACAGTTGATAGTTTAGGTCTAAAAATAGATGCTAGATTAATATCTCCATACCCTGAAACTGATATATCATCAGGAATTTTTATTCCATTATCATAGAAATAATTCATAACACCGATTGCAAGTTTATCACTGCTACAAAACACTGCTGTAACCTCATTAAAATCACACGATATAGCCACCTCATATCCATCCTTTATTTCTCTACCTTTAGCATATGCTACATCAATTACACTACTATATTCTTCTACGGCTTTCTTATAACCATTAAATTTTATTCTCTCAACGGATTCATCATCACTATCACTGCTCTCTTTATGCATTATGTATTTTACCTTTTGATGATTTAGCTCAAACAGATATTTAGTCATTTCATATGTAGCTTCAAAATTATCAATAGACACAGTAGAATGATTTCTTATATTAAAGAACCTGTTTAAACAAACAAATGGAATATCATGTTCAGTCAAGAGATTATCTATATCTTCATTTGGATCATTTGAAATAAGTATTATTCCCTCTACCTGTTTCATCTTTAAAAGATGCATATATCTCTCTTCCATCTTTTTATCTCCATATGTACTACATAGTAAAATATCATAGCCGTACATTTTCCCGATTTCCTCTATTCCTCTTACCATTTCTGTAACATCTGAGTTGCCAATGTCTGTAACTATTACTCCAATTAAAAAAGATTTTTTCGTAACCAGTGTTCTAGCTATTTCATTAGGTCTATAATTTAACTCCTTGATAACTTCTAAAACTTTTCTTTTAATCTCTGGACTTACTGGCTTTGAATTATTGATTACCCTTGACACTGTTGAAATGGAAACACCAGCTGATTTCGCTACGTCTTTAATAGTTGCAGTCATATTATCACCACCTTATATTTTATAATTTCTTTTATATCCTATTATAATACATATTCCCAATTTTTGAGGACAAAATCCAATAATTTTATTAGATATAGAAATGCGACTATCATTTATATAATAGCCGCCATAATATCTCCAACTGTTCTTACAAAGTTGTATGTGTTATAGTCGAACTCTTTTTCTTTAATGGGAACAGAAATCAATAGTACTCCTTTAGTTCGACCTTGGTCTATTAGAGGAGTAACAATTATAGATTGCCAATTAGGAGTTCCTGTTAATACGTTAATATTTTCAACATCCTCCCAATCAATGAGAAATTCACCTTCACCTTTGTTAACGACTCTATTGATGACCTCTCCATTATATCTAAATTCATTAATCCATTCTTCTTTAAATATTTCCCGGGCAAATACTTCACTAATGTTTTTATCTTCTTCTATTATAAATAAAGCCCCTTGTTTACCCTCAACTATTTCTATAAGCCTACCTAAGAACCTGTAGATTTTATCTTTTTTACATGCCTTTTCTTTAATAAGGTCAATAATTTCTACCATGGCTAATATATTTCTTTGGTCTTGAACAGTATTCCCTGATACAATTCCTACCAACCTATCTAATCTCTTTCTTGATCCTCCAATATCACTACTCCACATAACAAAGTTATTTCTACCGTTTTGTTTTGCATGATAAAGAGCTTGGTCAGCTTTTTCTATTAATTCTTCTTTATACTGTCCATGTTTAGGTAAAATAGATATACCTAAACTAATTGTTAATGGATGCTCCTCACCTAATAATTGCGCCTTTTCAATTTTTTGTCTAATCTTCTCAGCTACCTTTATACTATCTTCTTTACTTGTATTAGGAAGCATTATAATAAATTCTTCTCCCCCATATCTTCCTACTATATCTGTATCTCTCACATTGTCTAAAATAATATCTCCGACTTTACTTAGTACTTCATCTCCTGTTCTATGACCAAATGTATCATTTACTACTTTAAATTTATCAATATCTATCATAATCACTGCAAGGCTCAATCCTGCTTTTTTATTTTTCTTTAATATTTCTCCTGATAATATATCGAAATATTTTCTAGTATAAGTTCCTGTAAGCATATCTATTGAAGAAGTCTTCTTTAAATTATAGTTATCTATATTAATGAATGATAAATAAGACAGAGCTTCTATAAGTTCAAACCTCTCCTGATCAAATCTGTTAAATAAGCGGTCTGAGTCTAAATAGATGTAGCCAACAATCTCACCACTATTGAAATTATCACAGCCTTTACGTCTATCATCATCTAATGACATAGAGCTTTCTCTGTTTCTTTTCTTCTTATATATAGGTACACAAATCAAAGACTTAATATCTTCTTCCAAATATACGTATTCTTTATGAAATTTTGCAGTACTTTGAATTAATAATCCTGATTCTTTTTGCTTAACCCTTGATATAACTTGATTTATAATCGTCATATCATAATTTCCTGTTGAGGATTTTAGAATCTTCAGTTTATCTTTTTCTCTATCATAGATACAAATAAATCCCCTACTTGCAAAGGTTTCTTTCATCGCAAATTTTAAGATTAAATCTAGGTTATCTTCATAACTACCTGTAAAATGCTTAACTAGTTCATCTAAATCGTCAATATTATCTAATGTAGTTTCATTGAAATGAGCAAATACAGCATAATAAAACTCTTTTTTATTAAACAATTCTCTAAAGTCAGCTAAGTCAAAGTGTTCTTCAAAGAAAATATCAACAGTTATATCATTTTCATAACTCTCTACAGCTAGAGAACCCATTATGAAATTAATCTTCTCTAAGAGTCTATCTATATTATTAGCCTTTAATAATAGCATAGCCATATCTCGACTAGAGATTTTCTTAATAGCTCTATGCATTAAATCTAAAGTAATAACAAAATAATATATGGACTGATAATAGTTTTTCTTTTTATAATACTCAATCCCTAGTCTTCTGTTAATAATCATGTCACAGTCTAAATATTTATTTTTCTCATTTTTTTCTATATTAAGTAATTCACTAATTGGGTCTTCAACAAAGTATGTCAATAATAAGTTTCTTTTTATATTTAAGTAATCTGTTGTAAATTCAGATAATATTTTCTCATCTTCATTTAAGATTTGTCTTGCATATTCAATATCTCCTGAATCTATTGATATCCTTGCAAACTCAAGCAAAGCAAACCTTCTTATACTTTTCAAATCACTATGCTCAAGACTAGCCCTCAACTCATTTATAGATTTTTTATCTAACACATTTCCTTTGATATACTTGATAACTAACATTCTACTTTCTGCTAATAATGTGAGTTTAAGCTTATTGTTATTCTCAATAGATTTTTGACAAGCATCTAACGCCTCGTCCCATTGTCCTATATAGATATTGAATTCACTTAGAAAATCGTAATACTCTCCTATATTTTGTCCCTGTTCAGGCTGCTTGTAAAACTGTTCCTTAACAGTCTTGTATATTTTATATGCCTTTTCAAAATCTCCCATATTTAAATAAATTCTGCCTAAATCAATATTTATTAAGAATAAGTCTATCTCATCCTGAATTTCTGTAGCTAGTTTCCTAGCAGAATTTATATATTCTTTCGCTTTTTCATATTGATTTAACTGTATATACGTTTCTCCAATATTAATAAAAAATACTATTTCATTTTCAAATGAATTATACTTTTGACTAACATTTAGCCCTTTTTCAAAGTATTCCATTGACTTATCTAAATCATCATAATGATCTGCATAAATTACTCCTATGTTATTTATAGCTTTTGTTGATTCAATGAAATCCTGAGCTTTATTGAAATACTCTATACTTGATGCAAAACATTTCCTTGCTTTTTCAATATTATAATGGAACATATAATAAACCCCTAAATGATTATAGAAATGGGCTACATGTGTATAAAGCTTTTCCTGTTTCGCAGTATCTATATATTTATTAGTTGTATTTAAAATTTTACTATATTCATTTTTCTGGAAGTAAAGCTTATTCATTAATCTTGCACCTTCGATATATCCCTCAACATAATTAACTCTTTTTGCTAAATCCTGCGCCTGACTTATATGTTCTTCTGCCTCTACCAGTGCATTTCTCCAAAGATATATATCAGCAATGGAATTTCTAGCAATAACAATAAACCTCTCCTCACCTAATAATATTGCTCCTTCAAGAGCCTTAAAAAGCTGATCTAAAGCCTTATCATTAAGTCCTTGGAAAGAATACAATCTACCCAAGTTTACTAGAACTTCTAGCTTATTTATATCTATTCTATCCTTTAATAGCTCATCTGCTTTTTGCCATAGAGATATGGCTTGAACATTTCCAACAAAGCCTTCCATCCTTTTTGCTAAATCAACTGTATACCTTATTGCCTTTTCCGTTTGGTTCGATAAGGTCAAATGATATACTAATTCGTCAATATTTCTTCTTTTCCCATCACTATAAACATCTTCAAGAACTTCAGAAATTAATTCATGTAACTCTTGCTTCTCTTTTTTCTCTATTCTATGATAAATATATTTCTTAGTTTGAAGATTATAAAAATCATAGGTATAACCCCAGTCTTCAACTTTTTCATCAATTATCTTAATTGCTAGAAGCTTATCAATAATGTTATCAAGGTCTTCAATATCCAAACCTAAGATATTTGATAATATTCCCTTAGAAACTGAAGTTCTGAATAGTGAAATAATTTTAGCTACTTCATACATTTCATTTTCTAATAAATCTATTTGTCTTTTTATAGCCTCATTAATGTTAGATGGAATGTATATATTAGAATATATTTCTGTTTTTAAATCCCAATTACCTATTTCATCTATAAAAAGCTCTCCTGTTGCATGGAAATTCTTTATAACCTCTTCAATATGTCTAGGATTGCCTGCTGTTTCATTCATAAGTCTAGCGCCTAATTTCACAGGCATGTTTCTAAGACCTAAAATATTTTTAATCATAAGTGCTGTTTCTTGAAGATTAAATTTCAATAGGTCAATCTCTTCAACCTTATGGTAGCTAGACCATTTATTTATAATGCTATCTAGCTCTTTATCATTTTCTATCAATGCTTCATTATATGAAATGATAAACAATAGTGAGGAATTCACCTTGTTCCTAATGAAATAATTGATCAGTCTCAAAGTATCAATATCACTATTATGAAATTCATCAAGAATGATATAAGTCGGTCTACCCTTAATAAAGTCTACGATAAAATTAGATATCCTATCATATAATCTTAGCATCTCACGCTCTCCACTTAAGGCTGAAGAAGGAGCAATATCATTAACAGCACTTAATTCTGGTATTATCTTAACTAGCTCACAGCCATATTTATCAATTAAATCACTATCACAGTTTTTAATCATCTGTCTGAGTATCTTCTTTATTGGACCTAACTGACTTGTATTGCCATCAGTAACTGTTGTATAGTAAACAGATCTTCCCTTCATTCTTAACAAGAAATCTAATTCTTTCAATAATCTAGTTTTTCCAACTCCTTCTTCACCATGTATCGAAAAAACTTTTTTTTCATATACTCTGTTTTCAAATTCTTCATCTATTTTAAATACTTCATTAAGCTCTTTTTCCCTTCCAATTATTTCAGTAGAAAAATTCAAGTGATTTCTTTCATTTTTAAAGTCTAAATTATAATTGGTTTGCGAAATGCTATTTATAGACTCAATAATAAGTCTCAAGTTTGCTTCTCTACTATTACTATCTTTACTGGTCATCCTATTTATCAAATCTTTTATAATTCTTATACTATGTTCCTTTTTCATTATCTCGTCAGGATTTTCCTTAATAAATCTATCTAAAAGAAAGCTAAGAATCATACCTATGGAATAAATATCACTTCGTAAATTTTCCTTTTCTTTACCCATAAAAAACTCTGGAGCTATAAATGAACGACTATTTTCTCCATACTCATCTCTTATTTTCAATTCGTAAATAGATGCAATATCTTTGACCTTAATATTGATATTGTCACTTTGTCTTATACAATAAATATTGTTTGGATTCAAAAAGTCATATGTTATTCCTCTAAACTGAAAATAGTCAACTAAATCACATATTTGCCTTGTAATATCTAAAATTTCTTCGAAGGACAGGCTGCCAGAACTATTAATTAAGGTACTTCCATCGGCGTATTCCTTAGTGTAATAGAATTGATTTCTAGTAGTCTTTTTATTATCAACTACACTTAATATATCAAATTTGCCGTTTTGTAGAAGATATTTATTTTTTATATTTGTAAGATTTAAAAAGCTATTACAAAAAAAATCAAAAATCTTTTTATTAGCTAAATTTTTCTCACAAATTTTTAGTAATATTTTTTTATTGCCACTCCATAAGTCAATAACCTTATAGACAGTACCATTAGTCTCTTCTACATGAATACCTTCAATTTTGTATCTATTGTTCAGTAATTGCATGTTTAACACTTCCTTCAAAAAAAATAAACTTTAATATTGCTCATCTCTAAATTATACCATAAATAGTAATTTATAATAAGCTTCTGAAGAAAAAATATGTAAATTTGTTGATAAATACTAAAAACCTAAGTGTACTTATATTCATACTATAATTGATAGCTGGTATAATACCATTACAAATAAAAACATGAATAATAGTAAACTTAGGTTAATAATCTATTCCTCTTCTGTTTGGTTGTCACCTTTCATAGCTAAATACAAAGACTCTAGACTTTTCATTAAAAAGGTCTTATCCTCTTCTTTAAAATTTCTTAGCTTGTCAGATAAGAAAAGTCTTCTTTTATCTAGAACCTTATCGACTACATCGTGTCCCTTCTTTAGAACTTGTATTCTTACGACCCTTTTATCTTTCTTATCCTTGGTTCTTACGACCAATTCGTTTTTCTCCATTCTATCAATTAAATCTGTTATGGTACTGCATGCTAATTTCATCTTCTGACTCAGTTCTCCAATAGTCAAGTCTCCATCACTTATTAGCCATTGCAATGCGATAAATTGCGGACCCGTTATATTAAAGTCTTTCAGTATTTCCCTTCCTTTTTTTCTTATAATATGATCAGTCTTTCTTAAGTACCTCTCTATGCCGATTACACTTTCTCCAACATCTATATTTTTCAATTTTCGAACCTCCATTTTACTTCGGTATACTAAATATATTATCATTTTATTTACTTCTTAGCAACACTTCTAAGTTTCCACTCTATGAAAATTATTATTTTAAAAATAGTACTCTGGTCATATTATTGAACTTGTACACATATTTTTGTCAATAAAAGAAGGTTTTCGATTTCTTTTATAGAATATTATTTCTACGAAGAAGAATTTTTGTAAAAGGTGGGAGCAGCGTGAATTCAAAAAACACTAGGTCTAAAAAATCAAAATCATTTTCACTATTAATAGTTCCCCAATCTAATGATGTTAAGCAATTTAATGTGGCATCGTGGATACCAAAGCTTCTGATATTACTTATTATTATAACCATATCCTCCTCAAGCTATTTTATTTGGGATCTGTATACCTCTTTTAGTGATTTACAAGATGACTATATTGTTAAATCAAAGAGGCTGGATACTCTAACGAATATCACTACAAATCAGAAAGAAGAAATCAAGGTCTTAGAAGCTACTATCTCTGAATTTAATGACGAATTAGAATCAATATCAGAGTTACAGCAAACTGTAAAAAGTCTAGTTGGTCTTGATGGACAACCTAAGGAAGAATCGAAGGAAAGTAATGATTCGTCTACGGAATCAAAAAATACAGATGCAAAATTAAAAAGCTCTACTTCTATTACTAGAGGTACTATTCCTATCCTAAGAAAGGATTCGCTAAAGTTAGAGGATATACCTAGCACCCAAATACAAATAAACTCAATATCTCAAATGTTAGAAAAAAGTCAAACAGATCTTAATGTTCTAATTGAAGATGTTGAACAAAGACTTGATTATTTAGAGGCTAAACCTAACTTAGAGCCAACTAAGGGAAGTATTACTTCTCCTTTTGGTTATAGAAAAGATCCCTTCACTGGTGGTACAGATTTCCACTCAGGGATTGATATCGCCAACTGGTATGGGACAAAGGTTAAAGCCGCTGGAAGTGGAGTTGTAACATTTGCAGGATATAATGGTAGCTATGGATATGTTATTGTTGTTAAACATGGCTATGGATATGAGTCGATATATGCTCATAATAGGAAGCTCTTAGTTAAGGTTGGCGACAGAATTAAAAAGGGACAAGTAATATCTGAGATGGGTAGTACAGGAAGAAGTACTGGACCCCACCTTCATTTTGAAGTCAGGTATCATGGAGATCCAGTAAATCCATTAACTGTTTTAAACAATGATGATTAACATCTGATGAGGAGGTAATAAAATGCTAGGAAAAGGTTCAAAGGTATCTAATAAAATGGATACACTAATAGGTCAAAATACTAAATTAGAAGGTAAAATTGAAGCTAAAGGTACTGTAAGGCTTGATGGCGAACTTGTAGGTGATTTAGTAATTGAGGGTAGTATAATTATAGGAAATAAAGGTGTAGTTAAAGGTAATATTATCTGCAATAATATTGTTATTTCTGGTACTGTTGAAGGAAATATAGATTGTAAAGAACAATTACATCTAACAAACGCCGGACATATTAATGGTGATATTAAGGTTAAATCTTTCATTGTAGATGAAAATGCAGTTTTTGAAGGAAAATGTAAAATGCAAATTGATGGGAAAAGCTCAAATTCTTTAAATAAAGGAGATAAAAACCCTTCATCTGAAAAGAAATCGCAAAAAGCTGACAAAGGAGCCTAATGGCTCCTTGTTTATTTTATAAATATTTTAAAACAACCTGGTACTACTTTAAAAGTTGCAGGTAATTCACCACCATATTCTCCATCTATATCTACATCTATTGGATTATCACAATCAATAGTAATCTTTTCAGTCCTAAAATATTTAACTTTTGGATGATTTATGTGCTCGCCTTTTATTAAGTCTATTAATATAGTAATAATATCTTGAATTTCAGATTTTCTAATAATGATAGTATCAAGTTTACCATCCATTATATCTGCCTTCGGAGCTAGCTTTTTAAATCCGCCAATATAAGAGCTATTAGATATTAAAAACAAAGCTATCTCTTCACCCATTATGGAGTATTCTTCACTTTCAATATTTACCTTAAATGCATTAAACATTTGCCTCGGTATTTCCTTTAACCCTTCCATATAATATGCCATCCTTCCTAGAACTGTTTTCACTTCACTAGGAACCTGATGGGCAATGTTAGTCAACAGACCTCCAGCAGCCACATTAACAAAATAGCTATCATTAATTTTTCCAAGATCAGCATCAAGTGTTTTCCCATTCATTATCATGTTGCAAAACTCTTTAGCATCTTTAGGTAATCCTAAAGAATTTGCGAAGTCATTTACTGTCCCAGCTGCTAATATAGCAACCGGAATCTTTCTCTCACTCTTAGCTATACCACTAGCTACTTCATTAATTGTTCCATCTCCTCCACAAGCGACAATTATATCCCAGTCTTCCTTGCATGTCCTTATGGTTTCATTCATTGCATCATATTTCTTTTCTGTTGCAAATTTACCTAATATGTATCCATTATCTAGTAGTATTTTGCATATCAAATCTAGTCTACGTTGAATAGTCTGAGTTCCTGAAGATGGATTATATATTACTCTTATCTTTTTCATAATATTCTCCTACCTTAATAATCTAGTTTACACATATATTCCCTATTTATAAATTATAAAACATAATAAATCATTATATATCAAATAAAGAAAAAAATCCAGACAGTTAAATTTTAACCACCTGGATTAAAAGTATACTTCTATGGTTATCCATTTACACCCATATAATTTGCAATATTAGCAGACTTAGACACTTTTCCTATAATCTTATTTTCTTTACAGGTTAAAATAGTAGTTATGCCAGGCCCATGACCCATTTTAATACAATCACTATGTATTACAACACCTATACTTATTGCACCTTTCAGATATCCTCTACCATAACTATTATCACAATCTCTCAATAACACCAAATCTCCAAATCTTAATTTATCTAACCCCCACTTTTTGACTTCTTCTTTATCAGCAGTCATTATATCATAGTCTCCATTATAACTACTTGAAGAACCAATTCCTGATCCCATAAGGTATGGAGGTACCTCTGCCACTACAGGAACACTTATTTTCCCATCTAAATCTTCAATTCCCAGCTTTGAGAACAACTCTGGATCAATATTCATAACCTTTATGTCTGGATAATCCAATAGTTTCATTCCTTGTCCCCAAGACTTAATAAGTATCTTATCATCCGTAGTCATTTTCTCTAAATCTTCTTCAGAAAAATAAACCAGTACATGTTCGATTCCACCATGAGTACCTGTAACAAAACCTTTTGCACCTTTAGCATCCCCTGTGACGATCCTAGCTTCATTTCCAATACAAGATAAAAGATTTAACCCTCCATTTGCATATTTATCACTATTTTTTATACTCACTCCTGGCTCTACATGGTCACCTACCCAATCCATCGCTGAATCACCTATCTTAACATTATAAGTAATTCCTCCCGTTGCAGGTAAGGCCATAGACTCTCCTTCATGACTTAATCTATAAGGATTAAGAGCCATGGGATGATGTACCTTGCCTTGAACTGATTGCTTCACTAATTTATCTTTATTAGTTTTCATCATATCATACCTCCTCTAGTATATTCCTTCTAATATCTTTTTAGCTTTATCTGGATAATTTGTGATAATACCATTTACCCCTAAATCTATGACTTTCTTCATGTCTTCATCACAATTTACAGTATATGTATTAATCTCAACATTTCTTTCCTTGCATTTTTTTATAAGATCAGGATAAAGTGCAAAATAAATTGGGTGTATGACATCAATATTTAATCTAATTACATAATCCCAAGGATTTACTAAGCCACACATATACAATGCTCCTGTCTTAATACTGCTATTTATTTCTTTTATTTTGATTAAACTATAATGATTAAAAGAAGATATTATTGTTCTATCCATTAATTTAAATTTTTCTAGAACTCTTATTACTTTTTCCTCTATTTTGTCATATTGAATTATTCCATTTTTCAGCTCAATATTAATAAGAATATCTTTCCCTTGAAATAAATACAAAACCTCTTCTAAGGTTGGTATCTTCTCATTAGCATACTTTTTATCATACCAGTATCCAGCATCTAACTTCTTTATCTCATCTAAAGTAAGATCCTTTATAAAGCCTATTCCATTAGTTGTTCTATCTACTCTTTCATCATGACAAACTATTAACTTGTCATCCTTACTTATATGAACATCTAGTTCTATTCCATCGGCCCCCATATCTATTGCTTTCTGAAAGGATATCATAGTATTTTCAGGGGCGTGTCCCGATGCTCCCCTATGAGCAATAACAAAAGTCTTCTTCATCATTATCATCTCCTACTGCGCTAATGACTTAAATAAGTTAAATGGTACGTAAATTAGATTTGACAGATATAAATCTAACACTATAAAAAATATAATATATGGAAAATATTCACTTTTCTTACGCTCCTTATAAAATAAATATGTAACCAATCCCGTAATTAGATTTATAAGGATAGGCATTACATACGGTACTATAGAGGTTGTCAAAATATCTGGCATCATTGCTATAGCTGAGGATAAATAAAAATTATTATCAAATCTAATAAAGTTTATTAAGATATAAGTTATTATAAATAAAGCTAACTTTAATTTTTCTTTCCTGATATTTAACATCTTAATTATAGCAAATACTCCTAGGAAAGCAAATACTATGTATGTTATATTTATAATTCCAGTTGTCATTATTATATATGTAAATGCAAAGATTGGGGCTGTTATAGCCTTTAAAAATGCACTGATATAATCAGATTTTGTTAGTTTCTGAGCATTTGCTACGAAAATATCATTATTGCTATTTACATTTAAAGCATACTGGGTCCCTGAAGTAATATCTAAAAATATTAAATATTCACCATGATTTGTTGCCATAATCGCTGGCTTAATAGAGATGCTCTCAGTATTACTTAGAAATTCCGGTTCAGAAAGATTACCATCCTCTTTAATTTCTAACTTAAATACATCAGGCTTTACAGCATATTTATTTTTTTGATTCAGTCCCGTAGTTATTAACTGTACCTTTGAATCATTTTTGTGTAATAAGAAATCTTCACCTACTTCACTAACATAATCAATGTCACCTTGCATTATATACTTTTTACTTTCTTCATTTAATGTGTTTTTATCAATGATTCTTATATCACCATATACACTTCTAGCTCCACCAGAAACTTGAGTTGCTTCATAAAGTAAATAATATTTGTTATTAAGCTCAGTTATTTCAAAATCATTAAGACTAGAATTAGTACCTAGCTGTTTCTCTCCTAATTTTTTTATTTCTTGCGCTTCTCCATTTTCAATACTACTATATAATACTTCCACCATATTATTGTTTGGTTTATTTACTAAGAAAATATATTGTTTATTATCAATCTCTTTATAAATTACCTTATATAGATTCCATATGTTATCAAGGGTTATGATATTCTTGACCTTTCCGTTTATCATCTCACTAATATAAACCTTGTCTTTATTAAATGCTTGAATAACGGATTTATTGCCAATTTTATTAGCATCAAATTTAGTAACTTCTTTAAAGACAGTTTTTGGATTTCCAAAACCAGCTTCACTCTCAAATTGATTTAAATATAATGTTTTACCTTCCACATAAAACAATTTATCATCTACCAAATCTACATTCCATTTACTTGTAACCTTTATTGTCTCATCTTCTACTTTTCCACTTTTTATTACTTCCCCACTTTTTTCTAATAAAAAATAGTTTATGCTTCCATCTTTATTAAAAGTAGTTGTTAAAAGCTTGTCTCCCAGATCCCCTATCAAAGGATTCCAACTATTTTCACTAGTACCAACCTGTATACTTCTTCCCCATTCTTCTGAAAAAGTCTGAGTCTGAACACTTAAGTTAAACATCATATGTATCCCTATAATGACCAAAGATATGATTAATATTGCAATAATCGTTTTATAATACTTTCTATTTTCACCATATGTAGTCATCAAATTCCCCCTTTTAGTTGATGCATTTTTGTCATAATGATAGTCATATATTTAATTTGTGCTATTATTCCTCCTTTTTTAATTAATTAGACATAAATTATTAGTTTAGAAACTATATATTTGTAAATTAATTCTATTTTTCCATAAATTTTAATTTACAATTTCTTTAGTTAATAATTATGTGCTATATTTTACTTTATTATTATAATTATACCAATGGTAATAAAAAAAGTGAATTATCAGAATGTTTTTAATTATTACACTTTCTTAATAATATTAGTTGAAATTAGTTAAAAAAGAAGTGGCATGATTGCCACTTCACTTTTAAAATACCAAAAAATTATTTTCTATTTTCTGTTTTATCCAAAATTGCTTGTAATCTTCTAGCTTGCATTCCAGTCTCTTCAGCAAACATTTTAAAGGTCTCCGCTATTTCTGTATCACTGGTATTTTTGGAAAACATTTCATAATCTCTAACCATTTCTTGTGCATCTAATAATTTCTTTTTAATCATGTCTTTTTGATCCATATTCATAAAAATTCCACCTCCTAAGATTTTATCTATATTATTTTTTCTTACATTAGACTTTTATATGTACAATGACTTTTTATTTATAATAAAAAATAAGTTACAAAAAAATTAGAAATATTACTTTTTTTTAATATATAATATTTTTATATGAGAAGGTAATATATTTTGAGTATCGAAATAATTTATAGAGAATAGTATTTTTTATATTTATTTTGACCGAAAAGGAAGAGGAGGTATGACATGGGAAGCTTTAAGACTCTTAAGGATTTTTTTATTAAACATAAGTGGTACTATATTATAGGCATAGTTTGGTTGCTTATTGTAGATATAGTGCAATTGATTGTTCCTCAAATTTTAAAGACAGTTACTGATTTATTAGAACAAGAACTGCTAACCACAAGTGAGTTGTTAAAGTATGCTGGATATATTATTCTAACTGGATTAGTTATTGGTCTAGGAAGATATTTCTGGAGAATATATATCCAAGGTACTTCAAGAAAGCTAGAGTACTATATAAGAAACAAGCTATTTCAACATCTTCAAACTTTGTCTACTAATTATTTTAATAGACATAAAACAGGAGATTTAATGGCCCACGGTACTGAAGATATTAACAGAATTAGAACGGCATTAGGGCCAGGTATTGTTATGATAACAGATGCTATTTTTATGACAGTTGCAGTTTTATTTATGATGATAAAAACAACTAATTTTAAATTAGCTATACTAGCCCTTATTCCATTGCCTTTCCTGGCAATTACTGTTGGTAAGTTTGGAAAGATTATATTTAAGCGTTCAAAGTTGGTACAAGAATCATTTTCTGACCTTTCAGACAAGGTTCAAGAGAATTTTTCAGGTATAAGGGTAGTTAAATCCTTTGTGCAAGAAAAACAAGAAATTGAGAAGTTTACTGAATCAAATCAACGTAATTTTAGTGCTAATATGCATCTAATAAAAATTCATGGTTTATTTGACCCAATGGTTAACTTTATTTCTGCTCTTAGTTATCTAATTGTTATATGGTATGGTGGAACCTTAGTAATAAGAGGTACCATATCATTGGGAGATTTTGTTGCCTTTACTAGTTATTTAGGCTTGCTAGTATGGCCAATGATGGCATTAGGATTTGTCATAAATATACTTCAAAGAGGTGCAGCTTCAATGGATCGTATAAATACGATTCTTGGTGAAAATCCAGAGATTTACGACCATGAAAACATAATAGATAAAACAAATATACAGGGAGAAATAGAATTTAATAATGTATCCTTTAAATATCCAAGTAGTAATGAATATGCCCTTAAAGATGTTAGTTTTAAGATTCCTAAAGGCTCCACTCTAGGCATTGTTGGTAGAACTGGAAGTGGAAAGACTACAATTGTTAATTTATTATTGAGATTATTTGAAATAGATGAAGGGGAAATCTTAGTTGATGATATACAAAGCTCTAAAATTCCACTAAAAACTCTTAGAGAACATATAGGTTATGTATCTCAAGATAATTTCTTATTCTCTAATTCAATAAAAAGTAATATTGCCTTTGCATTTGAAACTGAGGTTGAGGATAGTAGAGTTCATGAGGCAGCTAAAATTTCAGAAGTATACGATAATATAATGGAGTTTCCAGAACAATTTGAAACTGAACTAGGAGAAAGAGGTGTCACACTTTCTGGTGGCCAAAGACAGAGAACAGCTATGGCAAGAGCCATTATTAAAAACCCTAATATTTTAATATTAGACGATAGCTTATCAGCTGTTGATACTCAAACCGAAGAAAGAATCCTAAGTAATTTAAAAAATGTAATGGAAGATAGAACCAATATAATTATTGCTCATAGGATTTCCACTGTTAAAAATTCAGACGAAATAATCGTATTGGATGAAGGTAAAATTATAGAAAGAGGAACCCATGAGGAACTATTAAAAGTCAATGGACTTTATAGAGACATTTATGAAAAACAATTGCTTGAAGAAAAACTAAAAAATGAATAAGGGGAGGGGATAATATGGCAAATATACATAACGAAGAAACCCTCGGTAAGGCCTATGATTCTAAGCTTATGAAACGATTACTTTCTTATGCTAAACCTTACTGGTTCTTAATTTTAATATCAATCATACTGGTAATGTTTGTCACTGGAACACAACTGGCTAGACCTTATATTATTAAGTTAGCTATAGATGATCATATTAGTGCACATACAACTCCAATGTATGTTTTCAATAAAGGAGATTCACCTGTTGATGGTATAGAATTTGAAGATAAAATTTACGTTAGAGAAAATAAACTATCTCAGGAGCAAAAAGAAAGATACATGGATCTTGAAAAGGAAATGCTTATTAAAGAAAAAGGAGATTATTACCTTATAAATGGTATTATTGAGATAGAGAGTCAGAATGTTAATAAGTCGGAGATAACAGTAAAAGAGGACAATGGAAATTATAATATTGTGTCTAACAATAAAGAATACTCAGCAAGATTACTTTCAAACGAAGAGTATTCAATCTTTAGAGAGAACGATCTTAACGGACTTTCCAATCTTGGTATAATCTTTCTAACTATAATCGTTTTAGGATTCATCTTTAACTATGCTCAGGTATATATACTGAATTATGCAAGTAAGAAAATTATATTTAATATGAGACAAGAGATTTTCTCACACCTTCAAAAAATGTCTTTAGCATACTTTGATAAGAATCCAGTTGGTAGACTTGTTACTAGAACAGCAAATGATACTGAACGACTAAATGAAATGTATACAGATGTTATGGTTAATTTGTTTAGAGATATTTTCAAACTAGTAGGAATAATAATAATTATGCTACAGTTAAATTTAAAGCTAGCTCTCTTAAGCTTTACAGTAGTACCTTTTATTTTAATTGCTTCCGCTATATTTAGATATCATATAAGACATGTCTATAGAGCAGTTAGAATAAAAATTGCTAAAATTAACTCTACATTAAATGAGAACATCACTGGAATGAAGACAGTTCATATATTTAAGAAAGAAAACAAAAAGTTTAGAGAATTTGATGAAATTAATACTGATTACTTAGAAACAACTAAGAAACAGGTTAAAATCTTTGCTACCTTTAGACCTGCTATTGAAATCATAAGATCAGTTGGAATAGCTCTCATCATTTGGTATGGTGGAGGCAGAGTATTAATGGGAGCTGTTGAATTCGGTGTTTTATACGCTTTCATTAATTATTTGCAAGAGTTCTTTAGACCAATTATGGAATTAACTCAAAAGTATAATATCTTACAGGCCGCTATGGCTTCATCTGAAAGAATATTTAAGATCCTAGATACTAAGCCCGATATCAAAACAGTTGAAAAGCCAAAATCTTTAAAGAAAATTAAGGGAAAAATTGAGTTCAAAAACGTTTGGTTTGCTTATGAAAAGGAAAACTGGGTCCTAAGAGATGTAAGCTTTACTATAAACCCTGGTGAATCTGTTGCCCTTGTAGGAGCTACCGGAGCTGGTAAATCTTCAATTATCAATCTTATTAACAGATTCTATGATATTCAAAAAGGTGAAATCTTAATTGATGGTAAAAATATAAAAGAAATAGACAAATATGAGCTTAGAAAACATATAGGAATAGTTTTACAAGATGTTTTCTTATTTACAGGAAATATTAGAGATAATATTAGATTAAATAATGAAAATATTGACCAAGATAAGGTAGAAGAAGTCGCTAAATATGTAAACGCTCATAAATTTATAAGTAAACTACCATCTAAATATGATGAGCCTGTTATGGAAAGAGGTTCAACGCTATCTTCTGGACAAAGACAATTATTGGCCTTTGCTAGATCTTTAGCCTTCGATCCAGATATTCTGGTCTTAGATGAAGCAACGTCCAATATTGATACAGAAACTGAAGTACTTATTCAAGATGCATTACTTAAATTAATACAGAATAGAACTTCTATAGCCATTGCCCATAGACTTTCAACAATACAACATTCTGATAAAATAATTGTTCTTCACAAAGGTAAAATTAGAGAAATGGGTAACCATCAAGAATTGCTTGATAAAGGTGGAATATACTATGATTTATATAGATTGCAATATAAAGAGAATTTCACGCCAGAGGATTCAGAAATATTATAAATCTATAATTGTTTAATTCATACTATATTTTAAATTTGTTAATTATTTTCTTATTTGGAATTCAAACAGAAAAAATACAATCTGTTAATATGTTTGTATTTTTTCTGTATTTTTTATAAAATGATTCTGTATTAAAATTATTCTAGGAGTGACGAGATTAATGTATGACTTTCATGTTCATAGTAGCTTTTCAGGTGATTGCAGTTATTCAATGGAGGATATGATAAAGGGAGCTATCAGAGTAGGAGTCAAGTCTATAGCTTTTACGGACCATATAGATTATGAATATGGTTCTCCTGATATAAATTTTGTTTTTGATGTTAAAGATTACTTAAAGGATTTTAATAAGCTTAAGAATAAATATGGTGATCAACTAAATCTGCTTATTGGTGCAGAAATTGGTATGCAACCTCATCTAAGCAAGAAAAATCTAGACTTTATTAACAGCTGTGATTTTGATTTTATCATTATGTCAACTCATGTGGTTCAAGGTTCAGATCTACATGTTGGTAATTATTTTAAAGAAAAAAGTTCTAAAGATGTTTATGAGAAGTATTATGAAGAAGTACTTTCTAATTTAAATAGTATTAATAATTTTGATGTCGTTGGTCATTTAAATTTAATTGAAAGATATGTAAAATACATGGATGAAAAGTTACATTTAGATGATTATAGAGAGCTTATGTCAAAAGTATTAAATGAAATAATTTCTATGGATAAGGGAATAGAGTTAAATACCTCTGGTATACGTTATGGTATAGAATCCTTTCTACCAAGTAATGAGATACTAAAGCTTTATAAAGAACTTGGCGGAGAAACTATAACCATAGGTTCTGATGCTCACAATCCTAAAGATATATGCAGTCACTATAAAGAAGCAATTGACGTTTTGAGAAGCTTAGATTATAAATATATAACAGTTTATAAGAATCGAAAAAAGCGATTCATAAAAATAGATTAGGGACCATGCCCTAATCTATTTTTATTTCATCACTTTATTTATAGTCACTCTTTTATCATTGCTGCAATTCTCACATTGATATAAATGAACACATTTATTATGGGATACACCATCTACTTTTTCAGTTATATCACTGGCTAAATATGGACTATAATCATCTAAATAGTCTACTAAGGGTCCTTGGTCAGTCATATTACTTCTACATTTTGGACATTCCAGTTTATATTCAACTAGTCCATTGCATAAAGGACATATTAACTCCATACCTATCCCTTTCCTTTCTTGTGTCTATTTTTGTATTACCAACTGGCTTTCCTAACACCTGGTATCTCACCTTTATACGCTAACTCTCTAAAACAAATCCTACAAACCCCGAATTTCCTTAAATAACCATGAGGTCTACCACATATTCTACATCTATTGTACCTCCTTGTCTTGTACTTAGGTTTCCTCTGCTGCTTAACTTTCATTGATTTCTTAGCCAATTTAATACCTCCATATTTTAATTTAATATTAGACTACCCAAATAAAAATAAAAAATAAGCCTAATCAGGCTTATTTAGTATAGTAATCTCTATTCTCCTATTTTTACTTCTTCCTTCAATTGAATCATTATCTTCAATAGGATTATGTTCCCCCCAACCTATTACAGAAAATCTTTCAGGACTCATTCCTTTTTCCTGAACAAAATACCTCACAACACTAATAGCTCTAGCTGAAGACAATTCCCAATTAGATGGAAATCGCTCCGTATTAATAGGCACATTATCAGTGAAACCTTCAATTCTAATTTCATTCTCTAAGTCTTGTATTTTATCAGCTATTTTCTCTAGAATTACATATCCTTCATCAGTTAAATCTGCTTGAGCACTATTAAAAAGAATGCTATCCTTAAATCTAATAAGCAATCCATCATCCTTTTGAATGAGATAAACGTCATTTAATAGCTCATTATTTCTTAAATATTCAATAAAATTCTCGTTTGAAGTAGTTATATCTTTTTCAATATTTTTTAATTTAAAAAGCTCTTCAGCTAAAGTTACATTAGTTTCCTCAAGTTTCTGGTTTTCTTTTTCTAAATTTTCATTTTCACCCTGCAATTCAGTCTTTTCTGTTTCTAAAACATCAACTCTACTATTTAGCTTTTCTTTAATATCATAGAGTATACTATTCTCATTTGCTGATGTTACGAAAAATATAATGAAAAAGCATAATACAATAGTGACCATATCACTATATGTTAATATCCAATTACTAGATATATCTATCTCTTCATTATTAGTTTTATTTAAATACTTCATATGAATTTCTCATCCCTTCCACAGAAGTAGCACGTGGATAAGTTAATTTCTCATCATCCATCAACATTGAATTCATTTTATCAAAAACATTTCTAGTGGAGTCATTCTTAGCAATTAAAATAATTCCTTCTGTAATAATTTTATACAGTAGCATCTTCTTATCAATAAAATCTTTAACTCTACCCATTAATGGTACAGCCATAAAGTTTGCAATTAGAGCTCCATAAAGGGTACTAACTAAAGCCGTAGCCATATTAGAAGCTATTAATTCAGGCTGGTCAATATTGGACAATAGCCCTACCATTCCTACTAAAGTCCCAACTAACCCGAAGGCTGGCGCAACCTGAGCTATCATTTTAAGAACATTATAAGTTCTATATAGATTTACTTCCTTAGCATGTATTTCTTTGCTCAAAACCGTTTCTATATCCTCTGATTTTTCGTAATCACATACTAGTGTTAAGCCATTTTTAATAAAGCCATCCTCTTCTTTTTCAATATCACTTTGAACCTTTAGTGTACCAGCTTTCTTGATTTTCACTGCATATCTATATATTTTGAAAATCGCAACTTCATAATCAATATCATTTTTAAAGCTTTCTTTAATTAGTTTTACCGATGAGAGCAAAGTATTAAAGGGATAACTTATAATTATTGACAGTACAATACCAGCAATAATAAGCTCTAAAGCTTTTAGATTTATGAAGTCATTCAGTGAAATACTTCCTAAAACTGAGTGTACTAATAATATTAACAATAATGTAATGACTAATATTCTATACTTCATTTAAACTCTCCTCTACATAATCTCTCTTAAATTGTATCATATTTCTACAAATTTTACATTTACATATTTGAGGAAATCAACAAGAGAGTTCATTAAAGAAGTATTAATTTAATAACTTTTGAATATCTATATAGAAATGTTTATAAGTTATATTTCATTATTATTTATATAACTTTACTAGATTAATGAGGTGATAACTTGAAAAAATCAAGCTTTTTATATGGGGCATTTATATTAGCCATAGTAAATTTTATTGTTAGAGCATTAGGTTTTAGCTATAAGATTATACTTTCAAAGATAATTGGTGCTGAAGGTATAGGATTATTTCAAATGGTTTTTCCAGTTCTTATGGTTTTTATAACTATTACCACAGCTGGAGTTCCTGTTGCAGTGTCAAGGATTGTAGCTAAGCATAATTCCCTTGGTAATCATAATGACATAAAGAAAACCTTTAAAGTTGCATTTGGTCTAACTTTTATAGTAGCTCTTATACTATCGTGTATCATCCTAGCATTTAGTAAGTTTATAAGTATAGAAATTTTAGAAAGCGAAAAGGTTTATCCTTCTGTTATACTTTTATCTCCAGCTATGTTATTTATATCTCTATCCTCTGTAATGCGAGGTTACTTTTATGGCTTAAAGAAGATTAATCCAGCTGGAATAGCTCAAATAATAGAACAAATAACAAGAATTTCATTTGTTTTGTTAGTAATCTATTTACTGTATCCTGTAAGCCCTAGACTAGGTGCTTTTATTGCTGTGTGTGGAGTTAGCGTAGGAGAGCTATTTGGACTTTTATGGTTAATATTAAATTATAAACTAGTTAATAGAAAAATGATAAATAGATCTATAAGTAGAATTTCTTCAATAGAAATACTTTCAAAGGTATCATTAATTGCTTTGCCCATAACTATCTCAAGAATTATTAATGTGGTTCTTCAAATGCTTAATGCTATTCTAATACCTCAGAGACTTGTAGCCGCAGGATTTACTAAGTCAGAAGCAATTTCAACCTTTGGTAGAGTTACAGGAATGACATTACCAATAATATTTCTACCCTTTATTGTAACTTCAGCGTTAGTTGTAAATATAATACCAAATTTATCAGAGGAATTAGCTTTAAAAAATTTTAGAACAATAAAAAGGAATATTTCTACATGCATTAGAATCACTTTATTCGTAGCTATCCCCCTCACCCTTTACTATGTTTTCTTTGCAAATTCTATAGCTAATTTCTTTTATAATGATCCTTTGGTAGGAAAATACATCGGTATAATGGGCTATGCTACTATTTTCTTGTCGTTACAACATACTATGTCAGGTATTTTACACGGTTTGGGCAAGGAAGTATATGCAACTATTAACTATGTAATTGGCATGAGCATACAATTAGCTTCTACATATTTTTTAGTTAGCAAACCTAGTTTAGGCATTAACGGTTTTTTTATAGGTTTTTTAGCATCTACATGTCTAATATGTTTATTACATTATATAGTGCTTAATAGATTTATAAATATTAAGCTAAGTATTAAGAATCACATAATTAAGCCTTTTTTATCTGCTGCTTTCTCTATAGTAGTAATGATGTTGCTGGGTATTTTTATGAAGGATTTAGGAATTAAAAACTATGTAGTATTCTTCTCATGTTTTTTATCTGGAGGTTTATCGTATATCTTAATTCTTCTTATAACAAAAGGGTTACCTCCTTTAATTACAGACAGATTGGGATTTAAAAAGTCATAGAATAGATATTAAAAATTATTTTGTATTTTGTATAAAAATAGTAGGTAAAAAAATACAGCTGATTAACAGCTGTTTGGGAACTAAAATATAAGCAAATTAGCAGACTTAACTTATATTTATATAATAAACTTATTTATTAACATTTTTAAGTGACTCCAGGATAGTGAGTATCGGAACAATCCCATGATATTCATTATCCTTGGAAACAATTACGTAATCATAGGTTCTTTCTTCTCTTCTTGACATAGCTAATTCAACTACTTTCTTTATTGAAGCTCTATAATCAACTGTTAAGGGCAATTTCAACATTATATCTTCTATATATTTTTCTTCTGTACCCTTAAATCCATCTTTAAGTAATCTAAAATAGAACTTATTTCTCATTATTAATCCAATTGGTTTATCATCCTCTACCACTACTAGTCCCTGTAATGTATGATGATTTACAAAAATTTCATTTACATCCTTTATCGTTGATGTTTTAACTATTGGAGTATCCTTTCGAGACATATTACCAATACAATAGTCGTTTAAATTTCCCTCTTTTAAAGTTGTCCCTTTAAAATTTAAGTCGCTTATTAACTCTAGTTTTCTAAAGTCTATGCTCTTAAAAATTTCTTCTTTTGGCTCCTGTAGAAGGTATCCTTGTCCATACTCTACGCCTAGTTCAATTAATGTCTTTAACTCATTTTCTGTTTCTATTCCTTCAGCAATTACCTTTATGCTTGTATTTTTAGAAAACTCGCAAAATGTCCTCATTAAATCTTGTTTAAATTTATTTTTATCTATATCTCTAACTAAGCTCATGTCTATTTTGATAAAATTTGGATGTGTCTCTGCTAATAAAACTAGTCCAGAATATCCTGACCCAGCATCATCCAAAGCAATCTGATATCCTTGTTCAGAATAATTATCTAATGCATCTCTAAGCTTCCTATAGTCACTAATTGCAGTATTTTCATTTATTTCAAAAATAATATCATAAGGATTTATATTGAAATCTTGTAATAGTAGTTTTGTAAATCCTTGTTTAAATTTCTTATCTTGTATAGTATTAGGGTCTATATTTATAAAAAGCTTTTTATCTCCTACCCTTGCTTGACTATTTTCTAATGCTTTTTGTCTACAAACCAGCTCTAAATCCCAAAGCATATCATATTCTCTAGCAGATTTAAAAAGGTTTAGTGGGCTAAAATAGTAAGAGTTTTGGGGACCTCTACTTAAAGCTTCATACCCTAATATATCCCCACTTTTCAGTCCAACAATTGGCTGATAAAGTGTTTTTATTTTTCTATTATCAATAATATCTTTAAACTCATAATACAAATTATGTTTAAGAGCCCCTTCCATAATAACCCTCCTAATATAATTAATGCTATTTACACTATACAATAATTTCTAAAAAAGTGTATTAAAAGGGTGTTAATATTATATTAATTAAAGAGCTAAATTTATTTAACTAATGTTAACAATTAACTTTTTTTCCAAAAAATAAAAATCCCTAAGCTAAAGCTTAGGGTAAACCCCCGTTATGTCGTCGCTCTTATAATTCACGCCCGCTTCTTAGCAGGTGGGTACTCTGCCTTCAATTTCTGAAGTCCTAATTAGGCATGACATACATTGAAGGACCCGAGTTCCCGATAATTCAATGTCGGTTGAATTATCAAGGCTAACGAACATCTCAGGATTGTTTTGTTGCTCTTATTATACTACAAAATACTGTTTTGTAAAAACCATTAATTTTACATTAACCTAAAAATCCTTCTATTATCTAGTGTTATGTAAACCATGTGAGCTTTTCCTCTATTTTTCAAGACTTGACTTTATATTGCTTTTCTTATTAGAACTATAAGTTTGTCTCTATCCCATGCTGTAATAACCTTTAGAGAGTTCTATAATGCAGCTATAAGTCTATCCATATCATTTGTATAGGCATACCACTTTGAGTCGTTATATAGCCCCTTAATGGCCTCTCTATCATAGTATTCGTCTTCTATGTATCTGATATTCCCCATTATTTTCAACTCCTTTTCTTTATATATTATGGAAGCATTTAATCATCATAAGTAATTTAATTGAGAAAATTAATAATTGCTTGACCAGTCAGGTACTCATTCCATGAATTCTTAATTATGATTTTATCATATTTTTTTAAGTTTAAATAATTCTATTTCACATCAAAAATCATCAAATAATATTTCAAGAGTTCTAATAAAATAAAAAAACTATGAGATTACATCCCATAGTTTCCTTAGTTTAAAGTCTCTTTATTTTCTATTATTTCGTTTAATTCATCTTCATTTATATTTTCAGTTTCTAACAATCTGTTTGTTATCTTATCAAGTAAATCTCTATTTTCTTCTAAAAGCTTTCTAGTCTTTTTATATTGGTCATCAATTAGAGATTTAACCCTTCCTTGAACATGGGCATTTGTTCCTGAGTTATGACCTAATAATACATCATAGTTCACTAGACCTGATTCACTATCCATACCTAGCCTACTTATCATAGTTAGAGCCATGTCAGTAGCCTTCTCTATGTCATTTGAAGCTCCTGTAGTAATCATATCCTTACCAAAGATAATTTCTTCAGCAGCTCTACCTCCTAAGGCTATCATAATATTATTCATAATATCTCTCTTAGTTCTATACATTTTATCTGGTGGCAGGTTCATACTGAATCCTCCTGCACCTTTGGTACTTGGTATTATTGTTACTTTTGTAACCCTGTTTTCTGGAGATACAAGCTTAGTTACTAAAGCATGTCCAGATTCATGATAAGCAGTGATTTTTTTGTCTGAGAGAGAAATTGCACTTCTATCCTTTTTCTCTTCTCCAGCTACAACTGTATAATATGCTTTATCAATATGGATCATAGTAATCTTTTCTTCATTCCTCTTAGCAGCAATCATAGCAGATTCATTCATTAGATTTTCTAATTTAGCTCCACTAAAGTATACAGTTTGATAAGCTACTTTTCCTAAATCAACATCCTTAGAAACAGGTTTATTTCTACTGTGAAGTTTTAATATTTTATGTCTAGCATTTACATCTGGTAAACCTACCTCGATCTGTCTATCAAATCTACCAGGTCTTAGTAAAGCTTCATCCAAGGTATCTATTCTATTTGTTGCTCCGACAACTACTATTCCTTCGCTTCCTTTGAATCCTGACATTTCAGTTAATAAAGCATTTAGTGTTCTGTCACTTTCATCATTACCACTACCAGATGCTCCCCCTCTTCTCTTTTTACCTAATGCATCAATTTCATCTATGAAAATAACACATTTCTCTGATTCCCTTGCTTTTTTAAATAAGCTTCTTATTCTACTAGCTCCAAGTCCTGCATAAACTTGAATAAAATCAGATCCAGTAACTGCAAAGAAAGGAACCTTTGCTTCTCCAGCTAATGCCTTTGCCAATAATGTCTTTCCTGTTCCAGGAGGTCCGTATAACATAACACCCCTAGGCATTCTAGCACCGTATTTTTCATATTTTTCAGGTTTCTTTATGAAATCTACCATTTCTTTTAAGCTTTCCTTAACTTCTTCATTTCCCGCTACATCGTCAAAAGTAATTACTGATGAATTGTTACCATCATCATCAATATTGGACATTTTAGTAATTTCTTTCTCAGCTTGCTTTGGAGAATTCTTATTCAAGAAATAAGCAATTCCAGCAAATCCTAGAATTACAAATATAAAAGTACCAATATCTTTTATTGATGTATTACCACTATTCTCTTCAACAGTAACTCCAGACATTAAGAGCTTCTCTTTAAACCCTTCTGTTCTTGGATTATCTGTTTTGAAATACTTTCCATTTTTTAATGTCCCAGTTATTTTCTCGTTATCACTTAAAAATACTTTGTTGATTTCTCCTATGTCCACTTTATCCAAAAATTCCGTATATGAATAATCTGTATATTCTTTTTTATTATTTAATGTAAAGTGTATTCCCAATGAAGTTATTATAGCTATCAAAATTACAATAGCTAATATTTTTTTCTTTTTTGTCAACTTCATTCTTATCACCCTTCCTAGTTTACATAATGTCGGAAGATATATTATAGCATAAATTTATGATTTTGTCTAATTTTAGTACTTCTAATCTATCATATATTCCAATTCAATATTTTATGTAAAATAAAAGGCACACGAAAGTGTGCCTTCCTTAAATTATCTAAACTTATTCCGATTCCTTAAATGCCTGTAGTAATTTATCTAATTTCTTAGCTTGATTCTCATTTAACATAGGACGAATACGTTCCAGTTTTTTCATTCTCTTCTCAAACTCTTCTTCATCCATGTTTTCCTTCATTTGATCTTTAAATTTAATTATCTCAACAAAAATATCATCTTCAGATTTTCCATCATATTTCTTAGCCAAGTCTTTTAATTTACTTAACTGCTCATCAGTTGGGTTTAACTTATCCTTGAGTTTGTCTATTACTTTTTCAACTTTATCATTGTTTTCACTCACTATATCTCCCCCCTTACTTTTATACATAAATCTATATGTATAAAAGTAAGGATATATTACTGAAACTATATAAATTCTTATCTAAGACAAGCTACTTTTCTGCAACTACTATTAAAGGATATGATTCACTATTAAACTTACTTCCATTAAAATCTCCGTAAAAATTAATTTTATTAAATCCACAATCTTTTAACATATTATTAAACACATTACTTCTCAATGGTAAAAGAGGAACTGAATTGTCATATCCCTTAGCTTCTCCGTCTCTATCTATTAATATCTTTGTATTGAAATACATCTTGTCTTCTTTAAGATTGTAATCATATTTTCTAATAAACTTAACGCCTTCTTCTTCTCTATCAATTGTTGGAAGACATTCTAAATCATATTTAAAAATTCTATCATAGTTAATAATCTGAATCACTAACTTACCTTTTTCCTTTAACATTTCATTTATAAGTTTTAACTCACTAATTACATCTTCATAGCTCTGAAGGTGTACAAGAGAATTTCCAATACAATATATTAAATCAAACGTAGTATTAAATATCTCTTTAATATCTCTCATATCTGCCACCCTAAAATCTATTTCATTCTCAAACTCAGCTGACTTTTCCTTAGCAATTCTTATCATATCTTCATCTAAGTCAATACCCGATACCTTGTGTCCTAGCTTTGCCAGTTCAATTGAATAGCTCCCTGTACCACAGGCTATATCTAAAACACTTACTGGTTCTTCACCTTCAATTTTATCTAACATAAAGTCTAACTTTACTTTTGAATAAGGAAAAATAATATCGTAGTATTTACTTAACTCTTCATAGAACCCCATCTAATCACTCCTTAAATTTTCTATTATAATTATACCCTTATCATTGAGAAAATTACATATTAAAATTCTTATAAGATTATATTTGATTTAGTAACTATGTACTTCTTCATTATTAAAATAAATTACTAGTAACAAAATTTATGTGAATTTCATAGTATAATATACAGATCATTTTGTTATGAAATTATTTGAAATTAGGAGGCATAATGGTGAGCGAAAAAGCTTTAGTTCCTTCAAAGGAAAATAAATCAATTCTACAGAATAATTTTATTATTCTACTATTACCCTTACTTTTATTATTTATAGAAAAGGATTCAAAAAACAGTCCCTTTAAAAGTATCTTAGAACCAATTAATAACACTATAAAATCTCTAGATCTTAATAATACTTTTAAGTCTTTAAATCTTAATAATACTTTTAAATCTTTAAATCTTGAAAATATCTCTAAAACATTCGATCCTAGAACAATAGCTCCCAAAATTGAGGTTTTAAAAAAAGTTGGTCCTTATCTACCAGAAAATCATATACCTACGGTAAATAATCTAGTGCTTACTTTTGAGAAAGTCAATAGGATTATGTCATTAGTAGACTTTGTTTCTACATCGAATTCATATGAACCGATTTATTCTGCTGAGGTAACTAGTAATAAAGAAAGATTAGCAAATATTATTAACGTACTTAAGGATGAAATTCCAGATGATAAAGCTAAAACTATTAGACCAATTTTAGATATCGTCACTAATACTGATAAAGTTAAAAGCGTTGTAAATGTTGCTTCTAGCGTATTAAATCCTTCAAAGAAAAGTCGATTTTCTATTGAAGACATAATTGAACTTGCTTTACCCTTCTTAGAAGGGAATAAAAATTTTAATAAAGATAAGGTAAAAGAAGTTATGGGTATGGTAGAGATGCTTAAGTTACTTAATGATGATGACGACAAAGACAAAGAAAGTAAAGAATAAAATATTTTTTATTACAATGTTTACATTTTTATTACGTTACTGTGACAATGGAATTATCTTCCTTATCATATGATATAATATTTAATATAAGAATAAGGGAGATGGTATTATGAATGTACTTATCATTATTATTGCATTTCTAATATATTTAGGCGTTGAAGTTTTGAATTTCGAGACAAAAAAACACATAAAGACAGATAAGAGCTAATCTGTGCCAGTTATATACGAGCTTTTATCTGTCTTTATTTTTTTATTCTAAAATATCTTTATAGCTTAATATAGTAATAAGATCCACAGTGTGATTGTCTTGATTATGAATAATACTAATGTTTTCTGCTTTGCCCAGGTCTTTTCTACCTACTAAATATCTTCCTAATATCTCTTTAGCTACATCACTATTAGCTTCGCTATAATGTTGAAAGAAATCTTCTTCATTGAACTTTAATTCTAAATTATATATCCCATTACTTCTTCTTGTTCTTATTTCCTTAAATTTGTTAAGCATAAATCCACTCCTCATTATATAAATATTATTTCCTTTTTCTCAACTCAAATTTCTTTCAAAATATGGATGTATATAAATTAAAAATTTGGACATACTAATCTAATGTAATTTTTTAAATGTATAAGGAGATTGTTATGAAAATTAAAATTAGGTTAGTTTTATGCTTATTTATTATTATTTTTCTATTTTTTATTGGTTCATTGAAAAAACCATTATTGTCTATTAAATATAATTCAACTGAATCAAAAGAAAATGAAAATCAAGAATCATCAAAATCAAATATAATAATTTATAATGATATTTCTGATATTAATAAGTGTATAAACGAAGTAAAGAAAGAAAATAAAAATATTTCAATAAATTCTATAACGATGTTATCTGAAGAAAATATTAAGAGAATACCTAGTAAAACTAATATGGTGGCATTAAAAAATGGAAGTATTAAAAGTACTAACCAACAGATTTCAAATATTATAAACTCTACTCCTCTATCTTTAGAAACCGCTGAAGTTGTAGCAGAGTATTGTGCTAAATTAGATATACCAATTTCTCTAGTGTTAGCCCTTATAGATCTAGAAAGTGATTTTAATCAATATGAAGTTGGAGCAGATAATGATAGAGGTTATTGCCAGATTATTCCTAGCACCGAAAAATGGTTAGCTGAAACCTATGGTTACATATTGGACTTAAAATACGATTCTGATAAAATTTTTGAACCACAATATAACATCGGTTTAGGTATGCTATATCTACATATTTTAAAAAATGCATATGGAGAAAACTATCATAAAATTCTATCTGAGTATAATCGCGGCATTTATAATTTAAAGAAATATTATAATGAACATGGCACTTATGTTACTAGTTATTCTAGAGGCATAATAAGTCGAGAAAAAAAGTATTTACAGCTAAATAATTAGTGTTTCGTTTTATCATATTCCTTTGCAAGGAGCTCATCTATTGTATTTTCTATGAGCTTCTTGTATTCTTTTTTAGATTTAATCCTGCTAATACAATAATACTTCATGTCACTATTTAATTTGTTATTATAAAGAATATCATTATAATCCTCAAGCTCTTGTTCTACTTGCCTAAGCTTATGATTCCACTTCTTTATTAAGTCCAATATTATCACTCCATTTTATCATTTATCTAGGTATATAATTTTTATTTGTCAATAGTAACCACACTTAAATAAGTCCTTATAGCAATTTGATATTATATCAGCAAGACATCCTAACAATAATGATTTAATCATTTAGATTATTTTTCTCAATTTGGAATACTAAAATTCTAGGACATTACTATATGAAGAAATTGTCTATTTATAAATTAAATATATTTCTTTATAAATTTTAGCATGCAATTTTCTCAAATAAATATTTCATTTTTTATCATACTAATAATATGAGGAGGTGAAACTTTGAGTAGAAAAAATAATATAGCGCCAGAAGCAAGAAAGGCTCTTAATCAGTTCAAAATAGAAATGTCTAGTGAAATTGGTTTAAATACCGAGTCGAAGGATGGAAAAAATATTAATACTGTAGTCATGGACGCCTATAAAGATAGAATGTCATATGAAAACTATGGTGATGATTACAACGACTAGATAAGTCATTATTTAAGAAGATTGGATATTTACAAATTAGATATATTCTTGTATAAAAATTTAACAAGGAATTCCTTTAATTAAAAATATTGTATCTTTTTCATCTTTTATAGCAAAATATTGAATAATTTAGCGAATTTAAGTATCTTGACCTATTTAATTTTTACCTTAAATACTATATTAATAGAGTAAGGGGATTTTACTCTATTAATATAGTATTTAGAATGGACAAGTTTATTCATGTTTAATTTAATGAGGGGGAGAATATTGTGGATAGTTGTATGAGAAAGGTTCAGATTAAAACAAATGATGGTTTAGTTTATTTTGGAGATTTAATTGAACAAAATTCTTTAGAAATTATTATTAATAATACTACTTTTATGATAGAGGGTAATAATTCTGTTAAATATGATTATATTAACAAGATAAACTTTTCTAGAAAAGCTTCCTTAAAAAGAAAAAACATAATCTGGTTTACAAAAATATAGATGAACTATGCATTTTTACTCTACCTCAATTTTTTTATTATTATTCGTTAAAAATTTGTCAATCATTATGATTTTATGCTATAATATAGCTATAATATTGAAGATATTAATCTATTTTTAACAGGGAGGGATTTTGATGTGTAGTAAGGAAGATAAATGTATATGTCCAGTTAAAGATTGTCAATATCATAACGAATGTGAAAAGTGTATTTCTCATCATCTCGGAAAGAAGGTCCCTGTATACTGTATAAAAGAGACTATGAAAAGACAATAACATATTTCTTTATAAAACAAAGGATAAGAAATCAGTTTTCGATTTCTTATCCTAACTTATCTATAGCCTCTTGTATATCTTTTGGTAATGAGGCCTTAACCTCTAGCCTTTCTCCAGTTCTAGGAGAGTTAAACTTTAATGAATATGAATGTAGAGCTTGCCTAGCTATAACTGTACTGGGCTTATTGTACAATACATCTCCTATTACAGGATGACCAATATATTTCATATGAACTCGAATCTGATGAGTTCTTCCAGTAAATATTTGTGCTTCTAGAAGACTAGTATTTTTAAATTTCTGTACTGCTTTATATTCCGTAATTGATGGCTTTCCATCTTCTGTTACAATGTTTCTAATTGTATCATTCTTATCCTTACCTATAGGCTCATTTATTACCCCTATATCTTCATCAACCCTTCCTTCCACTAAGACCAAATATTTTTTCTCTACTGTATCATCATCAAATTGCTTAGACATTTGCTGATGTCCAAATGGATTCTTAGCCACTATTACGATTCCAGATGTATCCATATCTAATCTATTGACAAATCTTATTTTCTTTTTAATACTTTTTTCTTTAAAGTAATAAGCAATTCCATTGGCCAATGTATTTGAAGTATGACTCTTAGTAGAGTGTACAACTACACCAGGTTCCTTATTTATGAAAATCAAATCATTATCCTCATATATAATATCAAGTTTCATCTTTTCTGGCTTGTAATTATGCTGTTCATCTTCCATAATTATGACTATAACATCATCTTTTTTTATAGCTCTTTTTTTATTTGCCTTTTCCCCATTATGTAAAATCCTTTTATTCTTATAAAGTTTTCTAAATAGTCTACCTGATATATCTAAATCATTTTTTAGAACATCTTCTAATTTCTCATTATTAGACTTAACAGTATATACTAAAGTACTTTCATTTTCTTTTAAATTCAAATTTTCACCCCTAGTTTTCTAATCTGTGTTAATGATGTATAATATATGTGTATATAATATATATTATAACTCATTTATTACATTTTTCATAATCATACTTAATACTGTTGGAGGGAATTATATTGACTAATTGTAATTTAAATAATCACATTATTAATATTATACATAATAATGATAAAGAGTCGATAAAAACTGCTGAAGAGCTAGCAAAAAAATTAAAATCACATGGATATCAAGTTTCAAATACCTATGACTATTGTGCAGAATTAAACATTTGTATAGGAGGAGATGGAGCTTTTCTAAGGGCTGTTCATAATTATTCTTTTCCAGATATACCTTTTGTAGGCGTTAACACTGGTCATCTTGGTTTTTTTCAAGAAATATCACCAAGTGATTTAGATAACTTTATAGAATCCTATAAGAAAAAAGATTATACCATGGAAGAAATCTATTTAGTAGAAGCCATAATCTGTACTAGAACAAGTTGCATAGAGCTTGTGGGCATAAATGAAATAGTCATAAAAGGTATCAATTCTAAAGTAATTCATATGAACGTATCTATAGCAGATAATTACCTAGAAAGATTTAGTGGTGATGGCCTAATAATATCAACACCAACAGGAAGTACTGCTTATAGCTATTCTGCTGGTGGGAGTATAATATTCCCTACCTTAAAAGTACTTCAAATAACCCCTTTAGCACCAATTAGCTCAAAGGTTTATCGTTCATTAACCACCAGTGCTATTGTTCAACATGATATGGTTATTAAGGTAAATCCAGAATATAGAGATGAGAATTCAATCCTTATGGTCGTAGATGGAATTCAACATAAATATGATAATATAGTTGAAATAAACCTAAAGCTCTCAGACATGACAATAAATAAACTTACCCTAGACCCCCATAATTTCTGGTGGAATCTAAAAGATAAGTTTATCTAAACTTCTGCAGATTTCATATTCATGTGAGGAGCTTTATTCCCAAGATTAATCCCTACTAGTAACCATATAAATACGTCTATTTGTTCAAGTAAGGGTACTGCATCAACAATACCATATATTAAAAGCGATACGAAGAATATAAATGAGATAGTTGATATAATATTTCTATTAGAAGTATTGTTAAATGCTTCTAATTTTATTTTTTTCCATATTAATCTACTCAAGTATACGTATGCTCCTAGTCCTATAACTCCTCCCTCAACCAATATTTGTAAATATAAATTATGAGCATGGGATACATACCAAGTTATTTTATCTGAATAAGTATGTATTTCATACCATGAAGTTCCTTTTCCTATGCCCAATAAAATATTCTCTTTTATTATTTTTACCGATGCTTTCCAAACTTCTAATCTGTATGAAATACTAGAGTCTGTTAATAATTTATTAGCCGACAACCTTCCTGCTTCTGTAAAATAATCAAAGCACACTAAAGCCATGACTACAATAAATGTATATTTAATATATGATTTCTCATATAAACTTGCAATCCCAAGAGCAATACATAAGGATATCCATCCTCCTCTTGAATAAGTTAATAATAAACTTGTTAGAGCTATGGCAACTGTAGCGTAGCTATATATCTTTAACCTATTATTCTCTAAATATATAGTTACAGTAAACCCTGTAATTATTACTAAATTTAAAAAAGCTGATAATATATTTGGATTATAGAATGTTGAAAAAACTCTAAAGTTTATAGTATAAGTTCCTTGGTCAATCCAACTATCAGGCATACCACCAATTCCTGTAATAAATTGAATTAGACCAATAATTGATACTATAAATCCTAGTCCTAATATTATTATTATTACTTCATTCATGTCCTTTTCTTTTATATATCTTCCAACTAAAATAATAAAAACCATTTTCATAATAAACAAAATAGTAAAGAAAATACTAATATACCATAGTTCAGAAACTATGGAAGAAGCAATCATAGAAATAGTAAGTAGTATAAGCTCTTTTCTACTCATTATATCCTTTATAATAAATTCTCCTTCATTAAATCTAACAATAAACAAGAGTAAAAACACCAACGGTATAAAGGATAGTAAGGGAAATAATCCAACTACTATTAATAGAGAATATATAGTTAATTTAATAGTTTTTTCACTACTTAGTCTTTTCATTGTATGACCCTCATTTTCTTGATACTCTAAATATTAATTTTATAATCTTTTTAAGAATTATGCAATATAAAGAGTAAGAATGTTAGATATATGATACTAAAGATGCATCTAAGTTATTTTTTGTCTAGCTATCAATTATATTTTTTTATAATATTGTTAAATAGAAATAAGTAGATATAAACAATATTAGGGCAGATATTCAAAAGAATAACCACCCTAATTATTAACATGAATCATTTTCATAAACTATATAATTCTAAGCAAGACTTTTCTGTAATTTCTTTGAAACTACTCCTACTCAGCCATTAATTTTTCCATCTCATCAACTAATTCTCCAAATAGCTTCAATGCATCATCAACTGGCTGTGGGCTCGTCATATCCACTCCAGCCTTTTTAAGAACATTTATTGGATAGTCGGAGCTTCCACTACTTAGGAAGCCTATATACTTATCTAAAGCCTTCTCTTCGCCATTTAAAATTTTCTGTGCTAATGCTACTGCTGCTGAAAAACCAGTAGCATATTGGAAAACATAAAAGTTGTAGTAAAAATGGGGTATTCTTGCCCATTCCATAGCTATTTCTTCATCTATTACCATATCTGAACCATAGTATTTTTCGTTTAATTCCTTATATATATTGCTTAGTTTATCTGATGTTATAGATTCTCCCTTTTCAGCCTCTTCATGTATCAATTTTTCAAACTCAGCAAACATAGTTTGCCTATACACAGTTCCTCTAAATTGCTCTAAGTAGTGATTTAATAAGTATAGCTTCTCATTCTTATCATTAGTGTTTTTAAGCATATAGTCCATTAAAAGTGCTTCATTGGCAGTTGAGGCAACCTCTGCAACAAAAATACTATATCCTCCATATACATATGGCTGATTCTCTCTCGAATAGTAGCTATGTAATGAATGACCCATCTCATGAGCTAATGTGAATACATTATCTAGCGTATCTTGATAGTTTAGTAAAATAAATGGATTTGAATCATAAGTGCCCCATGAATATGCTCCACTTCTTTTACCCTTATTTTCATAAACATCTATCCAATTATTCTCTAGTCCTTCTTCTACCCTATTTAGATAATCTTTACCTAAAGGATTTAAGCCTTTTAAAACAATTTGCTGACCTTCATCATAAGGTATTTTCATTTCAACATTTTTAACTATAGGAGTGTATAAATCATACATATGTAGCTCATCTAACTTCAAAGCTTTTTTTCTTAATTTAACATATTTATGCATAGAATCAAGATTGTCATGAACTGCTTTAATTAAATTATCATATACTGATGTAGGTATATTATTTGTATCTAATGAAGCTTGTAGTGCTGAATCATATTTCCTTATTTTAGAATAGAAAATATTCTTTTTTATCTCTCCAGTTAAAGTAGATGCAAAAGTGTTTTTAAATCCTTCATAAGTCTTATATAACCCTTCAAAAGCTTCTTTTCTAACTCTTCTATCTTTACTCATCATTAGAGGAATAAACTTACCATGGGTTATTTCTACCGTCTCATCATCCTCATTTTTGATTTCTGGGAATTTAATATCAGCATTATTTAACATTGAGAAAGTATCTTCTGGCGAATTAGCAACATCACCAACTTGTGCTATTATGGCCTCCTCTGTGGGACTAAGTATATGTTCTCTTTTTCTTAATATTTCATCCAAGTAATGCTTATACTGCTTTAATTCCTGTTCATCTTCCATGAATTTCTCTAACTCTTCTTTGCTGAGTTTTAAAATCTCAGGAACAATAAAGGATAGTCGTTCTTCTACTTGGACCATTAAGCTCTTAGCTTTATCATTTAGCCCTTGATACTTGTCTTTTCTTGTATCTTCATCTAATCTCATTTTTGCATAAGTGAATATATTTTCAGACTTTCTTGAAATGTCTAATTTAAGCTCTATTACTTTTAATAAAGCTTTAGGATCTTGAGTTACATTCCCTTTGAACTCAGTAATTTCCTCTGATAATTTCTTTAATTCTTCAAAATCCTCTTCCCACCTTTTATCATTTCCATATAATGATGTTAGGTCCCACTTGTATTTTTCCTCAATATCCTTTCGCTCTAGTAATTGATTCTTTTTATCTGTCATTAATAATCAACTCCTTAAATAATATTCTTAATTTTAGCCATAAAATTATTTCTTGTGTAATTTATCAATTCTATATTGTATACATATGTAAATTTTACCACAATTCTGAATAATATAAACCCATTATTAATTATTTTTTTAATGTTTAAAAGGATACCTAAGGTATCCTCTTAATTAATGCAATATAAATTTAAAATATATTTTTAAAATACTACACCAACTACTAAAGCAGCGATTATTATTACCATCAATATAACCAATAGTTTCCACACATATCTAAGCCATCTATCATAAGGAAGCTTAGCTATTGCCAATCCACCCATAACCACAGCACTTGTAGGAGTTATCAAGTTAACTATACCCGATGCTGACTGGTAAGCTGTTATAACTATATCTCTAGCTACATTTGCAAAGTCTCCTAATGGTGCCATAATAGGCATAGACAAAGTGGCTAATCCTGATGTAGATGGAATCAAGAATGACAAAGGAATATAGAATAAATAAGTAAGTACAGCAAAAGCTATTGATCCTACATCTGCTAATGTATTCTCACCTAAATTTAATACTGTATCAGTTATCTTTCCTGAATTCATAACAACTGTTATACCTCTGGATACACCAACGATTAATGCTACTCCTAATAGATCTCTAGCTCCTGAAACAAAGGATGAGATTAGCTTTTTCTCTCCTAGTCCTGCAACTAAACCAATAATGATGGCTGAAACAAGGAATAGTGCAGTTAATTCACCAAACCACCACCATAAGGTAGGTATAGCTGTTATACCGATATCCTCAAATGGTATAACTCCAAAAACCATAATTAAAAAAGTTACTCCAAATAAGATTAAAATAAGTTTCCTTTTTCCAGTCAACTCAGGAAATTCATTTTCATCGTCCTTAGATAAAAAAGATTTCCTATTCTCTTCCCACATATCATGTACTATAGACTTTGATGGGTCTTTTTTCACTTTTTCCGCATATCTCATAACGAAAATTATTGCAGCCAATTCACCAACTATTAGAATAAGTAACCTTAACCCTATTCCTTGCCCAATAGAAACACCTGCAAATCCAGCTGCTATTCCTGTTGCAAATGGGTTAACAGTAGATCCTAGTACTCCAACTCCAGCTCCTAATAGTATAACTGAAACAGCTGTTACAGAATCATAGCCAGCTGCTATGAAAACAGGCAAGAGTAGTGGATAAAAGGCTATTGTCTCTTCTGCCATACCAAAGCTGGTACCTCCTAATCCAAAGAGTATCATTAGTATAGGAATCATCCATTTTTCATTACCTTTAAGAGTACTGGTTACTCTAGCAATTCCTGCATCTATTGCTCCAGTTTTCATAACAACTCCTAGAAAACCACCTATTACAATTACAAATAAAGCTACATCCTTAGCTTCATAAAATCCTTCTACTGGAGACATGACTACATCCCAAATACCTTGTTTTTCCTGATCCACGCTATGATAAGTTCCGGGTATTGGCTCTTTTTTAGCAGCTTCTGGATCTACATAATCATATTCACCAGCAGGCACTATCCATGTTAGCACTGCAACAATTATAATAATTAAAAACAAAATGGTATATGCACTTGGCATCTTAATACGTCCCATTTATTTCCCTCCTAGTTATTTAAGAAAATTATATTTTTAGTCTAGTTATAATTTCCCCAACAGGAGATAATTTATGAATTAAGCATAAAAATAAAGAATCCCATACTTATTAGGATTCTTTCAGCTCTAGTCATGTAAGCACCATAAAATCAATGATTCGATATCATTCATTTTATGATATAATATAAGTATGAT
>NZ_JAETGO010000054.1 GCF_016765695.1 Sporosalibacterium faouarense | reverse complement strand
CTTGTAAGATTTCACTTGAAGTTGTATCTGTACTTAATTGTGGGTCTAAGCATGGAGGCTCAGAACCTAAGTTAACTCTTAAAACTTGTTCTTCTGCTAATTCATCGCCAGAATCATCTTGGTCCTGATCTTGATCTTGATCCTGATCTTGGTCTTGATCTTGATTTTGATCTTGCTCTTGATCATCATTAGATACATCTTCAGTTCCACCACAAGCTGTTAATGCTAAGGAAAGAACTAATGTTAATGCTAACAACAGAGCTAACAATCTACTTTTTCTCATTTTTAAATAATCCCCCTTTAATTTTCTAAGCTATGTTACTTTGAAACAATAATTTTTCTATTTACATCCCCCCTTTACTTGAATTTATAGCAAAAGATGTAAATATTAAAATTTTGCCATAAGTTTTGTTAACATATCTTAGTATTTGCTTGTTTTGTATTAATTTATTTTAACAAAATTATAAAGTATTATTAACAACTTGTCAAGTTAATATTCACCTATAACATAGTTATTTAATTGTCAATCCGCCTTTAGTCCTTAATTCTACAGATTTTTATATATGTTTTCTTATTTAGATATTCTTCTTCGAAAATATTACTATTGTGTAATATTTTATATTCATTATACTTATATATATTTTAAAACTTGTCTAATTATTCCCCAAAAAAAGAAGCAGTGGAGTTATCCACTGCTCTTTTATTAAGAATTTATTTATATTAATTTTTAATGTTCTAGAACATATGCCCACTTCTTACCGGACTCTACCAATATAGGTAGTCTTACCATATTCTTAACATATGGTCTCTCAACATATAGGAAAGTTCCTTCTTGAGTTGGAGCTATAGGCATTTCATTCATTAATATATGTTCAGCTTCTACCATTGCATCTATACGTACTTTTTGATCTTGATTACTCATAGCTTCACGAATATATTCATCATATTCTTCATTTGCAAACCTAGCTCTATTTTGTGGAGAGTCACTTAAGTATAAGTCTAAGAATGTCATTGCATCGTTGTAATCTCCTACCCAAGAAAGACCTGCCATTGTAAAGTCTCCTTCACTCATTCTATCAAGTCTTACCTTCCAAGTAGCTTGCTCAATACCTGTTTGTACCCCAGCATTGTCTAGCCACATTTGTTGGTAAACCTCACCATATTTAAGAGATGAATCAGAGTCACCAGTCAAGAAAGATATTTTATTTTGGAGCTCATCTATTGTAATCCCTATTTCTTCGCAGCCTTCTAAAATCATTTGCTTGATCTCTTCTTGAGTGGCTCCAGTTCCAATATCATTAAATAATGCTTCTCCAGATATTTCTCTGAAAGTCTTGCCATCATATCCTGCCATTCCAGGTGGTACCCATGCGTATGCTGGCTCCACAGCTCCACTTGCTAAAGTATCATACACTTTAGTCATGTCAAGAGCCATCCTCATACCTCTTCTAATCTTAGCACTACTCACATATTTATTTTCAGTATTAAATACACGGTACCCAGTGGAAGCTCTTGGAGCTGTTATAAGTTCATCCTGATATTGCTGGATAAATTGTGTTGGTATTTCTGTAAAGTCCAACTGACCTGTTTTATACATACCCATAATAGAGTTTGAATTTGTTATCATTGATAATTCTATTCTTTCGAGCTTAACAGTATCTGCATCCCAGTAAAGTGGATTTTTAACTAATATTACCTTAGACTCATGCTTCCATTCATCTACCATGAAAGGTCCACACGATGGAACTAAGTGTGCCTCAGATGCATATTTATCACCATATTCTTCTATTAAGTCTTGCCTAGATGGAAAGAAAGTACTGTGTTGTAGCTTTCCAATAAATACTGGATTTGGTGATTTCAAAGTAACTTCTAACGTCTTATCATCTAAAGCCTTAACTCCGATCTCACTAGGGTCTGTTATTTCTCCCGAAGCGTATTCTTGAGCATTTAAAATATCATATGCCATGAAAGTATAGTCAGAAGCTGTTTTAGGATCTAATAATCTCTTCCAAGCATATTCATAATTGTTAGCTGTTACAGGAACTCCATCTGACCAGCTGGCGTCTCTTAAGTGGAATGTATAAACTGTTCCATCTTCGCTCATATCCCAGCTAAGTGCCATTCCTGATCCTTCTTTAACTTCACCAGTTGCATCCATTCTGATAATTCCCTCTAATGTGTCATTTAAGATTATACCAGAAGTTGTATCAGTACTTAACTGTGGATCTAAGCTTGGAGGCTCTTGACTTAAATTCTCTCTTATAACCTGTTCTTCAGCAAGCTTTTCAGTTATGTCCTGCTCCTGATTTTGTTCATCGCCATTGTCAGCATTATTATTATCTGTGTCTTCAACCTGCCCATTATTAGAGTTGTCAACTGGTTCTCCGTCTCTATCACATGCAGTTAATGCAACAGAAATAATTAATGTCAAAACTAATAATAAAGCTAATACTCTACTTTTCTTCATCAAATAATCCCCCTTTGATTTTTTGATTATTATTTATATTTCACTTTCCCACTTACTAATTGCTTATGGCATCACCCCTTTCAAATCTAAAAGATTATAAGATTTTTTTACTTAAGAATCTCATATTTTTTCACTATTCTTTCAATCTGATTTTTAATTCTTTTAACTCCTCAATAACTTTTAGAATCTTGAAATGTTGATGTAAATATATGATAAAACAATAATTTTAAAATTCTGTTAAAATATGTTAAGAAAGTCTAATCTTTTATTAAGCACTGTAGAATGAATACTGTTCCATCAATTCTAAATATAAGTAACTATTTGTTTTCTACTTGTTTATAGCTATAACAAATTATTAAAACCGAAATTATTTTCTGAAAATTTAGAATAATTTGATTAGTAAGTTTATTGTATTATAAATTTTGGTAAAAATGGGTTATATTACAGTTTTGTTAGATAGATTAAGTCCTCGTTATATTTTTCAGAATTTTTTGTAACTTAATTACTAATTTCATTAACTTTATGTAATCTTTTTCCTTTTCTTGTTAATTTAGTAAAACAAAAAGCCAACGCTTGACGCGTTGGCCTATAATTATAAATTTTAATGTTCTAATACATATGCCCATTTCTTTCCGTCATATACTTGAAGCGGTAGTCTAACTATATCCTTAACATAAGGTCTTTGAACATAAATTTCAGTACCATAGGAGTATGGTGCTATTGGCATATCCTCTATGAATATTTTTTCCGCTGCAACCATAGCATCTACACGCTCTTTTTGATCAAATACTTCCATTGCATCATGAACATAGCTATCAAATTCTTCATTCTTATATCTAGCTCTATTTTGTGGAGAATCACTTAAAAATAGATCCATAAATGTCATAGCGTCATTATAGTCACCAATCCAGCCCATTGCAGCCATTGTAAAGTCACCTTCTGAAAATCTATCAAGCCTTACCTTCCAAGTAGCTTGCTCTATTCCTGTATCTAATCCAGCATTTTCAGAAATCATTTGTTGGTAAACTTCTCCATACTTAAGTGATGAATCAGTATCACCAGTTAAATATGAAATTTTACCATCCAAATCATCTGCAGTTACACCTAGTTCACTAGCTGCCTCTTCAACTAATTGTACTACCTCATCCTTTGTTGCTCCAGTTCCAATATCATCAAATAAGGTCTCTCCAGCTATTTCACGGAACGTCTTTCCATCGTATCCAGGAATTCCAGGTGGTATCCATGCATATGCGGAATCAGTCATACCTTGTGCTAATGTGTCATAAACCTTAGTTTGATCTATAGCCATTCTTATTGCTTTTCGTAATTTAGTGTTCTTTAAATACTCGTTTTCATTATTAAACAAATAATAATAAGTAGCTGCTGTATTATATCTTTGTAGCTCATCTTTATATTGATCTAAGAATTGAGATGGTACTGTTACATAATCCAATTGTTCAGTTTTATACTGTCCCATAAGTGAGTTTGAATTTGTTAACATAGAAAACTCAACTCTATCTAGCTTAACTGCATCTGCATCCCAATATTCATCATTTTTTTCTAATACAATCTTAGATTCATGAGCCCACTCTGTAACCTTAAATGGTCCACATGATGGTGTTAAATTAGCTTCTGAAGCATATCTATCACCATATTCATCAACTAAATCCTCTCTAGATGGGAAGAAAGTACTATGCTGTAACTTACTTATGAATACTGGATTAGGTGCCTTTAGAGTTACTTCTAATGTCTTATCATCTGTGGCCTTAACTCCAACTTCATCTGGATTAGTTACTGTTCCAGTTGAATACTCTTCTGCATTTACTATATCATATGCCATAAAAGTGTAATCAGATGCTGTGTCTGGATTCAATAATCTTTTCCATCCATATTCAAAATCTCCAGCTGTTACCGGAGTCCCATCGTCCCATTTAGCGTCTCTTAAATGGAATGTGTATACTGTACCATCTTCACTAATATCCCAACTTTCTGCCATTCCTGACCCCTCTACAACCTGACCTGATTGGTCCATTCTAATAATTCCTTCTAATGTATCCTGAAGAATTTCACTTGAAGTTGTATCTGTACTTAATTGTGGGTCTAAACATGGAGGCTCTGCCGATAGATTTACCTTAAGCAGCTGATTTTCTGCCATTTCTCCTTCATCTTCATCATTGGGATTATCATTGTCTTGATCTTGATCTTCTGGTTCTTCATCCTGTGCACAACCTGATAATGATAATGTGAACAGTAATGCAAAAACTAGTAATAAAATTATCCATTTACTTACTTTCATAATAGACCTCCTTTATTTTATAGTCATTTTCTAATTATTCTCTCCAAATGATAGTACTTTTTATGTAAAATAACTAAATGTGATTAAAACCTTTTATTTCCAACAATTTATTTTTCAAAACAAAAAAAGACTTCAATTTTATTACCGAAGTCTTTTTTTTACAAACTATTTTTAAAATTCTATTACCACTTATACTAAACGAACGATTAATCATTTTCTAAATCTTGGATTTAATACATCTATCTGCTCTTCTTCCCCATTAATTCTATCACTTGTCTATTCTGATCCTTGGATCCGCTACACCATAAAGCATATCACTGATAAAATATCCAACAATCACTAATGCAGAGGTAAATAGAGTTGTTCCAAGAATCATTGTATAATCATATTGCTGAACACTTGTAACAAAGAATTGTCCAATGCCAGGTACACCAAATATACTCTCTATAACAAAGGAGCCTACAACAGAAGTAGCCAATGAAGGTCCTAAAAAAGTAATAATTGGTATACTTGCATTTCTTAATACATGTTTAAAAATTACTGTTGTGTTAGATAGTCCCTTAGATTTAGCTGTTTCTATATAATCTGATCCCATTATTTCTAACATTGACGTTTTCGTAAATCTAGCAAATGTTGCTATAAAAAAAGTTGCTAGCGATGCAATTGGGAGTATCATATATTTTATTCCCTCCCATCCAGCTACTGGAAGAACTCTAAGCTTTACTCCAAAGAAATATTGATATACTGATGCAAATACAAATCCAGGTACAGAAACCCCGAGAACTACTATAAAAATAACAAAATAATCTAAAAATTTTTTGTTATTTAATGCTGCAATTATTCCCATTACTATACCTATAGATATTCCAATTATGCTACCTAAAAATCCAACCTTTGCCGATGCAGGCAACCCATTCATGAGCATAGAGTTAACTGTTCTGGTCTTATACCTTAGTGATATTCCTAAATCTCCATGTAAAAGATTATTCATATAAATTCCATATTGACTTATTAAAGGCTTATTAAGTCCATATTTTTCTTCAAGGTTTGCCCTGGCTTCAGGAGTTAGTCCCTTATCAGTAGTAAGAGGGTCTCCCGGTAGGGCATGCATCAAGAAAAAAGTTATTGTGGCGACCACCCAAAGAGTAACAATCATTAGCCCAAATCTTTTTAATACATATTTCCCCATTACTTAGCACCTCCAAATATTTTGTCTGAGATAACTGCATAGTGAGTAATAAAATATTTCAGTAAAAACTCACAATATGCACTTTACCTTTTTATTAATGCTACTATCTAATCCTTTATCTACCTCCTCCCATTCATTTAGTTGTTTATACAGTTACGCTAATATTAGTGATATGTTTTGTTGTTATTAATATATTTAATATTCTGAATATTCTCAACATTTGTTTCGTTTTTTCATACAATTCTTTATTAGGATATAGTAATTATCACTACTCCAGTTCCTATTATATTTTTGTAATATAATTAATTATTTGTAATTTTTTAACATATATAGCAAAAAAATAAACGACTCCAATCTCTTTAGAAACTGGAGTCGCATATATAAATCTTAATCTATATCTAGATTAGTCTACTAAATGACAAGCAACGTGATGTCCTGGTTTAACTTCTTTTAATACAGGAGCTTCTTTTCTACAGATATCTTTTACGTATCTACATCTGTTTTGGAATTTACATCCTGGAGGTGTATTAATAGGACTTGGTACATCACCTTCAAGTAATATTCTATTTCTATTTCTCTCTATTTCTGGATCCGGAATTGGAATAGCAGAAAGTAGAGCTTGAGTATAAGGGTGTAATGGTTCTTCATATAATGCTTCACTTGATGTTAATTCCATTACAGAACCTAAATACATAACTGCAATTCTATCAGATATATGCTTAACCATACTTAAGTCATGGGCAATAAATAGATATGTTAATCCCAATTCATTTTGTAGGTCTTCAAGTAAGTTTACAACCTGAGCCTGAATGGATACGTCAAGAGCTGAAATAGGCTCATCACATACAATAAAGTCAGGCTCTAGAACTAATGCTCTAGCAACACCGATACGTTGTCTCTGTCCACCACTGAACTCGTGAGGGAATCTATTTGCATGTTCTTTATTAAGACCAACAATCTCAAGCACTTTATATACTTTTTCCATTCTTTCTTTTTTATTACTATAAAGTCCGTGTACATCTAGACCCTCAGCTATAATATCTCCAACAGTCATACGTGGATTTAATGAAGCATATGGATCCTGATATATCATCTGAGCTCTACTTGTGAACTTTTTAAGTTCTTTTTTACCTAATTTATGAACATTCATTCCATCAAATATAACTTCTCCATCAGTAGCATCATAAAGTCTAATTAAAGTTCTACCAACAGTAGTTTTACCACAGCCAGACTCACCAACTAGACCTAAAGTTTCACCTTTTTTTATTGAAAGACTAACTCCGTCCACAGCCTTTAATATTTGTCCTCTACCTACTTCAAAGTATTTTTTAAGGTTTTTAGTAACAATTAAGTTTTTAGCTTGTGATAGATCTTTAGTTGCCATTACTTACCCCTCCCTTCAATTACAGGATTTACAACATTTGGAGCCATATCATGTTGTAACCAGCAGAATACAGAATGAGTTTCACTCACTGAAGTTCTCTCTGGCATTTGTTCCTTACATATTGGCATAGCATATTCACATCTAGCCGCAAAAGGACATCCTTCAGGAGGACTAAATAGATCCGGTGGTGTACCTTCTATTGGAATAAGTCTCTCTTTAGCCTTATTATCCAATCTAGGAACTGATTTTAATAATCCCCATGTATATGGATGCTGTGGTCTATAGAATACGTCATCTATAGATCCTTCTTCCATTATAAGTCCACCATACATAACAATAACTCTTTCAGCAACATCTGCTATTACACCAAGGTCATGGGTAATTAATATGATAGAAGTTTCCATTTTTTCTTGTAAATCCTTCATAAGGTCAAGGATTTGAGCTTGTATTGTAACATCTAAAGCTGTTGTAGGTTCGTCAGCAACTAACAGCTTTGGATTACATGCTAATGCTATAGCTATCATACCTCTTTGTCTCATACCACCACTAAATTCATGTGGATATTGGTCTATACGCTTTTCAGGAGTTGGAATACCAACTAATCTAAGCATTTCTATAGCTTTCTCTCTTGCTTCTTTTTTACTCATTTTCTGATGTTTAATAAGACCTTCCATTATTTGAGATCCAACCTTCATTGTTGGGTTCAAGGATGTCATAGGATCTTGGAAAATCATACTTATTTCACTACCACGAATTGATTCTAATTGCTTATCTGACATTTTAACTAAGTCTTTTCCGTTAAACATAGCAGTACCAGTTTTTATTCTTGCAGGAGGCATTGGAAGTAGTTTGATTAGAGATTTTACAGTAACAGACTTACCTGAACCTGACTCACCAACTATTCCTAATGCTTCACCTTTTCTTACATAGAAACTATTTCCTCTAACAGCTTGAACTTCTCCAGCATAAGTGTCAAAGGATACACTTAAATCTTTAACATCTAATAGTATCTTTCTGTTATCTTTACCCATCTATTTCAACCTCCTTACTTTCTAAGTCTTGGATCTAGCGCATCTCTAAGTCCTTCACCTAGCATCGTAAACGCAAGCATCAGTAAACTAATAACAATCGCTGGTGATGCTAATTGGTAAGGCTCAATTAATATCATATTTGTTCCTTTTTGTGATAAGATTCCAAGGCTAGGCTCTGGAGGTTCAACACCCATACCTATATATCCTAAGAATGCTTCACCAAATATAGCAGAAGGAATTCTAAATGTTAAGTTAACTATAAGAATACCCATTGTGTTTGGAACTAAGTGCTTTAATATAATTCTACTTGTATCTGCTCCTAAAGTTTTAGCAGCCATAACAAATTCCATTTCTTTCAATTGTAATACCTGACCTCTAATCATACGGGCTGTACCAACCCATCCTGCAACAGTCATAGCGAGGATTACGGTTCCTACACCAGACCCCAGAATAACCATGATCATAATAACCCTTATTAGATATGGAATAGATCCTAATATCTCACAAATACGCATCATAATAAGGTCAGTTCTTCCGCCAATATATCCTGAAACACCACCATATAATATACCTAAAACTATATTAGCAATAGCAACTGTTAATCCGATAAATAGGGAAAGTCTAGCTCCCCTCCATACTCTTACCCATAAGTCTCTACCAATATCATCTGTACCGAACCAGTGTAAACTACCTGGCTTTTGATTGAAATCTAATATATCTCCAGTTTTATAATCAAAAGGTCTCATCGCTGGACCTGCAAATGCCATTATTGCTAAAAGAATTAATACAACCATAGCTACCATAGCTACCTTATTTTCCTTAAGTCTTCTCCAAGCATCTTTCCAGTAAGTTATACTTGGTCTACTAATACTTTGTGATTGAGCAAGGTCTTTACCAACGGTTTGAAATTTTTCCTTATTTAATTCCGCCATTTCTTATTCCCTCCTTATAAATCTAATTTCATTACTTATCTAATCTAATTCTTGGATCTACTACTCCATAAAGCATATCACTAATGAAGTAACCTAAAACTACTAGTATAGAAGTAAATAGCGTAGTACCAAGTATCATTGTATAGTCATATTGTTTAACACTGTCAACGAAGAATTTACCAATTCCAGGTACACCGAATATACTCTCAATAACGAATGAACCTACAATTGAAGTAGCTAATGATGGTCCAATGAAAGTAATAATTGGCACACTTGCATTTCTCAATACGTGCTTAATAATAACTGCTGTATGAGATAATCCTTTTGACTTCGCTGTAACAACATAGTCTGAACCCATTACCTCTATCATAGAAGTCTTCATATATCTTGCATAACTTGCTATATAGAAGGTAGCCATTGAAGCAACTGGTAGGATTAAGTACTTAGGTCCTTCCCATCCCGCAACCGGTAGCCACAACAATTTAACTCCAATGAAATACTGGTACACAGAAGCGAATACGAAACTCGGAACTGACATACCTAATATTGCTATAAAAATAACCAAATAGTCTAAGAATCCTTTATTATTTAACGCTGCTATAATTCCAAGGAAAATTCCTACTGAAACACCTATCAGCATTCCTAATAGTCCAACCTTAGCTGATGCAGGTAACCCATTCATAAGCATTGAGTTAACTGTCCTGGTCTTATACTTAAGAGACAATCCTAAATCTCCGTGTAATAAATCTTTGATATAGTACGCATATTGTATCATCAGCGGTTTATCTAAATGATACTTCGCCTCAATATTTTTTCTTACTTCAGGTGGCATCCCTCTATCGGTTGAAAGTGGATCCCCTGGGATTGCATGCATTAAGAAAAATGTTAAAGTTGCAATAACCCAAACAGTAATAATCATTAAACCAAATCTTTTAAGAACATATCTTCCCATTTACACAAACACCTCCATCAAAATAATAGTAAAACTAAAAAGATAAAACTTTAAACATGTAATTAAAATATTAAAGCGTTAAAATAATAAAAGATACTTAATATCTTGCTCCTTCACCCCCTTAAAATTAAAGCTTATTATAAATTCAAACTTAATTGAAAATATAAAACTCTTATCTTTTGTTACGTTTAAGAAAAATATAACAGGGTATAATTTTCTTATAATTAATTGAAACTATTGCATTTTTATCTATTAATAACTGCATTTTATTGTCTAGTCTGAATTGTCCGAAAATAAAAAATTGCATGTAACTTAAATATACAAAATTTTCAAACATTATACAAGTTCACGTAATTGTGTGAATGTCAACCTCTATGAAACCTTTGATAAATTAAGCATTATAAGGCATATTAATTTTTTGTAATATAATTAATCGTTTATTAACATTTGCCAAGATAGGCTTTTACGAATAGATGCTTGTCCTATTCAGAGGTATAAAGGCATCTAATTATTTTTTAAAATGCCTCTGAAGAATTTTTAAAAAAATGATTATTCATACATGCGTGGTGACAATTTTTATCTTTTCGACAAGTTAAGTTACTTTACTATAATACAATAATTTTCGGAAAATTTCAATGGTTATGCACTCTTTTGTAGTTTAAATATTTGTAACAAATTCTACAAAACTAGTCATTGATATAATTTATCTTTCCTATATAACACAGGGTAAAATGGATGTTTAATAGAATCCTACTTAGCCTAAAAAAATTATTATATTCTTCAGACAAAACATGAGTATAACTTTAAAAGCTGGAAGGGTATCCCTCCAGCTTTTTCTTTTAAGTAGATATTAGATACTTGTATAAATAAATTAAGTTATATACATTTTATGCATATGACTGGTTTTATATGACTGGTTTTCAAAACTGTACAATTAAATAAAACACATTATAATTCTCCATAAATTTTATCTCAAAATGAATGTTATAACTTTCATAATTATAGATTTGTGCAGGATTAATTTTTAATTACTTCATTATATAGATTTTTAAAAATATATAGTAAATCTAGAGTATCTTGCTGTCCTTAAGTATACTTATAAACTCTTCGTTCTCAATTATCCTTACACCTAACTCCCTTGCTTTATCTGCTTTAGACCCTGGTGACTCACCAACAATAACAAAGTCAGTGTTCTTGCTTACACTTCCAGTTACTGTTCCACCAAGTTTTCCTACAATATCTTTAGCCTCTTTTCTACTTATTCCTTCTAATGTTCCTGTAACCACAACTTTTTTATCAGTAAATATAGTATCTGATAAAACCTCTTCTTCTTCATATTTAGGGCTTACTCCCTCTTCTAAGAGCTTTTCTATGCTACCAAGTATTCTTTCATCATTGAAGAATTCAATAATGCTATCTGCAACAATACCGCCTATATCAGGAATATTTATTAACTCTTCCTTAGTTGCTTCCATGATATTGTCTAAGGATTTGTAGTTTTCTACTAGATCCGAGGCCGTTCTTTTGCCTACATTAGGAATTCCTAATGCATATATAAATGAGCTTAGTGAACAATCCTTACTTTTCTCTATAGCATCTAATAAGTTCTGAGACTTCTTATCTCCAAACCTTTCTAGCTTAACTAAATCATCAAACTTGAGCTCATATATATTGGGAATATCTGTAAGTTCAAGTTCTTCGTACAATTGTTCAGCAGTTTTTTCGCTAAATCCTTCAATATTCATAGCATCTCTACTGGCAAAATGGACAAGTCTAGATACCAACTGTGGCTTACATGATAGAGAATTAGGACAGAATATATGTACTCCATCTTGAACTAATTCACTGCCACAAGCTGGACATTCCTTTGGCTTCTCTATTTCCTTGGAATCTTCACAACTTTCTTCTACTACGCCCATAATCTCTGGTATAACATCATTTGATCTTCTTAACCACACTCTACATCCCAAGGCAACTTGCTTTCTTTGTATATCATCCCAATTATTAAGAGTAGCTCGCTGTACAGTTACTCCTCCTATGTCTACCGGCTCTAGTAATGCAGATGGTGTCACTTTTCCTGTCCTACCAACATTCCATTGTATACCTAATAGCTCTGTTGTAACTTCTTCTGCCTTAAATTTAAAGGCAATAGCCCACCTAGGGAATTTTTGAGTATATCCCAATGCATCTCTAGTTTTCATATCATTGATTTTAATTACCATTCCATCAGTTAAAATATCTAGTCCACTTCTAGTTTCTTTAATCTCCTCTATTTCATCTATTACTCCCTGAATACTATGGAAGATTTTAATATAATCACTCACCGGAAGTCTATTTTCCTTTAAAAAATCTAGCATCTCAAGGTGAGTATCAAAGCTCTTCCCTTCAATGTAGCCTACATTATAAAAGTATCCAATTAAATTCCTCTTTGCTGTAACCTTTGGATTTAGGTTTCTTAAGGCTCCTGCTGCTCCATTTCTAGCATTCTTAAGGGGTACATCTGCCGTTTCATTATACTTTTTAAGGGCTGATAAAGGCATTAATCCCTCCCCTTGTATTTCAATAGTGCCTTTAAAATCTATATTTAAAGGAATAGATTTTATTGTCTTTATTTGAGGTAATATAGCTTCTCCTATTTCACCATTTCCTCTGGTTGCACCTTGAGTCAAAACTCCCTCTCTATATGTAAGATTTAGAGTTAATCCATCAAATTTATACTCTAATATATACGTAGGTTCCGGTAATTTATCCTCATTTGATCCATTATATTGATCTATTAACCTTCTTACTCTCTCATCCCAACTTCTCAACTCTTCAATACTTTGACCCTTATCTAAACTCAAAAGTCTCCCTAAATGCTTATGCTTTTCGAATTTATCTAATGGTTCATCTCCTACCCTCTGGGTTGGAGAGTTTGGAAGAACTTCTCCTAGTTCTTCCTCTAAGGATAATAGCTCGTTATAAAGCTTATCGTATTCTTTATCACTAACCTTTGGTTTATCCATTGTATAATAATAGTAGCTTAATTCATTCAATTCTTTAACTAATTCTTTCATTCTTTGCATTTTATCCAATCTAACACCTTCTCCCTTAACTGAAATTACTGACTTGAATTTATGAAATATGCAATTTCCTTAAATTCTAAGATATTCGCCAATGATTATTTTACTTTATTCTTTAACTTTAATTATATGAGTAACTTTAATAAGTGAACTGATAGAATATCAGGGCTTCAGATGGAGATTCTACTCCACTTGAAGATAAGTCTTCCCTCCCACTTATAGAAGTGGGAGTCTTAAGAAAAAATCAGTTCTAAAGAATCTCAACAGGCGCAAAGGCCAGCATAAGCTTTTTAATACCTTGCTTTTCAAAGGCAACTGTTACTTCAGTTTTTTCACCCTGTCCTTTAACTTGAACTATTGTACCTTCTCCCCATACTTTATGTCTTATTTTCATACCTAGTTTAACTTCACCATTATTACTTGTACTCTTAGGCTTAGCTTTTTGCATGCTTTCAGCAGTGTATCCAGCAAAATATTTTTTCTGACTGAAAGTACTCTTTCCACTATTTGAAGTATTTTTTCTATTGTTTCTCTTATTAGTATTATCTCCTTCACCATTGTCTATTAACTCATTTGGTATTTCGTCTAAAAATCTAGAAGCTATATTATATTTTGTTTTACCATATAAAGTTCTTATGCTTGAGTGAGTCATAAAAAGTTTCTCTTCAGCTCTAGTTATACCCACATAGCAAAGTCTTCTCTCCTCTTCCAAGTCATTTTCACTGGTAAATGCTCGAGAAGAAGGGAATAGTCCATCTTCAAGTCCAGTTAAGAAAACAACTGGAAATTCAAGTCCCTTAGCACTATGTAGAGTCATAAGAGTTACAGAGTTTTCCATATTATCATCAGTTTTATCAATATCTGATAGTAATGATATATTGGCTAAGAACTCTTCCAAAGTTTTTATTTCACTATTCTTTTCAAAGTCTATGGCTACAGATACAAACTCGTTAATATTTTCTATTCTTGATTGAGCCTCTATAGTATCTTCTTGCTTTAATTGGTCTACATATCCTGTTGAACTTATTACATTCTCTATAAGCTCTTTAACCCCTATTAGCTCCTTCATAGCTATAAATTTTCCTATCATAGTAGCAAAGCTTTTCACCTTTGACATAGCTCTATGGGATAAGTCTGGTACGTCTTCAATATCTAAAATCACACTGTATATGCTTTCTCCCTTTTCAATACTATAATCCTCAATTTTCTCAACAGTTCTTTTTCCAATGCCTCTTTTGGGAACATTTATAATCCTCTTTAAGCTAACATCATCCACAGGGTTTTGAACCAATCTTAAGTAGCTTATGATATCCTTAACTTCCTTTCTATCATAGAACTTAAGTCCTCCTACTATCCTATAGGGAATATTGGATTTCATTAACGCTTCCTCTAATACACGGGACTGAGCATTTGTTCTATACAGCATTGCAAAGTCGGAGTATTCCTTTTCGTCTTCATTACATATCTGCCTTATATTTTTTACTATATAGCTAGCTTCATCATGTTCATTCATTGCCTCATAAATCTTAATTGAATTACCTTCATCTTTAGCAGTCCATAGTCTCTTACTTTTTCTTTCATTATTATTATCAATTACATGATTGGCTGCGTTTAGAATATTTTTAGTTGAACGATAGTTCTGCTCAAGCTTTATAACCTTTGTATTAGGAAAATCCTTTTCAAAATCCAGAATATTCCTTACATCTGCACCTCTCCATCCGTAGATTGAGTTATGAACCGCAATACCATTACAAATATAATGTCTGTGATGGGGAACAGAGATGTCATAAACATGACCATTATAATCTTCAAATGTTACTTCTGTTACTATATCCTCAATAATTTTATTGTCATTAATAATTGCTATACTCATGGAAGGTCTCAAATGAGATATAGGCATATAATAGAAACTCTTATCCTCAGTCAATCTTGCTTTTTTTACAACCTCTAGCTCATCATGCACCTGCAATAGTTTCTTTACATACTTATTAGCTTCGTCATAATCTACTCTTTCCGTTTCTACTCTCCATGTGTTTCTTTTGCCATCCCTCACTGGATATCCTGAATTTACAACTTTATTTTTTAGTTCATCTCCCGAGGTATTCAAGGATATTCTATGACTATTCCATCCTGATTCTTTTCCTGTTGGTCTTCCATTAAAAAAGTTTATATTAGCAATTCTTCTAATAGAGTCACCTCGAATTACAGCATTAGGTATATGGTGAGGATATTCTTCAAAAAGCATTAAATCCCTCATCAACTCAATTGCGGATTCCTCTGTATTTATTTCATCAAATATTTTATCTATATACTTCTGGGATAGCGTGAGACTTCTTCCTTTATCATGGAATACCGTTGTAGGAATTCCATATTTAAAAGAGAATAGTTGTTCATAATAGGTTGCTTCACTTTTATCTGTGCAAACCTTTAATATCCACATTTTATCTCCATGCTCTTGGTTTAACCTTACATGCAATCCATTAATTATTTCATCTTTTCTACTTCTTACCCCTTGAGTCTGCCCTATTCTATATCCAAAATCCTTTTTATACATTAAATAAACATAGTGGACATTAGGTTGGGGATTCAGCTTACCAAAAACTATATGGTTTGGAGTTGCTTTTACTTCCCTGCCAGTTTTTGTCTTAACCCTTATAACTGGACCCTTATACTCTTTCTTTATTTTTTTATTTATATATCCAGTCATAGTTTTTCCGTGACCTGAACCACATATGACTTGATTTTCTTCTTTTAGATCACTAATAGCTACATCCCCTTGAGGAGTTAGAACTTTCATATCTTCAAGTACACATTGGTCATCATCGCCAACCACACATATATTCATATGTTTCTTTGATAGAAGTCTTACTAATTCATATTGAGCTTTGTTAGTATCTTGATACTCATCTACAAGAACATACTGGAATTTTTTCTGATAGAATTCTAACACTTGAGGATATTCTTGAAATAGCTTTACTGTTTTATTTATTAAATCATCAAAGTCTAGAGCATTATTGCTCTTTAGTTTTTTCTGATAAAGTTCGTATATTTCTCCTCTTTGTCTCTCTCTAAAGTCATTATAGTTTGCATTTATGTACTCATCTGGTTCTATAAGCTTATCCTTTTGACCACTCACAAAATATATCATTGCATTTGGATCATAAAGCTTTTCATTTAAATTAAGCTCTTTTATACAGCTTTTCATTACAGTTTTTTGGTCTGTGGTATCGAATATAACGAAGTTAGAATTATATCCAAGCTTATCAATATCCCTTCTTAATATTCGAACACACATGGAGTGAAATGTTCCTACCCACATTCTATCTACTCTATTTTCAATTAATCTATCTATTCTCTCCTTCATTTCTTTAGCAGCTTTATTAGTGAAGGTTATAGCAAGTATACTTTGAGGTAATACTCCACATTCTTCAATTAAGTATGCTATTCTGTGGGTCAACACTCTTGTTTTACCACTACCTGCCCCTGCTAAGACAAGTAAAGGACCATCTACTGTCTGTACGGCTTCACTTTGTTTATCATTAAGGCCTTTTAAAAAATCCATTATCCTTTGCTCCTCTCTATTGGTGGTTCTTTTTTATCATATCCCTATTATATATCAAACTCTTGTTCTATTGAAGGTCTATTATAGGATTAAATATTGTTAATTCTTAGAGGTTTACTTTTATATTCTAACCTTAATAACATAAAAACAGAACCCTAACTTGCTGATTATCTATCAGTGTAGTATAAGGTTCTATTCTAATATGTAACTTATATGCTAAAATCAATTTTTGAATCTATATATTCTATTTTAGATATTCATTAAAGAATTAAAACTAATTCAATTCTCATTAAGATTAACTATCATATTTATCCTCTTTCCAAACTTTAGCTTTCTTATCTATCTCTTTAATAAATTTACTCTTACCCTCTATATATCCGTCTATATCATAAGTATGTTCTTGAGCTAGTTTTTCTTTTAACTCAGAGTATTGTTTTGCTTTATCAGGATGACTAATTAAGTAATCTTTAAAATTTATATGTCTTTCTATTTCTTCATTACCAACTTCATATATATGAACATGATGGGTTCTGTTGTTACCACCCTTCATAAAAAATCTTCTTCCTTTAATTCCGTATTCACCCTTTGGGACATACCCTAATTCCTTCATCTGTAAATCATATTTGTCTACTTCTTTAATATCTTCTACTATAATCAATATGTCTATAACAGGCTTAGCCTTAATCCCTGGTATAGCAGTACTGCCTATATGGTGACTTTCATTTATTATATACCCCATTATTTCATTTATCTTCTTTGATTCCTCATTATATATCTTCTTCCAATCTGAGCTATAATTAACTACTTCTATCTTCCTTTCATTACCTTCACCCATTTATATCCCTCCCTTAATTCCTACTTATTATAATATATATTCATACCCGATACATAAAAGTGGCTTAAGTGCATCGTCTTATTCAAATATATATCTTAATTATAGCATTTAATTTTTTTGATTTTCGAAATTTTACTTCTAGCTTTTGATTTCTTAATTAATATTTTATTCACTTTGTCTTATGCTATTATATTCATCCTTATACTTCATTAATTTTTATCAACAAATTGACATCTTAAAGTATTGAAATACCAACATTATCCATGTATTTACTTAAATTCCTAACAATAATTTTACAATTTTCCCTTGAAATATTTGGTATATTCGATTATCATTATGCATAGAATCTTTTTGTATAGGCATATACCAAACTTATTGTTATATAGCATATTTTGTTTTTACAATAAGTAATCTATAGCTTCGCTGGCTATACTTTTATGCAATAAAAAAAGTAGCAGATCTGCTACTTTTTTTTATTACATAGCTACCCATTAATTAATTTCTATATTTGTAATTCCGCCGTCTTTTTTATCACTCTTAGACTTAATATCTTTTCCTCTAAAATAACCTTCCGTTGCTTCGTTTACAGTATTTACAAAATCATCATATATTTTTGTTACTGGAGTTTTAGATATAGTTGTTATTTCATTTAGAACTTTATCTACAGCCTTCAATTTCATAATCATTAAGTTTTTTATTATATTCTTATTCATCTTTATCACTCCCGAAACGTATCTTCAATCTATCTTCTTCAAATTTAGCACCTTTAATGGATAAGTTTATCAGTATACGAGGAAGAGTTATATTTCTTTTAATATTACCTGCTCTAATAATCACTTCATCACCTTTTTGATTTAGAGATAAATCTTCTTTCTTTAAGAAAGGTGTATATATTGAGTAAATATACTCTTCTCCTTGTTTCTCAATTTTTTGTACTCTATCATTATATTTGATACTTGTCGGATTTTCTGATTTAAAAATAGTATCTCCCATTTTTGACAGCATTTTTAGACCTACAACCTCTTTATCAAATAAAGGTGCTTTATATATGGGTATGGGAGAGAAGCTTTCTTCGATAGTTTTTAAATATTTTTTATGAATAGTCTTCCACGTATCTAAATACCCATCATTAATATCATCAGATATTACCCTATTAACCATAACAGCATCAACGTTGAAATCATACATATTTAGGTAAGTGAAACTTCGTTGTGCTTCCTTAATTACCATCTTTTCGGGATTAACTACAATTCTTATACTTGTTACTTCTTTGTCAGTGAATATATTTCTCATTTCATCTAAATTTCTATATAAGTTTTCAACCTCTCCCATGACAGAATCATTTGGAATAGGTATTCCTAATAAAGGTTGTGCTACAGGCTTAATAATTTTAACAGCTTTACGTTTAATTGGGAATAGCTTCTCCATCCACCATCTAAGCATTTCTGGGAAACTCAAAAGCTTTAATGTTTCCCCCGTAGGTGCACAGTCTACTATAACTACATCATATGTTTTGCTTTTATAATAATCTAAAATTCTCAACAAGCTCAATAAATCTTCCATACCTGGGAAAATAGTTAACTCTTCTGTAGTTATATCCTTCACTGTTTTAGAAGTGAATAATGCTGTTAAATAATCTTGAACCTTTTTCCATCCCTTCTCCATCTCATATAATGAACTTATTTCTTGAGCCCACATATTATCCATAATTTCTATCGGCTCTGATTTCAACTGTATATCTAAGGCATCTCCTAAACTATGGGCTGGGTCAGCACTAATGACCAGTGTTTTTTTACCACTCTTTGCACTTTTAATTGCTGTAGCTGCTGCAACACTTGTCTTACCTACTCCACCTTTTCCAGTATATAATATTATTCTCATAAAACACCCTCCTTTTATTTCTTGTGGTGAATATTACGTATGACGAAGTATCCCCTTCTTATAAAGCCCATTTATCTATGGGCTTTATTCTATCTCTATTTTCTCAACTTTTGATTTCTCTTTATTCTGTGTATTTTTCTCTTCATTACTTTTGCTAAGTGCATCCATAACCTTTATGAGAACATTGGTTAAAACCTTAATCTCTTCATCAGTTAATGATTCATATATGATATTCAAATATTTATTAATACTTTTTTTAAGAGTTTCAATTGTATTTTGTCCTTTTTTTGTTAATTTTATTAGAACAATTCTTCTGTCTAAATCGCTTCTTTCTCTCTTTAAATATTTTTTCTTAACTAATCTATCTACTATACCTGATGCTGTACTCATTGAAATATTTATTTCATTAGATATCTTACTCATGATAACTTCACCATATCTGTCGACAATCAGCATGGCAAATAGTTCAGATTTTGATAGCTTTATATCAATTTCAAGCCATTCTTCCGGATAGAAAAGCTTTTTCATATTATCAAGTATAATTTTAATTACTTTATCTTGTTCCATGTTTAATTCATCCTTTGAATATTTCATTTTACGTAATATTTGTTTTAAGTATATTATATGTTCTTTTATATGTCAATCATATAATTTCATTCTTTAATTACTTTTTTTTACATTTATTTCAAAACACTCTTTTTTCGACATTCATTTTATAAGATTTCACTTGTGTTCAGGATATTATTTACAATTTTGACAATAAACGCGACATATCAGTAAAAAATTTGAACGATTTTCCCTCAATCGAGGTTTTTTTTAATACAATTTTATATTAGAGGGAAAAGAAGGAGAAAAATTGTCTATATGTGTAGAAAAACAAAATGGGGGGTATACGATGAATGATTTAGTGAAAACGATAGAGTTGATCGAAAAACTAAGAAAAGATCTATACAAAATTCTAGAAGAAAACAATGGTGATTTAACAAACAAGCGCGTTATTAAGGAAAGTCAAAAGCTAGACAATGCACTAGCCCAATACAACAAAATATTACAAGATAAAAAACTACTAGTTAAATAGACATATAGACTAACTCTTCTTCTCTTCCCTCTTTTATATTAGTTGTAACCCTAGTAAGCCTTAATGCATTTAACTATTAATTACTTCATTTATGAAAAAGATTTTAGAATTAACAATTACACATTAAGTCTCGTGGGGAGTTTCAGTAGTGAATATTTAATTTTATAATATATTTTTTAAAGAGTGGTTGATTTTTTTATGTTTAATTACTTCTTATATAATATAAGGAGATTTCAACAGTCAAAATAATCCCATATCATAGTTTATTATAACTACTCAATGGGATATTTAAAATTTAGTCATTATTATGTTGTAGATTCAAATGTTGCTGAAATTAAATATTTACAAATTAACCATAATCTTGATTTGCACTCAAATATATATCCTCTATGCTTGAATTAATTCTCAGAATGCATTTGATAAAGATAAATTCTTATAGATTATTATCAAAATTGGAAATATATAAAACTACTTTGCTGAGTTTTGGTAAATAAGACTAGTATGAATAGGATTGCTATATATGCCCCTGCCCTTATAAAGGCAGGCACTCTAGCTTCCCAAATTTGTCCAATTTTAACTCCATTTTCACGAACATAGTATTCTATAACATGTATTAAATATAATCCTGCTATAAAAGCAAAATAAAAAATATAAACTGGACTGTAATGAATATATGACGGATTTAACATTCTTTTAATTAGTTCAATAGCATTGGTAAAGCTATCCGCCCTAAAGAATACCCATCCTATTGTAGTTAGTTGAAAATAAACGAAAATTGTAATTAACTTATATATAATATTGTTCTTTAAGTTAATGTTTTTCTTTCTAAGAAATCTTACATAGACTTTATGTCCTGCTGCGAGTAACCCATGATATGCTCCCCATATAATGAAAGTCCAAGCTGCTCCGTGCCATAGCCCTGAAATCATCATAGCTAACGTTAAAAATAATAATTGAGGTATAAATCCTTTCCTTGATCCTCCCAGTGGAATATAAATATAATCTTTTATCCATGAGGATAGGGTTATATGCCACCTTCTCCAAAATTCAGTAGAACTTCCACTTATATATGGAGATTTAAAATTCAACCTAAGTTTAAATCCGAATAAATATCCAATTCCTAATGCAATCTCGCTATAAGCTGAAAAATCAAAATATATCTGAAAAGCGAATAAGTAGGCTGCAAACCATCCATCTAGAAATGTAAGATTATTGATTTGACCAAAGTAATAGTCTGCTTTCTCTGCTAAGAAATCGGCAAATATAATTTTCTTTGCTAATCCCATTAGTATATAAGTTATTCCATACTTAAAGTTTTGAAGTCTCAGTTTACTAGATCCTACATTAGTTATTTGAGGTAAAAATTCTTTTCCTCTCATAATGGGACCAGCTATAAGCTGTCCAAAGAAACCTATAAATACCCAAAATTTAATGAAATTATCACAGGGTTCAATTTCTTTTCTCTTAACATCAACTATATAAGCTATTAACTGAAAGGTATAAAAGGAAATTCCCACTGGCAATATTAGCTTAGCCATTAATTCATTTTCCCATGGAAAGCTTATTGCGAAAAAACGACTCATATTTTTAAGAATAAAGCCTGTATATTTAAAGAACACTAGATTTGTTACATTTATAATAATTGCAATATAAAAATATATATTCCCATATCTTTTATCAATTCTTTTAGCGGCATAGTATGAAATGAAGGCAACTATTAGAAATAATATTAAGTAATTAAAGCCTGAGGCAGCGTAAAATAGTATATTAGCTATTGCTAAAATATACTTTCTCTTGCTTTTAAAGGAATAAAATAATATTACTGTTATAATCAAAAGTGTAAAAAATTCAATTGAGTGAAATAACATTTAAAAACCTCCAATATCAATCTAAATTCCAATTAGATATTCTTTTCCAAAGTGAATCAGCAAGATGCTTATATCCATTGGGGGTTAGATGTACATGATCTGAGAACCATGTTGTGTCAATCTTACCGTTATAATCTATATAGTTTACTTCTTTCTTTTCAAAGTATCTATTAACTCTTTTTAGATTTTCCTGAAAGTCTTGGCTTTCTACATTGTTTTTTAATAGCTCTTCATTGATCCCAGCCATAAATATCAACGTATCTTTTCCTTTCTGCTTTTCAATAATCTTATCTAGAAAGTATATATTAGGATTACTATCATCCATTACAAAGGGCTTGTCCGAAAATTGCTTTTGATACATTGGCTCCTGAAGTAAGTCCACTAAAAAAGATTTTTCAGTCCATGGTTGGACTGTTGTCACAACATCTTTTGAGCGAAGCTTAGCATAAATATTCTTTAAATATAGCTGAACATAATCTTTATATTTAAAAATAGAAATATTTTCATATCCAAACTCAACCACTTCATTTTTTAGATTTTTAAAATCTATGTCATACCACTTTTTATCATAATTATAGTACGGTCTAGCTACCATAAAAGCTTCTTTATCAAGCTCTTTTAATTGATCTTGTAACCAATATACAATTGGAGGTGTAGGATCTCTTTCAACAAAGCCTGAGTATATAAGATTTATAATGACATGATCTGTAGATATTTCATATTCTTTCAACTTTAGTAGTACAGTATATATGTCCCCTGTCTGCATAGCTGGCATGGAAAGATTAAAAGTTCTAAATTTTTTATCTTCCTCTACAGCTCTTTTATCAAAATAATATGCAAGAGAAGCATCACTAGGGCCAGGATTGCTATATCCTACAGAGTCTCCTAGTATAATAACATAATTATCTAGCTTCTCTCTTTTTATAGTATCCTTTATATTTTCTAGCACAGCTTCTATATTAGTAGGTCTATCTTTAACTAAATCATACTTTAATCTATATGAATAAATAATATCTCCTGGTATTAGATATTTTAAACCAAATTGTAGTAAAACAGCATAAATAAAAAAATAAATAAGAACCTTTTTTGTCGATTTCATTTCTATCACCTACATTATAAAATAATATTTACCATTGCAATTGAAGAAAAATAAATTTATAAGTCTCAGCTTATTCTACAAAGATATTTCTAATTGACAAATATATGATTCCTCAATTTATGTGATTCTCCTGTTATTTTATCACATTTTGAAACTTGTCTACAATATTAAAATTCATGTTATGAAAACTAAATAAAAGCTGAGATTTTTCCCAGCTTTTATTCCATAATAAATACCATAATTAATTTTCAATAATCTATTAGATACATATCCTTAAATCAAAGTTACTCCTTACTTGCTGCTGTTTCTGATATTTCTTCTGATTTGTTATATGTTTTAACTGTTTTTCTAAATCTTTTAAAATCAAAGGTTAATATCCAACCTCCAAATACTGCTGTTAAAGGAGCCACTAATACTAATCCGATACTACCAACAACTGTTCTCATTATTTCAGTAGAGACTATTTTTAAATTTACTATTCTAATAAAACTTGAATCTTTAGTCATAAAAAGCATTAATAGAGTCAAATATCCTCCTGAGTAGGCTAGTAATAAAGTAGTTGTCATAGTACCTATTACAGACCTTCCAACATTAAAACCTGATTGAATTAATTCCTTTGTAGAAATCTCAGGCTTCTTGCTCTTTATCTCTTCCATAGATGCAGTAATATCCATTGCTATATCCATTGCAGCACCAGAAGCACCAATAATAATGGCTGCATATAGGATATGTTTCATATTTAAATTCAGATGTCCACTAAATAATAATGACTCTGCAAAGGGTTGAGTCATTCCTCTAAGCCCTAGTTTCTCTCCAAAGAATATTGTTATAGCTATTGTTATTATTAATCCCATCATTGTACCTACAAAAGCAGATACACCCTTTCTAGTAAAGCCAGCAACAGAAAAGATAATTATGGCTGATAATAGCATAAGTACTAATGTAGCTAGGACTAAAGGATTTTTCCCATTTAAGAGTCCAGGAATTAAAAATCCCCAAATAACATATAAGCTAGCTATAAATGAAAACAAAGCTTTAATTCCGATAATTCTAGCATATAAAATCAAACAAATAACAAAAACTCCAAACATTATTAGTAGCCAATTATGTCTATAGTGCTCTAATACTATAGCGTCTTTTATTAAATTATCCTTCTCCCTCAATCCTAAAACTATTGTGTCACCTTCTTCTACAAAAGTATCCATATCTAGCTTTCCAATTAAATTACTTTTAGCATCTACATTATATCCTTTATATTTACCTTCCTTTACCTCTGCTTTGAGATTTTGATGTCCAATACTAGATATTCCCGATCTAACCACGTCACTATTATCTACAGATAAGACCTTTGCCTTTACTTCTGTAATATTATTATCCTTCTTTTCTGTATTATTCGGCGTCCCATCATATATAAATAAACCAACAATAGAAATTATTAATACTAAAATAATAAATAGAGGCATTGTTTTCTTTTTCATTCTTTGCACCTTCCTAATTACATTTAGATTATGGTATTAAGTAAATTACAAACAGCCGGGATACTATCCCGGCTATCTATTAATATTCTTTTCTAATCAATAATTTATTTAGTTAATTCGAATCCTAGTAAATCAGCCATAGTTATAGCTATTTCAGTATTGTCTTTAAATCCACCAAAATTTTCTGACCCAACTCCTAATGCTGACATTGGTATTTGTGTTCCAGAGTGGGCAAAAGTAGTCCATTGTAGATTTGCTCTCTCTGATACTATATGAGTAGTAGCTATTCCTACCAATCCATAATAGTCTGGCCCATATATACTACCATCATAATCCTCATCATTATCAACTATATCCATAGCTTTTACAATTTCAGCTCTTTCTTCTGCTGTTAGATCGTTTAAACCAAGATTCTTAGATATATATTCAAAATATGCTTCTCTATCGCCATCATAAATATAATTTAAAACATCTTCAACTGAAACTTTTGCTTTTTCAATGGGCTCAATATTTAACCAATAATTCTGAGAAAATCCAAGACCCATTCCTCCAGTTTCATGATCTCCTACAACTACTATTAAAGTTTCTTCTGGATGATTCATATAGAAATCATAAGCTTCTTCAACTGCTTTGTCGAATGCCAGTGTATCATGAATTGATCCTTGAGGATCATTAGCATGACAGGCATGGTCAATTCTTCCACCTTCAACCATCATAAAGAATCCATCATCATATTGAGACAATAAATCTATACCTTTTTTAGTTAGTTCCGCTATGCTTGGTGTAGCATTGTTCTTAACTCTATCTATTTCATATGGTAAATGACTACTAGTAAATAAACCTACCATCTTGTCATTTCTAGAAGGTTCATAGTTTCTAAACATTTCTGTTTGATCTTCTGTTAAAAAGTATTCATATCCTTGTGCTTCGAACTCAGATATTAAATTTCTATCATCTGTTCTTTTTGAGCTACCCCATTCCCAATCTTGTGGTACAAAGTTTCTATATCCACCACCTGCAAAGTACTCTACTCCACTATCAACAAAATCAGCAGCTATTTCATTTTCATTATTTCTATTTTCATTATGGGATGCAAATACTGCTGGAGTTGCATGAGTTATTCTTGTAGTGGACACAATACCTGTTGCCATTCCTTTTTCCTCTGCAGCTTCAATTAATGTCTTTACGTTTTCTCCATCAGGAGTTTGAGATATCATGCCATTATTTGTTTTGAATCCTGTGGCAAGAGCTGTACCTGCTGCTGCAGAATCAGTTACAAGTGTATCAGCCGAATATGTAGTGTTAATTCCTGCAATTGGTAAGCTGTTAATTCTTAACTTAGCTGATTGATCTCCCGTTGTTTCTTGCAAATAAATTTCTGCTAATTGTCTTTGAGCTGAACCTAAACCATCTCCTATAAAATAGAATACGTATTTAGGTGCATTTGTTTCAGAAGCTTGTACCTTTAGATCTTGTCCTTGGTTTTGGATACCTGTAAACATTCCACCAATAACTAAAGCCACAAACAATACTGCTACTGTTACTTTGGTAAGTAAATTTTTACTTAACATTTAATAACCCCCTTATAGTAATATTGTTAATATTTGTATGTCCACTTAATAATGTATTACATATTTGTTATAAGGTTTTTAAGGACAGGTTATTAGTTTGTTAATTCCTTTCTTCACACTTTAATCTCACAAAAATATAAAAAAATAACCAGAGTAACTTGACCCTAGTTATACCTTACTTATCTTTAATATGTCCTAACCTTTTTAAGGCTATACTATATCCATCTGCACCATAGCTCAGTGATCTATTTATTCTACTTATAGTTGCTGTACTAGCTCCTGTTTTTTCTTCAATTTCACTATAGGTTCTATTATCACTTAATAGCTTAGCTACCTGTAGCCTTTGAGAAATAGATTTTAATTCTTTGATAGTACAAATATCTTCAAAAAATCTATAGCATTCTTCCATATTCTCTAGCTCTAAAATTGCTTTGAATAATTCATCTATGTATTCATCCCTAATCCTTGATTCATATTTCATGAAATTCCCCTCCCTTATTCTTCTATAAACAACTATTCACTTGATTGTACTTCTATTTTCTCTCATCTTTAAAGAATTAATCTTCTATAAATATATTCTAAATATTGGTTTTCTTCATCTGTCGTATCTTATTTAAATATACTTCTGTAGACTCACACTATTTTCTCATTGATAAAATACTTCTTTTATAAAAGCAATTTCCAATAAACTTTAAAAGTGCAAAGTTCTAAATTTGTATAAATAATTGAGGAAATTGCATATTAAATCTTCAAATTTTTAAGTTTCAATTTCCTTTCCATTTATTATTTTATAATATTTCAATGAAAATGTACAAATAATATGATTAATATAATAAATTAAAATTTATTATATTAGATTACCCATAAAAATATTATAAGGGTGTGAATATTATGGATGAAAAAACAGGAGTAAAAAAACGTAAAAGCGGGCTAGACATGATTTTTGAAACTTATAACTCTCACAAATATCCAGTTATCAACAATCAAATTAACGCTTTTGTATTCCCATGGAATATGCAAAGAGACGTTGATGCTATTGACTCAATGAGATTTTATACAGAAACTACAGAAAATACTGTAGAAAGGGGAATAAATGGTATTCCTCAAACTCTTGAGTCTACAGGTAGAACTGGTCAACTAGAGTAAAAAACAAGGGCAGATTTCATGCTGCCCTTATCTTAAAACAAGCTTAATCTGTAATCATTTTTTTATAACTGCATAATATATAATAGGTAATTGTTTGTAAAAATTGCATCAGAGGAGGGAATTTCATGGTATCTGGAAAAGTTAGAAGTATGGATCCCTATAGTGGTGTTGTAGAGATGGAGATTTATAATATTAATAACTTAGACTCAAAACAAAACAACTATTTTCAAGCTATAAATCCAGATATTTCTGTGAATCAAAATACCGAACATTTTCAAATTAGATTTGGAGGAGAAAATAAGAAAACTAGGATTCTAATGACTAACAATTAATTCTCAAATCGAGTAGGAGGTAGATAATTATTTTATCTACCGACCTCTCACACCACCGTACGTAC
>NZ_JAETGO010000045.1 GCF_016765695.1 Sporosalibacterium faouarense | reverse complement strand
CACCTGAAGAGAAGTCTTCTCTCCCACTTATAGAAGTGGGAGTCTTATCAAAAGATAAATGAAAAATCAAAGGGGTTAATGTTTAACATTAACCCCTTTGAAAGCTTTAACTAAACCATTCTTAATTTAAAGTTAAACATTAACTTTAAGTTAAACCTATATTTTAAACTTTGTAATAATTTTTTGTAAATCTTGTGCTAAATTAGATAAGCCTTCACTTGCATTAGAAATTTCTTCCACCGATGCAGCCTGTTCTTCCATTGATGCAGATACTTGTTGAGTAGATGCTGAATTTTCTTCTGCTATTGCTGATAAATCTTGTAATATATCCATTATTTGCTCTTTCATATTTGCCATATCATTGCCTGATATGTTTAGCTTTTCTACTGCATGTTCAGATTCTTCAATTGCATCAGCTATATTCATATACTTCTCTTTACTAATTTTCATACTCTCATCTTGCTCTTTAAGGATTAAGGAAACTCTCTCCATTATTTCTACAGATTCTTTGGAATTATTTTGGAGTTCTTTTACCACTTCATCAATTGTCTTAGTAGATATTGTAGATTGCTCCGCGAGCTTTCTTATCTCTTCTGCAACTACAGCAAAGCCTTTACCTGCATCCCCTGCCCTAGCTGCTTCTATAGCAGCATTTAAAGCTAATAAGTTAGTTTGCTCAGATATTGATGCAATAACAGTACTTGCATCTCCAATCTTAGTAGCACTTTCATTAGTTCTAATTATTCCATTTTGGACTTCGTTTGTTGCCCTTCTACTCTCACTAGATATATTAGTTAGCTTATCAATTTCTACTAAGCCTTCTTTAACAATTGAAGAAACCTTTTGTGATGCTTGATTCAAATCACTCACATGACTTTGCTCTTTTGTAATAAAATCGGCAAGCTGTTTTGCTTTAAGTGAACCGTCTTCAGTGCTCTTAGCTTGTTGTGACGTGCTTGATGCTATTTCTTCCACTGTTTTTGCTACTTCCTCAATTGCCATAGATGATTGCTGTGATGTTGCAGTCAATTCTTCAGAAGAAGCTGCTACCATTTCAGACGAACTAGTTATCTCTTTAATAAATCTTCTTAAATTGATAGTAATAGTATGTAGAGCCTCTGCCAACTCCCCAGTCTCATCCTTTTTCTTGAGAAGCTTCTCAGGCACATCCTCTCTAATATCTAGGTTTGCTACTTTGCTCGAATATTTTGTTATCTTTACAATAGGATTGGCAATAGATCTACTGCTTATATAAGTAAATAAGATACTTATCAATAAAACTATCCCTCCCAAAACACTCATTATCATCATGCTATTATCTTTATATCTATCTAGATTTTCCTTATTTAACTGAACTATACCATCTATATCATCAATATATGCTCCAGTTCCTATCACCCAGTCAAAGGGTTTAAAATATAAGCTATATGATCTCTTAGGCAATGGTTCAGATTCTCCAGCTTTGGGAAACCAGTAATTCGTATATCCCCCTTCTTTTTCCATACCATTGTCTATAATTTCTTTTATAAAGTAATTTTCTTTCTCATCTTGGGAATCAATTCTACTTTTCCCTTCAACTTCCTTATCTCCTAATAAAACCACATTAACTCCCTCTGATGTATCTGCCCAAAAGTAGCCACTCTTATCTTCACCATATCTTATTTCTCTTACTAAACTCTTTCCTAATTTCTTACCTTCTTCTAGAGTAATCTCTCCTACTTCCACTTGTTTGTATATTTGATCTAACATACTTACTATAGTTTGTACTTCATATTTAACTAGTCTGTCAAAATCATCTCTTAACTGTAAATCCAATTCATTAACTGCTTCTTTTTCAACTCGATTCATCATGTAGCTGGAAATAGCAACTAAAGAAAAGGTTAGTATAATACTGATAATGATAACATTAAAGAGTATCTTTTTTTTAATTCCAAACTTCTTTTTATCAATTTTCATAACCAATCCTCCTATTTCCCCAAAGATTAATCTAATAATAAATAATTTACTTTGGGAATTATAATTAAGCTAATAATAAAGATATTATTACAAAAATAAAATAACACTAACAACAAGAACTGCCATTGTTAGTGTTATTATAGCATATTATTACATTTATTAAAATATCTTAACATTTTAGATGTAAAACAATAATGCCTCTTGCCAAATATATATTACTTCATTTTCTTTTGGTTTTATCCCTTACTCGAGCTTCCACAAGTTGTTTTTTATGTAAATCTTCTTCTTGTAAAGAGGCAGGCTCCATATGAACTATTACTTCCTCTATACCTTCTAGTTTACTTTTAAGCATATCTTCTATGCTATGGGCAAGTAAATGAGCATATTCCAATGTAAACTCTTTATCCACTCCAACATGAAGATCTATCATTACATGATCTTCCTTGCCTCTCGTTCTAATTTTGTGACAAAAAATCACTTCTGGCATTATCATAACTAAATCATGTATCTTATCCCTGTCCATAATATTAGCATCAGATAGAATTTGAATCCCTGGAACTAAAATCTCGATTCCAGCCTTAATGATTAATACAGCTATTATTGCAGCAACTATAGTATCAATAAAAACTAGACCTAACTTAACAGCAATTAAACTGACAAGAACTGAAATTGAAACATATATATCACTTTTTGTATGCTTAGAATCAGATATTAAAATGCTACTCTTAAGCTCCCTACCTTTTTTAGCTTCATATCGAACAACAAAAATATTAATGATAAGGGTTAATATCATTACTAAATAATTATATATATCTATATTTGGTAAAACAGGATTTTGAAAACGAGTATATGCTTTAGATAAAATTTGAAATGAAACAAAGAACAACAGAAGACTGATTACTATAGTTGATAAAGTTTCAAATTTATGATGTCCATATGGATGATTTTCATCAGCTGGCTTTGATGCTACCCATATCCCAATAATACCTACAACATTCGATGCTCCATCAGAAAATGAATGATAACCATCTGCTACCATACTTGATGTATCCGTAATAAGACCATATATAAGCTTGGCCATTGCAACTAGTATGTTCAATATTAGAATCGCCGCTAATACATTCCTAACCTTTAAATACTTCTTTGATTCCATTTATACTAACTCCCATCATAATTTATATAATTGTATCTAAAATTAAATTATTTCTCAAAAACCATTAAATATGTACCCTTTTACAAGCTAATAAAACAAAATCCTTATAGATTATTAAACTAATAATCTATAAGGATTTTGGTCACTATGTATAAATTATTAAAAGTCACCTTTTAAATGTAATCTATAGTAAAGATTTAACTTCATTGATAAATTTCTTTTGATCAAATGGCTTTACCACAAAAGTTTTTGCACCTGCTTTTATTGCTTCTATAACCATAGATTGCTGTCCCATAGCTGAACAAACCATTATTTTAGCATCTGGATCTATCTTAATGATTTCTTTTACAGCACCTATTCCATCCATCTCTGGCATAGTAATATCCATAGTAACTAATTTCGGACTTAGTTCTTTATATTTCCTAACTGCTTCAATTCCGTTGGATGCTTCTCCTATCACCTCAATATCATTTGATTCTAGAAGTCCTTTTATAGTAATTCTCATGAAGTCAGCGTCATCTACTACTAGTACTCCCATCATAATCCCCCTTGTGTAAATTGATATCCACATAATACCTTTAAATTGTTCTAAAGATAGTCTACCATATGTTAGGTAATTGTTCAATAAACAGGTATTAAATCATTTTTTGTCGAATGTAAATTTTGATATTAATATTTTAATTGACCCTTGATTTTTTCTATGTTTTATGTGAAAATAAAGGTGGTAGTTAAGAAAGGTAAGGTGAAAAAATGTTAAGATAATTCTATTTAGATTAAATTAATTAAAGTAAAGTGACCAAAGTTAATTCTATATTTCAATTGGAGATAATATGTTCTTATGTTATTTTTATTATGATTTTATAGTTTTAAGTAATTGGTTATTTATATTTATTTTGATTTCTAGATGGGATTATTTTTAATATTGTACTTATCTTTTAAGATTATATAGTTGATATTTTCTATGAAATTGTTATATAAATTTTAAGATTTTGATAAGTAGTATGATATATGCAGATATTATAATCTCTCTAGATTTAAGGGAGGTTTTTTTATGCTTAAAATTGAAGTATCAAATTTGAAAAAATATTATGGTGATAGATTGATTCTCGCTATAGATAACCTAAAAATGTATGCAGGCGACAGAATAGGCATTGTTGGTCTTAATGGAAGTGGTAAAACTACACTAATGAATATTTTATCACAAAGTTCTAAAGCTGATCAAGGAGTAGTAAATTTATATGGTCAACATTCATATATAACACAGCTACATGATCCTAAAGGTGATGTTATTAATCCTAAATTAGCTGGAAAATTTAATATTATTGATAAAAACAAAGAGGAAATAAAGTTCTTAAGTGGTGGTGAAAAAACTAGATTGAAAATAGCCCAAGGCTTAAGCAAGAATATAGATATATTGTTTGCAGATGAACCCACTTGCGATCTCGATATGGAAGGAATAAGTATACTTGAAGAAATGTTAAAAGATTTTAAGGGAACTCTAGTATTAATTTCCCATGACAGACATTTACTAGATAGTTTATGTAATAAAATTATTGAAGTTGAAAATGGTACTGTCAAGGAGTACTCTGGAAACTATTCTAATTATAAGCATCAAAAGAAAATGGAATTGGATAGAAAAAGATTTGAGTATAATCAGTATATTAAGGAAAAAAGAAAGCTTGAAAATGCTATATCTGATAGAAAGCATAGATCAGATACTATGAAAAAAACCCCTTCTAGAATGGGTATTTCTGAGGCAAGACTTCACAGAAGGAGTACAACTGCTAAACAAGCAAAACTATACCAAGCCACCAAATCTTTTGAAACAAGAATTGAAAAACTTGACAAGAAGGAGAAACCTAAGGAATATAATAAGACACAGATAGATATTCCTGCGATTAAATATCTACACAGTAAAGTTATCATTAGTTGTGAAAATCTCACTAAATCTTTTAACAGTAATACCTTATTCACAGATATAAACTTTCAAATTTTTAATTGTGATAAAGTGGCCTTAATTGGAAATAACGGGACTGGTAAAACTACTTTAGTACGTATGATTTTATCATTGGAAAAAGGTATTAAAATAGCTAGTAAGGCAAAAATAGCGTACTTTAGTCAACAATTAGAAATATTAGATGAGAATCAAACTATTCTAGCAAATGTCCTCAAAGACAGCATTCATTCTGAAACCTTTGTAAGAATTTTATTAGCTAGGTTATTATTTAGAAATAAAGATGTTTATAAAAAAGTAAGTGTTCTTAGTGGTGGAGAAAGAGTAAAAGTTGCTTTTGCTAAAATTTTTGTTCAAAACATAAATTTAATCATACTAGATGAACCTACAAATTTTTTAGATGTTGAATCCATAGAGGCACTTGAAGAGGTTTTAGATGATTATGAAGGAACTCTACTATTTATTTCCCATGATAGAAGATTTATTGATAAGATCGCAGATAGAATCTTAATCTTAGAAGATAAACAATTAGTAGACTTTAGTGGAAACTATTCTGAATATATACAAAGCTTAAACAACAGTGTGTATAATAAAAATGAAGAGTATGCAGAAAAGCTTTTGCTTCTAGAAAATAGATTATCAGAGATTACAAGTAGATTATCTATGCCATCAAAAAATGATAATATAGAAGAGCTTGATAAAGAGTTTAAACATACTGTAAAAGAAATAAATAAAGTTAAAAAATTACTTGAAATATAGTTAAAAAGTTCTTAGCTTAGAAATATGGCTAAGAACTTTTGTTTTTTTGTGAAATCTATTATAATTATTTGTTTTTTTGGCAGAATATTATATAAGCTGGATTTTCTTGCTTAATTAACTGTTTTGAATTTAAAATATATGAGGAGGAGATTATATGAAAAGATTTTTAGTATTTCTATTAGTTCTAGTAATGATTTTCTCATTCACAGCATGTGCTAATGATAATACTGATGACGAGCCAGATAATGACAATGATAATGTTGGTGACGATAATAACGGAGACGTTAGCGATGATGAAGATGATGAGAATACATTAACTTATGAGGACGGTACCTATACTGGAATGGGCGAAAAGTGGGAGCATGGTCAGGAAAGCTCAACTGTAGTCATTGAAGATGGCCAAATAGTTAGCGTTGACTTAAAAAGACTAAACGAAGATGGCGAAGAAGTTGATTATAACAACTGGACTGGTGAAGAAATTGATGGAGCAACTTATCCTAATTTGAAAGAATATAGAGTTACAATGGGAGATACAATGGTGGAAGAGCAAACCTACGATGTAGATACAATTGCAGGTGCAACTGTTTCAACTGCTAACTGGAAGGTTGCAACTGAAAGAGCACTAAATGAAGCAGTAAAAGAAAATGCTGAAGATTAAGAAAAGCAAATATTGTAATGCCCCTATCATTAATAAACTTATTGATAGGGGCATATCAGCTATGCTATCTTTTATGAATTTTACACTATTGAAATAATAATCTTTTAGGGTTAGATATTTCTATCCCAGCATTTCTTCCATTACCTTCATATATAATTTTAGAATCATTACCTCTATGAGTTAGCCTTATCCATACTTTTGAAGATAAACTTTCATTAACTCTCCCGTCCATAATACCTTGATTTGGTGCATATAATTTAACACCTTTCCCTTTAATTGCTCTGATTTCTAGCTGATATTCCTTATTACTAACTGTCAATGTAATTCTATCTTTATTTATTTCTAATAAATTAATTTTTCCACCATTATAGGTTGTAAATTTATATAGTTTGTTTTTATAAAGTAGTCCAATGATAAACCCTGTAAAATTTCTGCCTAACCAAGGAATTTCTGCTAATGAAACAGTAAGAGACACACTCCTTTCTTCAAAGTGATTAGTCTGAATCCAAATCCATCCTTTAGGGAATGACCGCCCCCAATCCTTTTCTATATAACCTCGTCCTTTAGAAATCTCAATTTTTTTATCTTTAAAGTTTAAAGTGCCCTTTACTCTATGGTCTAAACTTAAGATACCATGATAACACTCCATAAAAGGAACAAAAGCATACCATCCCATTATACCCGGTGACAAAGGCTTAACAGGCCATGGAGTTATATCTTCAAACTGTAATTTCCCTCTGATATTATTATTCGATTTCTTAATATCTATATCTATCTGATTTTTTGAAAAAAGATTATCTCCAATAATAATCTCAAATCTTTCTTTGGAGTATCGAAATTCTTCTATTCCATATTTAACATACTCTGTTGAGCACTGATTACCATCAATTATTTGAATAAAAGCATGAGATGATTTGTTTTTCTTATCAATAGAGATTCCTGGTATAAATGCATAAGTATTATTGCAATTATCATCAACTACCTTAAAATACCACCCTTCAAAGTATTTGTCTTTTTTATTTGCTCCTTGATATATATCTGGTTTCCAAATTTTTTTTATTCTATAAAAAGCCATATTATTCTCCTTTTAGCAATAAATGATTAATTAATTATTTAGTCTGTCCTTTTTAAATCTTTATCTAATATTATTCTTAACCTTTTTTACTTAACTAAGTCACTAAAATAGATATTTACTAGATAAATAAGTAAATAATTGAATACTTACAAATAATATTATAAAATGTACTTATAGGGATTACATGCAAATGACTTTTATTCTACAAGCCTTTATAAATTCACTTAAAACGATTTTATTGATAATTAGGAGAGATTTTTAATGCTAAATAATGAGAAAATACAAGAAGAGTTAAAACGTAATGGTTTTAAGCTTACCAGTCAAAGAAAGGCAATAATTGAAGTTCTAATGGAACATAAAGATAGATTCATTACTGCTGAGGAGATACATAAAAAAGTACTTCAAAAACATCCAAAAACAAATTTTTCTACTATATATAGAAATCTTGAATCCTTTGAAAAAATTAATATTATCCATAAAACTAATATTAGTGACAATGCTTCTATTTATGAGTTGGTATGTAATGATAACCACCATCATCATATAATCTGCAAAAAATGTGGAAAAACTGAGATTATAGATTTTTGTCCATTAGATAACATAAACAATAGCTTAAAGAGCTTTAAACTAATTGACCATAAGTTTGAATTATATGGTTTGTGTGATAAATGTAATAATAAATAATAAAAGAAAACAGGTGATATTCTCTTCACCTGTTTTCTTCGTGTTCATTTTCACTTTTCCACTGCTAACTTTTAATTTTTTTCTAGTAATTTTAAAAGAAATTTCTTAAAATCATCTTTTAGATCATCTCGCTTAAGTGCAAATTCAACTGTAGCCTTTAAAAATCCTAGCTTATCTCCAGCATCATACCTTTTCCCTTCAAATTTATATGCATACATTGCTTCTCTCCTTGACAATTCCTTTAAGGCATCTGTTAGCTGAATTTCTCCTGCCTTTCCAGGTTTAGTATTTTCTAATATGTCAAATATCTGTGGAGTAATTATATATCTTCCCATAATTGCTACATTAGAAGGTGCTTCTTCCTTAGCTGGTTTTTCTATTAAATCCTCTACCCAATATATTCTTTCTTTTATACATTCACCTTTTATGATTCCATACTTACTCACTTCATCCATTGGTACCTCTTGTACCCCTAAAATAGTAGTCTTAAATTTTCCATATGCCTCTATCATTTGCTTTAAGCAAGGCTTTTCTGAATCTACTATATCATCACCTAAGAATACTGCAAATGGTTCATTTCCTATAAAATTTTTTGCACAATATATTGCATGACCTAGACCCTTAGGTTCCTTTTGTCTTATATAATGAATATTTGCCATATCTGTAATCTTTCTAACTTGTTGTAAAAGCTCAGTTTTCCCCTTCTGCTCAAGAACTAACTCTAGCTCAATAGACTTATCAAAATGGTCCTCAATAGATTTCTTATTCCTACCTGTTATAATTAAAATATCTTCTATTCCTGAATTTACAGCCTCTTCAATTATATATTGAAGGGTAGGTTTATCTACAATAGGAAGCATCTCCTTAGGCTGTGCCTTTGTTGCAGGTAAAAATCTTGTTCCTAAACCTGCAGCTGGAATTATAGCTTTGCTAATTTTCATTATCATATACCCCCATATTTAATAATATCATTTTTCTAAAGCAATCCTATTTTTAACTCTCATGATGTAATCTATTAATGTTACTCCTCCACTAACAACTATATTGAAATAAAAACTAATTATCCTCCAGAGCAAGACTGCATATAATAGAACGCCTCCATGAAAAAAGACTTTAAACAATATGAAAAATCCTCCCTCTGCAGCTCCAGTTCCACCTGGCGTTGGAATAAAAGAAATCGCCATATATAATAAAGATTGTATTGATATTATATCAAAAAAACTAGCTTTATTAAATCCTAGAGCCAAATATATAAAGTAGGTTACAGTAAATCTAAAGGTTAATTGAACAATTGTTAAAATTACAACCTTGACAGCTACCATTTTATTTTCTGTTACGCCCTTTATGCTAGTTAAATATTCTGTTATATGATGGTCTAAGCGCTTTTTATATTTATTGGCATCCTTAACTACTCTAACCTTTTCACCAAAATTCAAAAGAAAAACTATTATTTTTTTTATTATTACTGGATTAAAGAAGATTCCAAAAATAAATAATAGGCCTACAATATTTATTAAAATACCTGTCATTACAAATGGTAAAGCTATTTTGATTTTACTATAAACAAAGTTAAGTTTTACTATAAACATAATTATAGAATAAAAGGTAACTGTAACTTGATATATTATATATTTATTAATTAATAACGATGTTGCTTTGCCTATTGGAACTGAATCCTTAACTAAAGAGTAGACCTGAGCAGGTTGTCCTCCAGTTGCAAAGGGTGTAATAGCACTAAAATACTGTCCAATCATAGACAATTTAAAAGATTTCATCATATTTCTTTTAATATTAATCATTTTTTTTAACATAAATATAATTGCCCCGTCACATACCCAAAAACCTACCATACATAAAAGTCCTAATGAGATATAGATCTTATTTGTAGTTTTAATGAGCTTAGGTAATTCTGCTAAATCATCACTGGTAAGTATTATCCAAGTTGTTAATGCTATTAAAAAAGCTACAAGTATATAATTAAGTCTTTTTTTCATTTTGTACACCTTTCTAATTGAAGAAACATTCCTTATATTTTACATAAAATAATAGATTCTCCCATGTGATTTCATTTATTCTATTTCTTCAACTAATAAAATTTATATGATTTTTGATAGTAGTAATAGGATTTATAATACACATAAAGATCAAGAATATGTTTTTTCATATCACTTATCTTGAATGTTTGATGTAGCTTAAATAGATTTTGATTCAATTCCCTTCTATAATCATCATATTCAATAAAATAGTTCAATTGTTCCTTCAAACCCTCTACATCCCTTGAAACATTCCCTATTTTCTTATCTATAATAAACCTTCCATTTGCTATTTCCTGTCCTAAAGTCGGCTTATGTGCAATTATTGGTAGATTAGATGTAATAGCTTCAAACAAAGTTACTCCCCCAGCCTTAGATACTAAAACATCTGCTTCTTTCATTAAATCACTTATTCTATTAGTATAACCATATACAGTTATATTTTTTAAATCCTCACACGTTTCTAATTTATTCATTAACTTAACATTATTTCCAGTCACAACAATAGTTTTAACATTTTCTAATTTATCAAGCCATCTATATAAACTTAAGTCTTCAGGTAAAAGTCCAATTCCCCCACCCATTATTAATAATTTAAATCTATTATCATCTCTTTCTCTATCTCTATTTTCATTATTAAGAAACTCCCTTCTAACAGGAATTCCAGTGGATACTATTATCTCCTCATCTATTCCTTTATTGATTAATTTTGCCTTAATATCTTCATTGGCTACAAAATATCTATCAGTATAAGGATATATCCATTCCCAGCTATCAACTGCATCTGTTATACAAGTTATAAGGGCTATATTTACTTTGTATCTCTCTTTAATCTTAGAAACAAATCCTGAACATATAGGAAAAGTAGATATTATTATCTTAGGGTTCTGGGCAATTACATAGTCTGCAAAGTCCTTTAAGTACAGCTTTAATATTAATTCGTCAGTTTGAGATCTTTTGTTATTATCCTTTTTGTAATAAAAATAATTATATAAATTACTATTAGTTTTTATAAAAAACTCATATCCCTTGTAGATACCTTTTGATAACTTTGGACTTACTATTTCAAATATATCTACTATACTCACATTAATATTTTCATTTACTTCTAGCACTTGCTCTTTAATTGCATTAGCAACAAATTTATGCCCATCCCCAAAGGTAGCTGTTAAAACTAGAATATCACAATTATTTTTGCTCATATGCCATTCCCCATTTATATTGATATTCATTTATCAGATTTTCTGAAAGATTAATAATATTATCTATGGAGTACTTCTTAGTAATCCTTTTCATCTCTCTTCTCATACCATCTAGCTTTTTTGGATTATTGATTAAATTATCAATAACATATCTAATCTCTCTAATATGGTCAACTTTTACTGCTACACCTTCCCTTACAAGAAACTCTGCATTTTCTTCTTCCTGTCCAGGAATTAGATATGGAATAACCATGGGAATACTTTTAACCATTGATTCAGACACTGTTAAGCCACCGGGTTTAGTAATGATTATATCTGAAGAGTCCATCAATTTTGCAACTTCCTTAGTAAAACCATATATTATATATTCCTTGCCTTCTATATTATTCTTAAAACTCTTTTCTAGGCTCTTTCTAAGTACTTCATCTTTTCCACAAACTACTATGATCTTAAGGTCATGAGTACATTTGTTAAGACTCTTAAGTACCTTCTTCATAGATTTCACACCTAAGCTTCCGCCCATAACTAACACCTGAAAATTTCTATCATAGAAATCATTATAGTTGCTTTTCTTATCTAGGAATTCCCTTCTAATTGGTATTCCAAATGGATAAATTTTACTTTTTAATATCCCCTTACTAATTAAGCCCTTCATAGTATGTTCACTGCCTGTTATATAAGCATCAACATTTGTATTCACATAGGTTTGATGAGCTTCATAATCTGTTACTATTGAAATAAAAGGTATATTAATTATAGATTTTGCCTTTAGATTCCCAACGACATCAACTATAAAAGGATGGGTTCCTATAATCAAATCGGGATTTATGCTATTTATAATGTTGCTAATCTGTGTATATGCTAATTTATTAAAAAATTTGGTTATTCTATTATTAATTCTCTGACTATCACTTAGTTTATATAGTCCTCCATAAATCTTAGGTAACTTAGTCGCTAATACTTTATAGCCATCTGCTATTAATAAATCTAACATTTTACTAGTTTCTTTTAGCATATCTACTTTAATGGTTTCATACCCTTTATGATTGAACTCCTTCTCTAATGCAGATGCTGCTTGATTATGTCCTCCACCAGTAGAAGCAGTAAATATCAAAACTTTACTCATAAAATTACCCCCATTATATTTATTAAGATTAGTAATTATGAATCTAAAAGCAAAATCTGTAGATTACTTAATTAAAAGAATTGTAGATTAGGTCACCACAGATAGTAGTTTTGTTTTCTTATGAATTTCAAACATAGAATATCATATTAGTGTAATTTCTTTATTAAGTCTAAGTAAAAGTTATAAAATATCCAAGCTATTTAACATACCCTGTATATAATAAAAAAGTCCTGTGTAATTAAATAAAAGATATAGTACAGCCACAATAAAACCAATTTTTATAACAAATCCAATTACTTCTTTTGCTAGCTTTAATATTAGTACTATCCCAATAATTACAATAAAGCCAGCTAATAAACTTCCACCAAGGCTATCTATAATATTTAAAATCATATGCATTCTACTCACTCCCTATAAGCCTATCTATTAAATTAATTGCTAATTCTATGCCTTCTATAGAAATTCTCTTAATTTCTTCTCTATTATTTATTTTATTGTTATCAATAGGAATACTACCCATAAAAGGATTATTACCTTTTAGGTAAGATGCTACTATTAAAATATTATCAATATTGTCTCTATCTATAACTTTATTCTTTATTTTACTATTAATTTCTAACTCTCTTTTAGAACAATTAATAAAATTCTTAACCTCATTTATTATATCTTCTGTATTACTGCTCTCCCAAGATAATAAAAGCTTATTTATTATAATATTGCCTTGAATAAAGAAACATTTTACTTTGTTCTTTTCAATAGCTTCAAATGATAAGAGTATCTCACCTTTCCTAGTATTATCTATTATTTTCTCCATGTTTAGTATTGCTTTAGCCCCTGCAATCTGATCTCTATACACAGCTGCTTTAGCAAAATTCAGATCTTTTGAAGCAGATATCATATTTTCTTCAATTATTTTTATCACATCATCTCTATTTCCCTTTAATAGCTCAATTATGTTTTCAATCAATCTATTGTATTCAGAAATTGAAATCTTCCTTTGACAAGCTCCACAACATTTTTTTAGATGATAGTTTAAGCATACTTCTTTTTTGTTATGAGGATTATTACATTGAATTATAGGATAGTATCCTTTAATCAACTCTATAGCTCTTTCTGCTGAACTTAAACTAGGATATGGTCCAAAATACATATAATTCTTGTCTTCTTTTTCATAGACTACTTTAATTCTTGGATATTCTTCATGTACAGAAATACTTATATATACATACCGTCTTGTATTTTTTAGTTGTCGATTATACATTGGCTGTTTTTCTTTTATAAGTTTAGACTCCAAAAGAAGAGCTTCTACTTCAGTATCTGTCAAAAAATATTCAAAGTTTTCAATATTACCTATCATTTCCTTTACTTTATTAGATATGCTGCTATTATTTATAAAGTAGCTACTTACTCTATTTCTAAGATTTTTAGACTTCCCAATATATATGATATTATCCATAAAATCTTTCATAAAATATACGCCTGGTTTATTTGGTAATGATTTAGCTTTCTCTTTTAATTCCAAAATTTTCAACTCCATTATCTTATGCTTATAATATTATTTTACCAACTTTTTCAATTATTTAAATAGAATTTAATTAATTTTATCAAAAAGCTATATAATGAAAAACAAGCTGCAACTTTTTAGTGCAACTTGCTTTTGTTAATTTTAAAATGTTTATGCGTTTAGTATTGTTGATTCTTTTTCTTTTTTAAATTGATTTGTATATAAGCTATAGTAATACCCTTTCTTCTTAATCAACTCTTCATGATTTCCTTGCTCAGTAACTTTACCTTCTTTAATAACTAATATTCTATCAGCAGATACTATAGTAGAAAGTCTGTGGGCTATTATAAAACTTGTTCTTCCCTCTAATACTTTGTCAATAGCATGCTGTATTAATTTTTCTGTTTCAGTATCTATTGAAGATGTTGCTTCATCTAGTACAAAAATGGCAGGATTTGATACTATTGCTCTAGCAAAGGACACTAGCTGCTTCTCTCCCGTAGATAGTTTGCCTCCACCTTCACCTACATCAGTATCATACCCACTTTCTAAGTTGCTAATAAAGTCATGAGCATTCACTAGTTTTGATGCTCTTATTATATCCATCTCAGTGGCATCAAGAAAACCATACTTTATGTTTTCTCTAATAGTACCACTGAATAGATGGGGACTCTGTAGAACATATCCTAGATTAGAATGTAACCACTCTAAAGACCTTTCTCTATAATCTACTCCATCTATTAGTATTTTTCCTGAGGTTGGCTCATAAAATCTACATGCCAGATTTACTATTGTACTTTTACCAGATCCAGTCTCTCCAACTAAAGCTATGGTCTCTCCTGCTTTTACATTTAAATTAAAATTTTCTAGTACTTTCTCTCCATCTTTATATTCAAAGGTAACATTCTCAAAGGTTATATTTCCAGTTATATCAGGCCAATTTTCCTTCTTAGGATTATATATAGTTCCAAATTTTTCTACGATTTCTCTACTATCCTTAACCTCTAAGTCAGTTTCTATCATGGACATTACCCTCTCTGCCGAAGCCTGAGCAGCCTGTAGCTCAGCTAAAATTCTTGCTATCTGACTAACTGGCTCAAAAAACTGAGTTGTATATGAGATAAATAATACGAGAGTTCCATAACTAATTGTTTGCATTAGAACTCCCTGTCCTCCAAACCATAAGGACAAACCTGTTCCAATACTTGCTAATGTCAAAACTATTGGAAGAAATAGTGCTGAGAAAATCGCTGCTCTTATAGACGAGCTTCTCATCTTACCAGTTAAATGTTGGAAGTCTTTTAAATTTTCTTCTTCTCTAACTAATGTCTTAGTTGTTTTTGCACCACTTATTCCTTCATTAAATGCACCTGTAATCCTTGAATTTGTCTTTCTAACTTGTCTATATGCTTTTAATATCTTCTTCTGAAAATACCTACTAATTATTGCAAGAAATGGTACTACAGATAATGTGATTAATGCTAGCTTCCAATTTAGCGAAAGCATAACTCCTGCAATACCTATCATCATTGCAAATCCCCAAACGAAATCAACTAATCCCCAGGAAATAATTTCTCCTAATCTTCTTATATCCGAAGTCATACGTGCCATCATCCATCCTACAGGTGTTTTATCGTAATAGGAAAAGGATAGTTGTTGAAGACGTTCAAATCCAACTTTACGTATATCATAGGGTAAAGAAGTCTCAATCTTTCCTGCAATTGCTATGAATACTCCAATATTAATTACTTGAATAATAACTAATACTAGATAAATTCCACCGAACTTCCAAAGTCCATCTAAATTCCCAGTTTCAACAAAATTATCTATAGCATACTTATTCATGTATGGTAAGATCACATCTACTCCAGATACCCCTATCATTACTACACTTAACAGTAATAATAGCTTTTTATAGGGCTTAAGGAAGCGTAAAAGCTTTCTCCATAAACCAAAATCAATTTTCTTGTCATAATCCTGCTCTTTAAAAGTTTCCAAATGATCACCGCCTTTTGTCTAACTAACCAATCTTATCCATGTCTTGTTCAAGAGAATTCTGAATCTTCCAAACTCTACTATATAGTCCGGGTTGCTTTATCAATTCCTCATGGGTACCCATTTGGATTAATTCTCCCTTATCTAATACGATTATTTTATCTGCTTCAGCTAAGGTAGAAACCCTATGAGAAATTATGAATGTAGTAGCGTTATTCTTTCTACTATTCAATGCTTTCCTAATATAAGCGTCGGTTTCAGTATCTACAGCACTAAGAGAGTCATCAAAAACTAAAATAGGTGTATCGTTAATAATAGTTCTAGCTATTGCTATCCTTTGCTTTTGACCACCAGATAACGTAACTCCACGCTCTCCTACCGAAGTCTCATACCCATTCTCAAAATTTAATATTACATCATGTATAGCAGCTACTCTAGCTGCTTCAAATATTTCAGCTTCTTTCGCTTCTTTTCTAGCTAATCCAATGTTATCCTTTATGGTTTTAGAAAATAGAAATGGCTCTTGTAGAACTATTCCAACATTCTTGCGAATCCATTTCTTTTGAATATTTTTTAATTCCACTCCATCTATTTTTATTGATCCTTCCTTATAGTTATATAATCTGGCTAAAAGATGTATAAGTGAAGATTTCCCTGATCCAGTCTGCCCCATAACTGCTATGGTTTCACCCTGCTTAACATTAAATGAAATATTTTTTAATACAGGTCTATCTTTGTCATATTCAAAATAAACATCCTTAAATCTAATATCACCTTTAATTTCTGGTGTAGATTCATTTGCTTCAATTTTTTCAATTGGTTCATCTAGTATTTCTTTAATACGCTCTAAAGAAACTAAAGTTTTACCCAAATCTGTTAAGATTCTTCCTAATTGTCTTACTGGCCATAGAATCATTCCTTCATATGTTATGAAAACAACTAATGTTCCAAGGGTTATAACTCCTGTAGCTGCCCAGTACGTTCCTAATATTAGTACAGCTCCTATCTGAAGCATGCATAACAAATCTGACAATGCCCAATACCATGCTAGCAGCCAAACCACCTTATAGGTTAAATCTCTATATTCTTTACTTTTTTCGTCAAATTTTTCTATTTCAAACTTCTGTCTAGCAAATGCCCTAACAACTCTCATACCAGTTAAGTTTTCCTGTAGAACTGCTGACATTTTTCCTTCTGCTTCATCGGAAAGCTTAAATGATGCCTTAATTTTCATAAAAAATACTATAGCAAATACAAAAATAAAAGGTATTACAATTAAAGCAACTAATGCAAGCTTAGTGTTTAATGAAAATATTATTGGTGATATCAAGCTTACTATAAATATTGCTCTTCCAATTTCTACCGACTGTACAGCTAGGAACCTTCTTATTGTATCTAAATCAGAAGTACATCTCTGTATCAAATCACCAGTTTCTGCTTTAACATGATAATCATAGTTTAAATGCTGTAAATGATCATAAAGCTTTTCTCTCATATTTCTAGCTGTAGATTCAGCTGATACTGCTGACCATTTACCTTTTAGATATAAAAACAATCCTCTTAATATGGTTAATGCAATAATTATCAATGCACAAATCCATAGCTTTTGAGATAACTCATTTGTTCCACCTAAAAATTCAACTATATTAGTTGCCCAATTAGGCAAATCCAATGGTTTATCACCAATAATAGAGTCTATCGTAGTTCTTAATACTAGAGGGTTCAAAAGAGTAAATAATGTTGCGAAACAAACACTGAAAATAGCTCCAATATACATTAGTCTATAGCCCTTCATGAAATCCCAAAGTAATCTTATTTTTTTCAAAGTCTTCCCCTCCTTGCCTTCTTATAAGTTACTACTAATAATTCTGTCACATTATCTATCAAAATAATAGTTATCCATATTCTTTAAAGCCTTTTTTACCTTCCTTCTGATAGATTGAAATCTTCTCAATTTTCACACTTTTCATCATTTAACATCTCCCTATTATTTTTTAATATAAAAAACCATAGGCATTTTATTACCTATGGCTTAATATAGCTATTCTTAGTCATAACTTTTTTAAAACTATTTGTTTAAAAAAGCTAAAAAGACACAGAAAAGCCATAGGCAAAGACACTCCACCCATGGCTTAATATACATAGAAACATCATAAGTACTTAAAGAAAATATTCCTATCCTAAAGTCACAGGTCGTGTAGTGTTGCTGTTTAACATGTCTAACTTAATGAATCCACTGCCGAACACTATTGCATCCGCCACCATCATTTTTCTAATAAATGTTCTCATTCCTAAAGTTGTCATCAACACGACCTCCCTTTCTTGAATATTTTCTGCCCTTCTAGTATATTAGAAAAACATTCCAAGTGCAACCCTTTTTTATAATTGTAATATTACTGTAATATTACCAAAAAACTATTTAAAAGTGAAAAAAGCTCCACTAATTTATTGACTTTATTATTTTATAACTTAGTCATTCTTTTTATCTTGACTATTATTCCTATAATCACTTTTTACCTTATGATTTTCTTTTCTATCCTCTTTATCTATATAGTCATCGTTCTTATCTTTATCAAGTTTTTTGTCATCTTTTCTATTAGAACTTTTTTTGTCTTTATCGTCTTTATTTATATCTTTATCATTCTTATCTTCTCTATCCTTTAAGTTATTATCCTCATTAATGCTTTTATCCTGTGATTTATTTATATCTTTATTATCATTATTTTGTTTATTATTTTTATCCTTTCCCTTGCTTTCTTTAGTCTTATTTTTTATATCATCTTCATCATCTTTATAATCCTTTTTCGATTTATCATGATTATCATCTTTTGATTTTATATTATCTTTACCATTATTACTTTTATCTATATCGCTATTATCATTGGACAGATTACTATCCTTTTTTTCCTTATCATTAACTTTATCCTTGTCTTTATTCCTATTATCCTTCACTTTATTTTCACTGTCATTATTTCCATTGTTCTTATCATTATTTTTACTTTTAGCATCACTTTTATCTATATCTTCAACCTTTATTATTGATTTATTCTTATTAACTAGTTCGGTGACCTTCATATCTTTGACTTCATTTATAGACACATTTTTATTATTCTCTGATATCTTTTTATATAATTCATATTTACCTATTGAAATATTCTCTTTTTCAGCTTTTTTATAGTTTTCTTTGCTTGAATCTATATATACAAGCTTAATACCATCACCTTTTTTACTGCTACTATTTTCTATTTTATCAATGATTTTAGTTTTCACATCTATATTATTATTTTCATTCTCTTTAATTATTGCCTTTGATATTAATATTGTATCATTTCCTTCAGTCAAGTAATTAGCAGAAATAGCATTTTGTATGCTCTGATATATAGCATCTTCAATCTTCATACCTACCATATCATTATCAATTATATTCTTGCCATCTTTATTAATTGCCATTACTTTCCTTACAGTATCATTTTCATCTATTTTAAACTCAAGACTAGGATTTATATCCAAACTAACAATGGCATAAGTATTAAAATCCATTAGGTTATTTAGACTTAAATTTCCAAACATTACAGTAGTAATTATTAGCAGTACTAGTACCGCAGCTATAGCATAATGTTTTGAATATCTTGTCGTTCTTTCTTTTACAATATCTTCTTCCAAAAAAATTATTTCCTTACCAAGTTGATTTTCTCCCTTTTTCTTAAGTTTCATATAATTAGATTTATTAGTTAATACTACTATAAAATTTTCTTCTTCTTTAATAATTGTGCCCCTATATACCATGCTATTCCCTCCTTTCTACCTCTTCTATATAATTCTTTAATAATTGGGAATTACTATTAAGTATTAATACTGTTGCAATTATAAATTTTCTATTTCTCTTTAATACCTTATTACTTACATTAATTTCTGTTGTTAGCTGCTTAACTGGCATAACCTTCTTGCTCAATAATTTTTCTTTTATATGACCATTTTCCACAATATATCTAGCTATACTTATTGAATTCAATCTAGTATCAATATGCTTAGGTGAAGATTCTACTAATTCATTCACAGATATATCAAATTCTTCTAGCTGCCTTTGGAATTTAATTATCTCATTTTTCATATCTAATTTATCTGTAAAGTCTTCCTCTCCTATAGCATGACAGGAAACTCCACTATTAGCATTTTCTTCATCTATAGATATCACTGTTTCCTTTGAGCTTTCCTTTCTTAAATAATCTATTATTTTATTCCTAATGAGAAGTTGTGCAAAGCTCAAAAACTTCCCCTTTTCAATATCATATTTATTAATTGCCTCATTAAAAGCTTCTAATCCTAAGCTATATTCATCATCATTTTCTGTTTCAATATATCTATTAGTAACTTTTGTTATAGATTTTATTATGAAAGGAGTATATTCTGCAATCAAATTTTCCCTTTCTTGTGTGTCTCCTTCCTTAATGCTTATAAGTCTTTCTTCTAATGTATCTTTTTTTCTTTTAAAAATGTCAAGAATCTTGGCCAAACTCTCACCACCTTACGTTGTACTATAGTAATACGAAAGTATATCTCCTTTTCGGTACCTTTCTTTAATTATAATTGTATTCTATTATAAATTCCAGTTTAATACGATTGGGTACTTAAGCTTTTTTCATTTTTAATTTTTCTCAGTTTAGAAAAACTATTGAAGGGTAAAAATAATTATGATATTATTTAATTGATAATGATTTTCATTATCTTCTTGAAATAAGTTTCAGTTTATTTTAAGATAATTGAATTGTTCTATATCTTATAGCAATTTCTTAAATATTTATAATAAAAATAATGAGGAGGATTTATATGACTGCTTTAATAGTTGGCGGAGACAGTTTGGGAAACATACCAGATGTACTTACTCAAAAAGGCGTAGATGAATATATTCATTGGAGTGGCAGAAAGAAAGGAATGAGAAATAAAAAAATTCCTAAAAATACTGATATGGTGATAGTTTTATATGATTATATTGAACATAATTTGACAAAACTTATAAAAAAACAATCTAAATCAATGGACATCCCTTGCTTATTCTCAAAACGTGCCTGTACAGATTTAGAAAAGAAACTAGCTAACTGTGCTAACTGTAATAGATGTTTGAAGTATAAAAATGCAAACTAATATATTGCATTTATCAAGTTACATTTTAATATTTTGTGGAAAGCGAATTTCAAAATGAATTATCTGATTTTTCAATCTATGACTATCGTCATATTTATTTAAAAACTTAAAATCAGAGTTATCTAATCGTCATAATATTTTAATTTATGACGATTTTTTATTTCCCGGGCAAAATTCAACAAAAGCCATAGCACTTAATTGCTTTCATTCTAATAATGGATATCCTATAATTTGAAAAAGAAATACAGTAATAAATTAAAGTGTCGAAAAACAATAAATATAATCTGCATAGAATTTATAGAATAGATTAAGAGATACTTGCTAGAATTAAGTATTGAATTTTTTCAAAAAATAAGCTGAACGTCTTAAGACTTCCAGCTTATTTCTATGGGATTATTTAATGAGCTCTTTTTCAAACCATTTCACTATTTTTTTATCAGTAACCTTTGACAAGAGACTTAAAAATTTTTCTGTTGAGTCCACTTTTTCTTCATTAATCAACATAAATAGAAGCTTGAATCTATCATGTCCAATTTTATTTTCTAATCTATATAACAGTATACATCCTTTGTCATATAAGACTGAATATGCCTTTTCATGATCTCGTTGGATTCCTTTGATTGAAGGTAATCCCTCTATTGATTCCTGCTTTGATTTTATTAGTTCGATAAAGTGTTTTTCTCCTAACTCTTTTTTTATAGCTAACAGAGCTGAATACTCTGCAAATGATTCATTTAACCAATCTTCCCAAGTATCAGTAGGGGCGTTTTTCCACCAAAGGTGAGCTAATTCATGAGCTAATGATTTAAAACTTGAAATATTATCATCTAACCTAGAAGATAGCACTATAAAATCTTTTCTAGCATATCCGCCACCCTTTTTACGCTTTGCATAAACAATTTTCATCTCTTGATTATCAATCTTTCCGAATATATCAGAATATGCAACAATGATCCCCTGGGTAGATTTTAGTGTATACCTAACAGTACCTTTATCTATTAAATCTGTGTAATACAGCTTTACATTTATCTTATCTCTTATTACTTGCTTAACTTTTAAGTCCTTTGATGCTAAAATTACACAATCAAAGTCTCCTTGTGGATTCTTGATAATCCAAGAATTCTCACTTTTTTCTGTTTTCCCATTTCCCACAACAGAATATTCATTATCTACTGATAACTTCATGTTATAAGTAAATAATCTCATATTCTTATCTAAAGGGAACCAAGGTGTGTATAATCCTAGCTCCACCCAATCACTTGTGACTCTGTTAATCTCAAATTCACTGACAGTACCAATTTTCCCCTCATATTCAAAACTCAAAATAATATTCTCATTCTTTTTTACTTCCTTGTCAAAATATATTGTTAAGATATTAGCTTCTGGTAAAAATGGATTTGTATCATTTTTCTTTTTAAAACTATAGTCTATTATTGATCTATATTCATCTGCTGCTTTTACATTTATTATTTTGAACTCTTCATGTAAATAAAAGTTTATTTCTTTAGTATCATCACTGCTATTAAAATATATTATCTCAACTTTAGAGTGTATCCTTTCTTTTTTTACATCAAGTGACAATTCGAATTCATAATGATTGTTATTCATACTATCACCTCATTGCTTTCTATTAATAGTTTTTTTATTACTCTATCATGAAACTTCTAAGTTTATTTTTGATGTAGTATTAGATTCATTATTATTACCTTTAGCTTCCTTAAATTCATATACTTCTGCAGGTGCTTTCAAAAGAAAACCTACAGCTAATATTGTAAATAGTCCTGATACTATTCCATATAGGTAGTGAACTGACATTAAATCAAGTAGAATTCCATATATTACGGCACCTATTGGCACGCCAGCCTGGGAAATAACCATAGTTACAGAATTTACCCTAGATCTTAATTTGTTAGGTATCATTTTTTGAAAACTTGTATTAATAGGTGTATTTAATAATGCGTTAAATATACCCATTAAGATGAACTCGATACTTATTATTATTACTAAACTAAGGGATGAGCCTCCAAAATAGGCGATACTATTAGGAAATAATGTTATAGTGAAAAATATATTAAACACTACCATACCAAACATTCCTAACTTAATTAGGTTTTTACTGCTCTTCTTGGATAATAGTGTAGCAAGGACTATATTTCCTAATAGAATTCCTCCCATAAAGGTAGCTTCTAGAATACCATACACCTGGTCTGAAAATCTAATTACCTCTTTGAATGCAAAAGGCACTATTACAGCAAATGATGGATTCATTAAAAAGTTAACTGAACAAAAGAATATTATCAAAGTTAATAAATTTCTATTATTCCTAATAAAACTAAATCCTTCTTTAAAGTCTCTTTTTACATTATCTACCGATAACCTTTCCTTAGATTCAGTTGTACTGATGTATTTAATAAACATCTCACTTACAGCAGATAAAGCAAATGAAATGCCGTTTATTAAGAATACAAGCCTAATTCCACCAAATCCAAATATGATACCTCCTAAAACAGGACCAGCAATCATAGATGAGCTATTAATGCTACCTATAAGTGAATTAGCTCTCATTAAATCATCTTCCTTCACAAGTTCTGGTATCATGGCTTGAGTTGATGAAGAAAAGATTGCATCCATCAAGGAGATAAATACTTGACATACAAACAAAATCATAATACTCATATTATCAGTAAATGCTAAAAAAGAAAGTAATAGTATTAAAGCTCCTCTAGCAAAGTCCATACTAACCATTATTCTCTTTCTATTCCATCTATCACCCAACACCCCAGCAAAAGGTGCTATTCCTAATGTAGGTAACCAGTTTAAAAATGTAAATATCCCCATCATAGTACCTGAGCCTGTTACTTGCAATATATATAAAGGGATTGCTATCATTTGTATACCGCTTCCTAATAGTGAAACTAGCCTTCCTACTGCATATAATCCAAAATTTTGTTTTTCTAACCTATTCATACATTCTCCTCCTGTCAACATATTTTAATTCTAGATTTATTTTATTTATTTTTATATTAATAATATTAATTATTATGTATTTATATTTTAATTATATTCATGAATTTAAATTTTGTCAATGTAAATTATTAATTTTTTTAATTATAGTTTTATATTTTAAAATATAATTATTAAATATTTAATATTATTAAAAATTGAAATGAAATTTATTTTATATTTTTTGAATTATAAAAAAAAGACTCCCAATTTTTCATTGCTGAGTCTTTTAAAGAATTTCTCCCTTATATTTAATATGAGGAAATTGCATATTTACAAATTAAATATATTTTTTCAAGATTTTCATCGGAGTTGCGACTTATTCAGTCACTTTTTCCTTAAATTAAATAACAAAGTGGCTAATACCGGAGTCACGAGAATATAATCTTGCATAAAATTTCAATATGCAATTTCATCAATATAAGAAAAGTCATAATTAATCATTTAAACGATTAGGTATATCATTATTCTCTAAATAATCAATAATTTTCTTTTCTTCATTTGGACTTATTTCATAACCATGTACTATTATTCCTCTATCTAATAGCTCCATATACTCTGTAAATCCGTCTTTTTCCTTTGTATACATTACTGAGATAATTGCATTTGTCAATTCCCATTCATTTGCTTTATCGGCTCCAATATCAACATCGACTAACACATTAATAGAATCACCTAATTTTTCAATACTCTTTATTCCAGTTATTTTCATACCTTTAAATTCATCTCCTTTTATATTATGACACTTATGGTAATTAACAATATTATACTTTACTTATCTATTAGTATTTTTTGCTTTGAAAACTGAAAAAATAAGAACAAAATAAGAAAAAAGGATGACATTTTATGGAGAAAAGATATTTAGCTCCTTCTGAAGTAGCAGAATATACTATAATAGCCGGAGAGACTAAAGCCAAACTATCTATAGTACGAACTCTTCTTCTCGCCATTATGGCTGGAATTTTCATAGGCTTAGGAGCATATGGGGACATTATTGTAATGCAATCTCTAAGCAATATAGATATTGGTCTTATGAAATTTTTGGGAGCCTTTGTTTTTCCAGTAGGTCTTATGCTAGTTGTTATAGCAGGAGCAGAACTCTTTACAGGGAATAATCTTATGACTTTAGCCTTAGCTAGTAAAAAAATAACATTAAAACAGCTATTAAGAAATTGGTTTCTTGTGTACTTAGGTAATTTTATCGGCTCAATTATTCTTGCATGGTCAATTAGCTATTCTAATCTTTTACAAGAAAATGCTTTGAATCTAGCAATTAAAATAAGTGAAAGCAAACTATCATTAACCTTTGGAGAAGCTTTTATCAGAGCAATACTCTGTAACTTCATAGTTGTTCTAGCAGTATGGATGGGTACTGCTGCTAGAGATATCACTTCTAGAATTTTGGCAACATGGTTTCCTATAATGTTATTTGTATTATCTGGATATGAACACTCTATAGCAAATATGTTCTTCCTATCTTTAGGAAAGTTTTCAGGTATCACTAACTCATGGCTAGAAATATGGTATAATAATCTCATTCCAGTTACATTAGGTAATATAGTCGGGGGAGCTATAATAGTTCCTGGAGTTTATTATATAACTTATATATTGCCTGCTAAGAAATAAATTCATGGAAAATCAAGTCCTTTATAACTCACTTTTTTATATTATTTACTTATTATATAAAGTTGGATTTACGTTATTTAAAGTGAATTCTAAAATTAAGTGTTTAATTTAGTATTATATAGGTATATATATTTTTGATATATTGCGAGAAGATTAATTTAGGAGGTAGTATCATGCTTAATTCGGTTAATATAACGAAGGATGTACATTATATTGGTGTTAATAACAGAACCTTAGAGCTTTTTGAGAATCTTTGGCCCCTTCCCCACGGTGTTGCATATAATTCATATCTTATAAATGATGAAAAGGTAGCATTAATAGATACAGTTCAAGGGGATTATTTCTATGAATACATTGATAAAATTCAAAGTATTATAGGAAAAGATAAGAAAATTGATTATCTTATTGTAAATCATATGGAACCTGATCATTCCGGATTATTACGTGCAATAACTAAGCTTTATCCTGAAATTAAAATTGTTGGTAATAAAAAAACAATTGGTATGATTGATGATTTTTATAGGATAAATGAAAATGTTGAAACAATTGATGAAGGAGATGTATTAGACTTAGGAAATCACAAGTTAAAGTTTTATATGACCCCTATGGTTCACTGGCCTGAAACTATGATGACTTATGAAGAAAATAATAACATATTATTCTCTGGAGATGCCTTTGGTAGCTTCGGCACTCTTGATGGTGGAATATTTGACGATCAAGTAGATTTACATCTCTTTGAAGATGAAATGAGACGATATTATTCAAATATAGTTGGCAAATATGGTCCAATGGTACAAAAAGCAATAAAAAAATTATCTGATGTAGATATTAAATATATTTGTTCAACCCATGGCCCTATTTGGAGAAATGATTTAGACTTGGTTATATCTCTATATGATAAATGGAGTAAATATGAAGGTGAGGAAGGTGTTGTCATAGTTTATGGTACAATGTATGGCAATACTGGGCAAATGGCTGATACCATTGCTAGGTCATTGGCTCAAGAAGGAATAAAAAATATCAAAGTATATGATGCATCAAAAACCCATCCATCATATTTATTAAGTGACATTTGGAAGTATAAAGGATTGATTTTAGGATCTTGTGCTTATAATGCTTCTCTATTCCCACCAATTAGAGAACTAGTTCATAAACTTAAAAATAGGAACTTAAAAAATCGCTATTTAGCTATTTTTGGTTCTTATAGCTGGAGTGGTGGTGGAGTTAATAATCTCGAAAAATTCGCTGCTGAAAGTAAATTTGAGTTAATTACTGACTCGGTGGAAGCAAAAAGCTCTGCTACTGAAGAAGATATCAAAGGTTGCATTAAAATAGGTCAAGTTATGGCCAAAAAATTAAAAGAAGATAAAAATTAGTAAGAGCTGAGGAAAATATCCTCAGCTCTTTTAAAATACATTTACTTAACGTATTTGCAAAGCTACATCCTTTGCTATTGAACCATGCTCGTTATTATATCAATCTTATTGTTTTTATATTCTTCTATCTTATTTTCAATAAGATCATTTGTTTTCTTAAACTCACTAAGCATACTTCCTAATATTTCACTAACAGTTTCCGAATCATCGGATTCAATCGCTTCAATTAATTTCTTACGTGTCTCCCTGACTTCTTCTCTTTTAGCTTTCATTTTTTCTATCTTTTCTTTTCTCTTAGATTTCCATTCATCAGTTTTTTCTCTATTTCTTCTCTCTGAAAGCTGCTCCCTATTATCTTTAAATTTAGATTTCTGATTCTCCATAAATTCTTTAAACTCAGTTTTTGCTTCTTCTTCACTTAGCTTGCCATTGTCAATCTTTTCTTTTAACTCCTGTATTTTTTCTTCCTTCAGTTTTTTAAATTCATCAATTTTATCCTTGCGTTCATCATTGAATTTTCCTTTTTTATTATCTATTTTCTCAGCTCTCATTTCTCTTATTTCTTTTATTAATTCTTTTCTTGTTTCAATAGCTTCTTTCCAGTCATCTAATGTTTCTGGAGAATATTTCTCTATAATATCGAGAAATCCTTCTTCTCTCTTTTCTATAGATTCCCTAGCCTTAAACTTATCGTTTGTTTCTAATGGACTTTGTTTTTCTGTATTCTCCTCTGGCTCCTCAGCAAATGACATTGTTGGTATAGTCATTATTAATATTAGAGTAATACATAAAATGAACCTACCAATTCTAAACCTTTTTAGCATTTAATCAAACCTCCCAATTAATTATTTGGTTTTAAACTTAAGATTAGTATAACCATCAAATGTGATAAATTTATGATAAAAAGTTGAACAATTTTTGATTTTCTTGTCAAAAGTTGTGATGAATATATCTTTTTAGGTTATAAATGTATTTAATGTAAATATATTCTATTTTTGTGATGGTTTTATGATTTTTTTCTCTTTATGAAGTTATTAATAGCTTATTGTGTTATTATATCTCTATAGAAGTTGTTGATGGGAGGATTGTCTATGGAAAGTCAAAAAATACTTATTGTTGATGATGAGGAAAAAATGCGACAAGTCATAAAGATATTTCTTGAAAGAGAAGGCTTTCAGGTTGATGAAGCCCGTGATGGCAAGGATGCTCTAAATAAGCTTGATTCATTTGATTACTCTCTTCTCATTTTAGATGTAATGATGCCAAAAATAGACGGATGGACAGTATGTAGAAAGATTAGAGAAACCTCCGACCTACCCGTAATTATGCTTACTGCTAGAGGAGAAGAATATGATAAACTTTTTGGTTTTGAGCTAGGAGTTGATGACTATATTACTAAACCCTTTAGTCCCAAAGAAGTTGTAGCTAGAGTTAAAGCTGTTTTAAAAAGAGCAAATAATAAAACAAATGCTAAGTATAAAGACATAATAAATATAGGAAAATATATTAAAATAAATAATTTATCACAACAAGTTTTCTTGGAAGACAAAGAAATTTCTCTAACTCCTAAAGAATTTGAACTTCTTAAATTTCTCGCTAGAAATCCTGAGAGAGTCTATACAAGAGAACAGTTACTAGATAACATTTGGGGATACGACTTTTATGGTGATCTAAGAACAGTAGATACCCATATCAAACAGTTAAGAGAAAAACTTGCCCATCATAAAAAATGTATTCATACCGTTTGGGGAACGGGATATAAATTAAAGGTGGAAGAATAATATGAGGAGTATTTTAAGCAAGCTATGGTTAGGTATTACAGGATTAGTTATAATTATTATTGTTCTTATTTGGATATTTCAAATATTCTTTTTAAACAGATTTTATCTAAATGAGAGATCAAATCTTCTCCTGAATGAAGGTAAAGCTATTGCATCATTAATAGAAAAGACTGAAAATCTTGACCCTTTGTCTGTGAATATTAAAGACGAGATTGATGCTTTTACTTCTTCTTATACTGCGGGTATAATAATTTTTACCCCTAACCAAGGTGTTTTGTATAGTAGTGATAGTTCTAAAATTTTCAGAGATAATATCAATAGCTTTTTAAATTTTCGAGACATTAGAAGAGACCTTTTAAGCCAAAAAGTTTTTGTTAAGCAAAATAGAATTCATATATTAAATGCAACCTTTATTACAGTCGGCGTTCCCTTAGTTCATAACGATGAAATAGTAGGAACTGCTATATTAAGTTCTCCGGTTCAACCTATAAAAGAAACCATCACTATACTGAGAAGGCAATTGACAATTATTACTCTATTATCAATAGCAATAGGTACTGTTTTAGCCCTAATTCTAGCTAAAATTTTTACCAGTCCAATTGTAAAAATAAATCAAGCTGCTAAACAAATTGCTAAAGGAGATTTTTCATCCAAAGTTAATATTAAATCTAAGGATGAGATAGGTGTATTGGGCAAAACGATCAATAATCTATCTACACAGCTAGGTCAAACTGAGAAATTTAGACGGGAATTTATCGCTAATACATCCCATGAGCTTAAAACACCCATCAGTTTAATTAGAGCTTATGCAGAATTGGTAATGGAAACTAAAGGAGAAGAAAAGAAAAATACTGCTGATTATCTAAACGTAATTATAGATGAATCTAGCAGATTAAATAATATGGTAGAAGATATGCTATACCTTTCTAAAATGGAGGCTGGTTATTATACTCCTAACCTAACTGATTTCAATATTATTGAAACTATAAAGAAGGTATTAGATAAATTATCCCATATAGCTAAGGAAAATGAAATCTCTCTTATAAAAGATTTTTCTGCTGATAGTATAATGGTTACTGCTGATGAAGACAAAATATATCAAGTGATCCTTAATCTTATTAATAATGCCATAATGCACTCGACTAATGATACTACTGTCATAATTAAAATCTCAGATAGGCAGAACATGATTAGAATAGAAATTATTGATAATGGTATTGGTATTCCAGAAGAAGACCTTCCACATATATGGGACAGATTCTATAAAGTTGATAAATCAAGACAAAGAAATAATACTGGAACAGGATTAGGTATGTCTATTGTTAAAAACATTCTAGAAGCCCATAATTTTAAGTATGGTATCAATAGTAAAGTAAATAAAGGTACTAAAATATGGATAGAAATGACGAAGTAAGGAATCCATTCCTTTACTTCGTTTTTTTTATATTCTAATATTTAGTATGATAGGAGCAGAATTTTCAGTATATTAAGCTAGTTCAAGTAAGGTAGCTTTAATTATTTAAAATATATATTAAATATATAAATATAATATTTAATATTATTAAAAACCCTTCTTGACTTTTTAACTTATTGCAAGTATAATTAAATTAAATTCATATACATAATGAAACATTAAATCATTTCAATACTATTAATTAATTTAATTAATTTAATATTTGTCAATTAGTATATAGTAGTTACTTGGAGGGATTTCATGAAAAAGAGCGTTGATGTAAGAAAAAGTTTTAGTATTAAAGATATTAATAGGATTTATATTAAAGTATCAAGTCCAAATATAAACTTAATTGAAACTAATGAGGACAAATTAAAGGTTCATTTTCACGGCGAAGTTTCTACTAATAATGAAAATAATATCCCACAACTTTTTTGTGAAGTAGAAGAAGGTAAGATTAATATAGAAGTAAAAATAGAAAAGACATCAAATTTCAATTTAATTGGTTTTAACAGCTGGAGAGGTTCCTTAGTGTTAGATGTATATCTACCAAATACTTATAAAGAAGATTTAATTACTAAAGCTTCCTCAGGGGATACTTATATATCAAATATAAGCATATATAATTTAGAATGCAATTCTTCCTCTGGAAATATTGTCGCTAACTATATAAAAGCAAGTATTTCAAATTTCAGGACTTCTTCAGGTGATGCTTTATTTGAAAACTATGAGGGTAAATTAAGCATCTCAACTAGTTCAGGTAAGGCAAAAGTTAAATCACACAAAGGACCATTAGATATTTCCACTAGCTCAGGGAGCATAGATATTGAAGATTTAAATGGAGATTTAAATGCTTCCACAAGTTCTGGAAAATTAAATGCTAAATATAATGACTTTAATGAATGCACCAGTGATATTAAAACATCTTCTGGAAAGGTTTCATTAGGATTACCACCTGAATCTTGCTTCAAAATCCATGCTAAGGCATCATCAGGTAATATTGATATTGAATTTCCTGTTACAGTTAAAGGAACTATTAAACAAAATCATCTAAATGGCTTTGTTGGTGACAGTTCTAATAGCACTATAAACATAAAAACATCTTCAGGAAATGTTAATATATATAAACTTTAAACATGTTTTAACCCATTACAGCACCTTGTAAAATCAAGTCAAAAGCTTAGCTTTTGACTTGATTTTACATCTTTTTTATTACTGTTTATATTGAGGCTCTTGCTGCTCAATAAATTGTTGTCTTTTCTTTAATGTCTGAAGAGCACTGTCTAAACTTTGGGCTAACTGTTGATACTCTTTCTTGGCTTGTTGATCTTGTGTTTCTAAAGCAAAAGTTTTCATAGTAGCAGATGCACTTTGTACGCCAGCTATAGCCTGTTGCATTTGAGTTCCTACTGTCAAGCTAATCACCTCCTTTTCATAGTCAATGAGAATTATATTCTCATACAATTTCGGCACTAAATATTAGTAATCTATATTTAGAATTATAAAATTTATCCCTTTGGCTTGAAAATTAATGCTCCCAAAAAACCAAAAATTATAGCACAAGATATTCCTGCACTAGTCACTTCAAAAATTCCTGTTATGACTCCTATTATCCCATCTCGATTTGCCTCAGCTAATGCACCTTTTACTAGTGAATTGCCAAAGCTGCTAATTGGAACTGATGCACCAGCACCAGCAAATTTAATTAATGGTTCATACCAACCTAGACCTCCTAATATTGCCCCAACAACAACCAGAGTACTGGTAGTGTGAGCAGGTGTTAGTCTAAAAACATCCATCATTATTTGCCCTATTACGCATATACCTCCACCTATTATAAAAGCCCAAATAAATTTTTCCACTATATAGCACCTCTTTTCTATTCCATTTCTATCGACACAGCATGAGCAATGCAAGGTATACTTTCTTTCTGTTGATAAGATAAAGGAGATAATAATGCTCCTGTTGCTACAACCAAAATTTTCTTTAGATTTCCCTTTTTCATTTCCTTTAAAAAATGACCATATGTAACTGTGGCAGAACAAGCGCATCCACTTGCTCCTGCAAAAACTGGCTGACTATCACTATATATTAAAAGTCCACAGTCAGTTAAAATATCTTTTGGTACTTTAAGTCCATGTTTATCCAATAAGTCTCCAGCTATTCTATGTCCTACCGAACCTAAATCTCCAGTCGCTATAACATCGTAATATGAAGGATCAATATTCAAATCTCTAAAATGAGCTTCTATAGTATCAACTGCAGCAGGGGCCATGGCTCCTCCCATATTAAAAGGATCTGAAAGTCCCATATCCACTATTTTACCAATTGTGGCAGAAGTAAGTTTTGGTCCCTCTCCCTTCTTACCTACCAATGCTGCACCTGCACCAGTGACTGTCCATTGAGCAGTAGGTGGCTTCTGTCCACCATACTCTGTTGGATATCTAAATTGCTTTTCTACAGCAGCATTATGACTTGATGCTGCTGCAATTACATAGTTTGCTGCACTACTGTCGACTAATTGCCCTGCTAATGCTAATCCTTCCATTGAACTAGAACATGCTCCAAAAATTCCTAGAAATGGTACTCCTAAAGTTCTCGCAGCAAAGCTACTAGAAATAATTTGGTTCATCAGATCTCCACTGATTAAAAATCCAATATCTTCTTTCTTCATTCCTGCTTTTTGAATAGCCATTTCACAAGCTTGTTCTAATAATTTCTTTTCGGCTTTCTCAAAACTATCCTGTCCAAGCCAAATATCTTCGTGAAGAATATCAAAATCATTAGCTAGTTTCCCGTTTGCTTCAAAAGGACCCCCAACTGCAGCTGATGATAATATAACTGGTTTCGATTCAAATTGCCATGTTTGATGTCCTGCTAGCATTTACATCCCACCTAACCATTGAATTATGATTTTAATTATACTAACAATAAAGGCTGAAAATACTCCATAAGCAATTACTGAGCCAGACAGCTTAAACATATTTCCTCCTACACCTAAAACATATCCTTCACTCTTATGTTCGATAGCAGCAGAAGCAACTGTATTGGCGAATCCTGTTACGGGAATAGCAGTGCCTGCCCCTGCCCATTGGCCCATATGATCATACACTCCTAAACCAGTTAATAATACTGAGGTTATTATCAATACCGCTACCGTTGGATTGCCAGCTGTAGTTTCAGTAAAATCAAAATACTTTATGAAAAACCATTGTAAACCCTGTCCAATAGTACATATGGTTCCACCTACTAAAAAAGCCTTCAAACAGTTTTTTACTACAGGTCGTTTGGGTTCTCTTTGATTTGCAAAATCTTGATAATCTTGTTGAATCTTTGTTAGTTTTTTCTTCTTTTTATTTGACACTTTATCACCTTCTAATTGATTAAATATGGTTTAAGCTTTTTTATCATCTTATCTATCTTTTTAATATTCTTTAAATACATTTCTTTTGCAGTGGAATTTTCAGTTTCCAAAGAATAGGTAATAAGGTCTGCATGAACCTTTTGTAAATTGGCATAAAGAAGATCCTTTACTTTAGGCTGTGGATGTTGAATAGAATCATCAAAAAGATCTACAAACAAATCTCCTGAAGAATCAACTTGACCTATGAAAACATTGTCTATAGATATCCCCATTCCATTTAGCTGCGTTCCAACCCAATCTCTATTTAAACCTGCGTTAAACAAAGCCTCATCAATAATATTCCCATCTAAAATTATTGTTTGTGATTCCTTACTCATTGATACTTTTTCACCTAAATCTTTTGCTGTAATTGGCTTTTTATCTGACTTTAATAATACATTCACATCTCCTGTAGTCTCTAGCATCGCAAATTCAACATCTGCCAACGAAAAAACATTTTTTGTTCTCAATTCTCTTAATAGATCTTCTCCTGTCATTTTTAACTTACTAATATTTTCTTCTAATATCTTTCCATTCTTAATCAAAACAGTTTCTTTTCCATGAATAAATTCATATAGCATTTTACTTTTCATTGACAGGTAATCAAGGCCAACTGGAAATAGACTCCACACCATTAATGCTATAACTCCAAAAACCCAATTTTCAATAATTTTTACTGATGTTAAGGTAACTAGTATAATAATTACACCATAAGAAATGTAATCAAAGGCTGTCATTTTAGTAGGATGTTTTTTTCCCCTTATCTTTACCAATCCTAATGTTACAAAAAACAGTATTATAGTTCTTAATAATATTTCTACCCATTCTTTCATTATAGCTCCTCCTAATATCCCTTATATTGAGGCTCTTCTAGCTCTAATGTTTTAATTCTATTTTCTAAATCTTTTATTATTTCATTTGTTTCTTTAACTGACTCTTTAATAATATTTTTTGTATCTTCATTTTTTTCTTGCACTTGATATGTAGACAATGTAGCCTTAATACCTTTTAAATTAGCTAATGTTTGTGTAACTTGAGAATGTATTGTCATTAGGAATCCTCCTTAAATAACCCAACTAAAATTAATTTTTGCTAAATAGTAATATTTAATACAATTAACTTTTCATTTAACTAAGCAATTTTTGGTTTGAATGTTAAAAAGATTATGGATTATGAATCTTTTTTTTACACAAAATAAAACTATAATACAAATCTGTATATATTTTTACCATTTATCAAATTATTATTAATTAGGAGGTATAATATGAGTAAACTAAATTCCCCTTCTCCCCATGCACGACAAGCTTTGGAAGAAATGAAAGTAGAAATAGCTAAAGAACTAGGTGTATATGATACAGTTCAAAGAGACGGCTGGGGTGGAGTATCATCAAGAAATTGTGGAAATATAGTTAAAAAAGCTTTAGAGAAGCTACCAAATAAATAATTATTGTTACTCAATTATTTGAGGAAGTTACATATTAAAATTTTATGCAATTTCCTCATTTAAAATTAAAAATCGCTCCTTTTTTGAAAAGAGCGATTTTAATAGTAGTTCTTATTAAAATTAACTTTAATATTTTACTTCAGAAGTCACTTATCTAAATTATATGTGTTTATTCCTTTAGTTGATTCAACTTGCTTTTATATTCCTCTTCGTCAATTTCTCCTCTTGCATATCTTTCTTTAAGAATTTCAATAGCCCTATTAGAATGTGTATTCCCCATCGGTTTATAGCTTGAATTATCATTTCTTTTATTATTTTGAAGCACTTTAACTATAATTACAACAATTGCTACAACTATAGCTACTTTCAGTAAAGATCCTATTATCATCCATAGCCAGCCTAATCCGAAACTAAAATTAAACATATGTTGACTCATAATTCACTTCCCCCTTCTTTGAGATTCTTTCACACATATTTCAATATATATAATACTAATTTTCTATATTAAAGCTAGTATATCATAAAGTGGCTCTTCCCACGTAGAATCCAAATAAAAATATAGTAGCTATAAAAATTAGATGTTGTATAATCCATCCAATCCTACCAAATCGTAGCGTCTCAATGTTTAATGGTTTTCTGAATTTTTCTGACACAATTGTTCCTCCTATAAACTCAAAAGTTAGTAAGAATACCCACCACCAGGTATAGGAATCCCATCCATCCCAAAATCTATCATATTTAATTAATTCTGTAGTGTTTTCAAATAATAATTCTAATAGCACTCCTATATGTACAATAATCAAATAAAAGGGTACCTTATGATACCAAGATTTTGGACTATATCTTACTCCTATTAAAACATAAAGGGGAAACATAGTTAGTATTATTACAAATGGCATTGAAGATATGGATGGAAATAACCTATATGGATATGAATAAAATCCAACTTTGATAAAAAATATACAAATTAGCTCCCCTGTAATAGCACTGAACAAAAAGAGGGCACCATATTGCTTCCAATTGAATCTGAGAATGTATACAATTCCTATTGTCGAAAGTACTATTGAAAAGATAGTAATAAAAGTCTCTATATTTAGTCCAAAATTCATTATTACCCTCCCTAACAAATTAATCTATTCTTTATCTTTCCCATTTAGTAGTTTTTCTTACATTTGTATATCGTTTTCACCAAATTTATTTACTTTGTTATCAAAAAACAATCATTGTAATTTTATACAAAAATAAAAAAATACAAGGACACTAAATTAGCGCCCTTGTGTTTTGGGGAGTTACTCCATCATTTTTTCTAGTTCATCAACTAAATCAATATACCTTTGTTGTATACTTTCCTTTTCAGCTTCTTTTTCCACTTCTTCACACATTTCTTCTACTTCTTGTAAAGTTTCTTTCTTTAGTTTATTCTCTCCAAATTTATAAATGGCATTATCCTCTTTATCAATATGTCTATGAAGCAGATCAGTATATGATATAGCATTTGCAATAACATCTACACGAGAATCCATATCCCCATCTTGCACTCTCTGCACTGCTTCTTCAAGATTCTTCATATAAAGTCTTCCTAAATCATGTTCTGCAAGCATACCAAATATAGGTCCATTTGCAATAGCTTCACCAAGCTCCTCAGACATTTTCTTAAATAATATTTCTTCTTCTTTATTATGATGATGCTTATCAGCATAATTTCTTACAAAGTCTATTACTTTATAAAAAATATTATAATCTACATCTTCTCCATTAAGTACTTTAATACTTAGTTTTCTTACGACCTCTAGCATTCTCTTAATATACTTATGTTCTTCCATCATTAATTTTATAGCATTCATTTTATCACCTCATATATTTTTTTATTTATTAAACTTACTTTCCATATACTTAATTAACGGTGCAATTTGAACTAAAGTTGGTGCACCCTTCATCCAAACCTGTTGCTTTAAAACTTCAATAATCTCTTCTTTATTTGCCCCATATTTTATAGCTTTATTCATTTCAAGCTTAGCTCTAGTTTCATTATTGTCAAATATGGCAGTTGCTAGAGCTATAAGATATCTATATTTTAGTGGAATAACTCCACCTTCCCAGATTTCATGATGATACTCTGAAATTATTTTTTGAAAATTTTCACCGAAAGCTTCAGAAACCATGACTCCTGGAGGAACAAATCCTATCTCTTTCTTAAAATCCTCTCGCATTTTGTCCTTATCCATAATATCCCTCCATTAATTAGTAATTATATTCTAATATACTTTTATTATTTAGTATTACTTCCTTTATTTAGTTATATAATACTATTTTCTGCCAAGGAATAATGTGATTAGTATCATTTATCAATGTGACAAAAATCATATATTGATTTCAGGTATTAGATTTATATTTACTAAATCTAAGAGCTTAATTCTTAAAGCCCCAAAATTACATGTACTTATGAGTATAGATTTTTTATAAGACAATTATTAATCCAAAATAATATTCTTGTTTCCAGTTTATATTTGAATAAAATCTTAATATAAAATTTCCTCATTTAATAAGAACTGGTTACTAATTTTTATTAGTAACCAGTTCTTATTACTTTATTTCTCAATATATCTTAGTTTCTTTTTAATCTTTCAAATAAGATGTTATTTTCTAAATGTATGTGCTGAAATAAATCTGATTCAATGTTTTGAAGTTTTTCATAAGTTTTTTCAAATGTAAAACATCCTGTTGAAGGAACTTCATAATCGTTAGTAATTTTTCTAATCTCCTTTAATATGTCTCCTGCATTATCATGCTCGTTTTCAGTCTCTTCCATTACTTTTATAGCTTCATCTAACAACGATTTAGAAGGAGCTTTTTCGTATTCCTTAATTCTTGGAAATAAAATTTCCTCTTCTTTTATTAAGTGAGCTTCTATTTCTGTACGCAAACTATTAAATAGACTATGAACCTTAGAAAGAACATCTCCGGATTCTTCATAATGCACTTGTAATATTTTGCTTACTAGGTCAGTAGTTATCGGAAGAACCTCTTTCATATAGGAATGGTGCTTATTAACTATATAATCAATTAAATCTGTATATGACTCTTGAGTCCAATCCTTTTCCTGACTTACTTCATTTCTAAATATTTCATATTTTTCATTAAGTTCAGAAATAAGATTTTCTTCGTTTATATTTTGCTCATCAATAGCTTCTGATAATGGTCTGTCTCCTCCACAACAAAAATCAATATTATACTTCATAAATACATCTGTAGCTTTAGGGAATATAGTTGCAATCTCACCTATTTTTTGTTTTTTATTAAATACCTTTGTCATAATAAATTCCTCCTCTAAATTCTATAATTTAATATCTCAAGCTCTTTTTACAAAATCTTGCTATCAAAATTTCACTAAACTTAATATCTTGTTGTTACTTTAATTATAGGAGGAATTTGTTTAAATATCTTTGACCTCAGTCAAACAAATTAAAATAAATAATCTTCTAATTTTTCTTCATCAATTATTACTATTTTTTTCGTTCCAACTAACTCTATTATTCCTTCTTCTTCAAATTTCTTGAGTTTTCTACTAATTGTCTCCCTAGCAACTCCTGTATAATTTGACATATCACCTTTAGTAATAGGTAATTTCAAAGAAGTACCTTTAAGTACCTCTTTCCCATATTCTTCTTTTAAATCTAAAAGTAACTTAGCTATTCTAGCTTCAACATCATTTGTTGCTAAACTCTGAGCTAATGTTTCTACATTTGATAGCCTGTCACCTATAACCTCAAGTATCTTTAATCCAATCTCAGGCTTATCTAAAATAATTGCCTTCATTTTATCTTTTGTTAATGTGCAAATCTTAGTTTCCATAATTGCTTTTGCATTAAAATTATACTCGCCGTCTTTAAAAAGATTTAACTCACCAAAGAAATCTCCATTGGATAGGATATGAAGTATTTGCTCCTTTCCATCCTTAGTATACTTAAATAGCTTTATTCTACCTTCATTAATTATATATAAAGTATTTGCGTCTGTACCCTCTAAAAAAATAGTTTCTCCTTTTTTATATTCCCTATGTCCTGTCATCTTTATTATTTCAATCAATTCATCTCGGGACAAATTTGAAAATATAGGTACTTTTTTTGCACATAGATTATGTGTACATCTTTCACAATTAGCCATAATATTTTCCCCTTATTATAATTTTATGAATTTTATACCCTTAAATGGGATTTTAAACCTATTTATCCGAACGAGTTCATTCATTTATATCCTGTAATATTAGCTTAAACTTTGATAAAAACTCATCTATCTCACCAAATGAAATGGTTAACGCAGGCAACAATCTAACAACTGTTTTATTAGTTATATTCAACAACAATTTCCTCTCTATGCCTTTAGTCTTAATTTCTTTTGCATAATCACCAACATCTATACCAATCATCAATCCCCGTCCTCTAACCTCTTTAATAATCTTGGGAAATTTACCCCTAAGCTCATATACTTTATTAAAAATATAACGACTCTTATTTTTAACTTCTTTTTTAAAACCATTCTTATTAACAGTTGCCAAAATATATTCACCTGCTGCACAAGCTAGAGAATTTCCTCCAAAGGTACTTCCATGATCTCCATGTTGAAGAACTTCTGAAATTTGTTCGTTTACAAGCATAGCCCCTAGAGGGATTCCTCCACCTAATGATTTAGCTAAGGTAACTATATGGGGCGTAAATTCATATTTCTCATAAGCAAATAAGTCTCCTACTCTACCTAGTCCTGTTTGAATCTCATCAACTATAATTAAGAAATTATATTTATTTGCAAGTTCAACCAAAGTATCAATAAATTCTTGAGTAGCCTCTTTAATGCCACCCTCTCCTTGAATCATCTCTAAGAAAACTGCACAAGTATTTTCATTAACTTTTTCTCTAAGTGAGATTATATCATTAAAAATAAAGTGACCCACTCCTGATAACAAAGGTTGAAAATCGTTTTGATATTTCTTTTGTCCAGTTAATGTTAAACTACCACAAGTTCTACCATGAAAAGAATTGTAGGCTGTAAGTATTTCAATCTTATTTCTATTTAATTCTTTACCAAATTTTCTTGCCAGTTTAATTGCCGCTTCATTTGCCTCAGCACCTGAGTTAGTAAAAAACACTTTAGATGCAAAGCTAGATTCTACTAATAGTTTCGCAAGCTTTACTGTAGGCTCAGATACGAAGTAATTAGACAGATGAATAAATTTAGAGGCTTGACTAGCAATTCTAGATAGAACTTCAGGATTACTTAACCCTAAATTATTTACTGCAATACCACTATACATATCTAGATATTTATTTCCATCTTCATCATAAAGGTAAGACCCTCTACCTTCTGTGATTTTTAATTTGTCTCTTCTATATACATTTAAAACGTATTTTTTATCTTCCTCAAAAATATTACTCATACTTAACACCCCCTATTACATTGGTATATAAGTGAGAAATTTGTGTATTTTGAAACTAATACATTGAATCACAAAATTTTAATACACAATTTCCTCAATAATATTATTTTCTTAAATCATCTAATATCTTTACTTTATCCGCTGTCTTTGCATCCTTTTCTTTAATCACCCTTGCTGGTGTACCAGCTACGACGCTATTGGCAGGTACATCTCTAGTAACCATAGATCCTGCAGCTACCACTGCTCCTTTACCTACTCTTACTCCCTCTAAAACAACTGCGTTCGCTCCAATAAGTACATCATCTTCAATTATTACAGGTGTTTTGCTAGGTGGCTCTAATACTCCTGCTATTACTGCTCCTGCTCCTACATGGACATTGTTACCAATAGTTCCTCGTGCCCCAACCACTGCATTCATATCAATCATTGTATTTTCACCGATTTCAGCCCCTATATTTATAACAGCTCCCATCATTATAACTGCATTCTCACCGATTTCTACCATATCTCTAATAATGGCACCGGGCTCAATACGAGCTTTAATATCCTTTATATCCAAAAGTGGAATCGCCGAGTTTCTCCTATCATTTTCAATATGGAAGTCTTCAATTTTTTCTTTATATTTTCTAAGAATATTTAATATATCGTCATATTCTCCAAACACTATCTTTGAGTTTCCTTCCCCAAAAACTTTTAAGCCTGTAAAGTCCATTTCATCAAGATTTCCCTTGATATACAGCTTTATCGGTGTAGATTTTTTTGCTTCCTTGATAAACCTTGCAATTTCATAGGCATTATTTAACTGCTTTTCAGTGTTTAACATTCTACCTTCAATAGTCATTTGCATTTCATCCTTTCTTAAATTTGTTTATTATCTTATCTCAAAAAATGTCATCTATAGTGTAAAATCCCGGCTGGCTCTCTATGATAAATTTAGCACTCCTTATAGCTCCCATGGCAAAGATATTTTTAGATAGAGCAGTATGCTTTATTTCTATTACTTCATCAAGACCTGCGAAAATAACAGAATGCTCTCCAGCTATAGTCCCACCACGAATTGCATGGATGCCAATCTCATTATTCTTTCTCCTGGCATCTTTCCCTTCTCTACCATAAACATATTCTTTCTTATTACTTAAAGATTCATTAATAGTATTAGCTAATAAATAAGCCGTACCACTAGGAGCATCTAATTTTTTATTATGATGTTTTTCAATAATCTCTATATCAAAGCTTTCATCTATAACTGGACTTATCTGTCTCAAAACCTTTCTTAATACATTGACGCCTAAGGACATATTTGACGAATAAAGAATCGGGATATTCTTAGATGCTTCCTGTATTCCCTCCATATGTTCTTTGGTAAGCCCTGTAGTTGCTATCACCAATGGAATACGTTTATTTACAGCAAACTCTAACATCTCTTCTAAATAGGATGTATGAGAAAAATCTATGATAATATCTACTTCTTCTTTATAGTCATATGGACTATTATAAACTGGATAATTATTTTCATGCTTGACTGTATCTCTATCAATTCCAGCAACAATTTCGAAGTCATTCTCCATCATTAACTGATTACTCATTACCTGACCCATTTTGCCATTGCATCCATAAAGTATAACTTTTATCATTGAATTACCTCCTACTAATTAAACCTATTTCTTCTAAATTATTTAAAAGTATTTCTATATTTTGTGGCTCCATCTTAGTTAATGGTAGTCTCACTTCCCCTGCATCCATACCTAATATGTTCATTGCTGTCTTTATAGGCATTGGATTTGTCTCAATAAATAGTGAGTTTATTAATCCATTAAGATGTAATTGTAGTTCTCTTGCATGGTCAATTTTTCCACTTAAATAACTTGAAACTATATCATGAGTTTCCTTAGGTAAAATATTAGCTACAACTGATATTACCCCTTGACCTCCCAGTGATAAGAGTGGCACTATTTGATCATCATTTCCTGAATAAATATAGAAATCATCAGGGCATATTCTAGCTATCTCTGCTACTTGACTAATATTACCACTAGCTTCTTTTACACCTTGTATATTAGGATGACTAGCCAACTGGAATACTGTTTTAGGCGTCATATTTAATCCAGTTCTTCCCGGAACATTATATAGTATAATAGGTATATTTATGCTATCTGCAATAGTGGTATAGTGCTTTATTAACCCTTTCTGAGTAGTTTTATTATAATAGGGTGTTACTATCAAAAGGCCATTTGCACCCACTTCTTGTGAATATTTACTTAATTCTATTGCTTCAATTGTATTATTACTACCTGTTCCCGCAATCACAGGTATACGATTATTAACCTGTTCAACCGTAAATCTTATAACTTTCTTTTTTTCTTCCCTTGTCATAGTAGAAGCTTCCCCTGTTGTTCCACAGATTATAATTGCATCAGTACTATTTTCAATATGCCATTCAATTAATTCTTCAAGCTTTTGATAATTAACCTTATTACTTTTAAATGGTGTTACAAGCGCCACACCTGAACCCTTAAATAATGTCATTTTCATCATCCTCCAATAACAGTTCTGCTATTTGAACTGTGTTTGTAGCTGCACCTTTACGAATATTGTCTGCCACAACCCATATATTAAGTCCATTTTCCAAGCTAAAATCCCTTCTTATCCTACCTACGTAAACGTCATCCGTTCCTTCAGCATATAAAGGCATAGGATATATGTTTTCTTTTGGATTATCCTTTATAATTATTCCTTGAGCTTTTTCTAAGACACTATATACATCTCTAATTTCAAAGTTATTTTCAAACTCAACATTCACTGAAATACTGTGTCCATACTTTACAGGAACCCTAACTGTTGTAGCAGTTATCCTTAGTTCATCATTGCCAAGTATTTTCTTTGTTTCTTCAATCATCTTTATTTCCTCCTTTGTATATCCATTATCCATAAATATATCTATATGAGGCAGACAATTGAATGCTATTGGATGAGGATATTTAGAGTTTTCAATACCATTAACTCCATTTTTTAAGTCTTTTATTCCTCCTACTCCAGATCCAGACACTGCTTGATAAGTAGAATAGACTACCCTCTTTATTTTAAAAGCATTGTCTAATACTTTAAGGGGCAATATTGCCTGTATTGTACTACAATTTGGATTCGCTATTATTCCATTATGCCATTTAATATCCTCTGGATTTGCTTCTGGTACAATCAAAGGCACATCTTTTTCCATTCTCCATGCGCTACTATTATCTATAACTATAATCCCTTTGTCCCTTGCTATTGGTGCAAACCTCTTACTAACCTCACCACCTGCAGAAAATAAAGCTATATCTATTTCTCTATCAAATGACTCTTCACTTAACTCTTCCACAACAAACTCTTTCCCTCTAAAAGATAATACTTGTCCCTTTGATTTAGCTGAAGCAAAAAAGTATATTTCATTAACAGGGAAGTCCCTTTCCTCTAAAACTTGTATAAATGTCCTACCAACCATTCCTGTTGCTCCTACTATAGCTAAATTAATTCTCTTCATTTTTATCACTCCTCTATAGATTCATTATAATAGCCTGTACATATAAGCTCAGCAGGCCCAGTCATATACACTCCATCATTTGTGTTTTCTATTTCTAGACTGCCCCCAAGGACATGTATATTAACTCGGTCACTTGTTCTATTAATCTTTTGACTTGTAATTGCTACTGCAGTTGAACCTGTGCCACAGGCTAATGTCTGACCAACCCCTCTTTCCCAAGTAATTACCTTTAAATTATGATCATCAATAATTTCGCAAAAGTTTACATTAGTTTTCTCTGGAAATATAGGCAGATTCTCTATATAGAATCCCAATTCACTAATATCTATTTCTTCAAGATCATCTACAAATACTACTGTATGAATGGTTCCCATAAGTAAAGCAGTAATTTTAAACATTTTATTATTAATATTAATATCTTCTTCTATAAACTGTTCTTTATCTGTTTTTATAGGAAATTTGCTAGTATCAAAGGAAGCTTTGCCCATATTAACTTTAATTCTATCTATACTGTCTTCTTTATTTCCCTTTAGAATATCTATTTTAATAATCCCTGCTAAGGTTTCAACATCAAAGTTTTCTTTATCAACAATTCCTTTATCATAAACATACTTTCCAAAGCATCTTATTCCATTTCCACACATCGGAGCTATTGATCCATCGGCATTGTAAAATATCATTTTCACATCTGCTATTTTAGACTGTGCTACAACTATCATACCGTCTGCTCCTATCCCAAAATGTCTATCACATACTTCCTTAGCTAGTTTTGATAAGGATGGTAGTTCTTCCTTATTACCATTAAATATAATGAAGTCATTACCTGCTCCTTGAAGTTTCTCAAAATATATCAAAGATATCTCCCCTTTATTTATACTAAAAAATAGTTCAATCCAGTACATTTTTCATAAATTTAAGTACTAAGCATTGCCCAAAAAATTATTTATTCTTTATAAATAATGCTACTTATCTTATTTAAAGGTTAAAAGTCTTGGCAAGCATATTTACAGCTCTCAGCTTATCCTTAGATTTAATAGTATATGAAATACTTATCTCAGAAGTGGTAACCTGTTTAAACTCAATACTATGGTCTGCGAACAGTTTAAATACTTTAGATGCCACGCCTGATTCATTCCTCATTCCAGTACCAATAACGGATATTTTCGTAATATCAGCATCTTTTTGTAATTCTATACCGCCGTATTTTCCTTTTAAACTTCTCATTATATCATCTATAGTTGATTCATCCTCTTTAGATGTGGTAAATGATATGTTTACATGACCTTGATTTGGAGATGTTTGGCTTATCATATCTATATTCACATCTTGACCTGCTAATCTTCCAAATACATCGGATATATTCACTGGGGAATACGGCACATGATTAACTGTTATCATCAATACATTATCACTAACACTTAAGCCAGTTATACTTTTCTGTTCCATAGTTTGATCAAACTCCTTTATATAAGTTCCTTTTATATCCTTATGGCTTGATGCCACATATATTGGTACATTATACTTCTTTCCTAATTCAACTGATCTCGGTTCCATGACCTTAGCTCCTAAGCTAGACATTTCCATCATTTCTTCATAGCTTATATATTCAAGTTTCTTAGCATCAGCATATACTCTTGGATCTATACTATATATACCTTCAACATCTGTATATATCTCACAAGCACATTCCAACTTCGCAGCCAAGGCAACTGCTGTAGTATCTGAGCCACCTCGACCTAGTGTTGTTATATCTCCTATTTCATTAATACCTTGGAACCCTGCTACAACAACAATTTTTCCCTGTTGTACATGTTTTTTAATATTATCAATATTTACTCGTGCTATCTTATTTTTTGTATGCACTCCTTCGGTTCTAATACCTGCTTGAAATCCTGTTAGTGATATAGAATCATATCCTTTTTCTTTCAAAATCATTGATAAAAGAGATATCGAAACCTGCTCTCCAGTAGACATAAGCATATCTAGTTCTCTTTTACATGGATTGACAGAAATTGATTCAGCCATTTTTAAAAGCTGATTCGTCGTTTTTCCCATTGCTGAAGCAACGACAACCACATTATGACCTTGATTAATTTTATTAATTATTTTATTTGTAATATTCTGCATTTTTTCTATTGACTCAACTGATGTACCACCATATTTTTGTACTATGATATTCAATAGAATCCCCCTCTCTATCAGATGACCAAATCATTTCTTATAATATCTTCATAGGTTTCTCTTCTAACCACACATTTGCTTTCTTTGTTCTTTACAAATACTACTGGAGGCCTAGGCAATCTATTATAATTACTGGCCATACTATAGTTATATGCTCCCGTGCTAGATACTGCTATCACATCATCAATATTTGGATGAGGAAGAGATATATTTTTTACAATGATGTCACCTGATTCGCAGCATTTACCCGTAATAGTGTAAGTATCTTCATTAGGATCTACCATTCTATTAGCTATTGCAGCTTCGTACTGTGCCCCATATAAAGCAGTTCTCGGATTATCATTCATTCCTCCATCTACAAATACATAATGTTTTCCCCCATAGGTATTCTTTGTACTTCCTACTCTATATAGTGTAGTACCCGCATTTGCAATTATAGTTCTACCAGGTTCTATCATAATCTTAGGAGTAATCACTCCTAATTCTCTAGCTTTCTCCTTTATGTTCACAATCATATTTTGTAGAAATTGATTCAAATCTATAGGTGAATCTCCTTGGGAGTAGTAAATTCCAAATCCACCACCTAGATTTAATTCTTTAACGTCAACATTACTTTTTTCTTTAATCCTTTTTATTAGTTCTAGCATTACATTGCTTTGCTCATAGAATGATTTTTCTTGAAATATTTGTGAACCTATGTGACTGTGTAATCCTTTAAATTCTATATATCTACTAGAATTAATTTTATTAATAATTTCATAAATATCTTCAGTGAAAATACTTTCTCCAAACTTAGAGTCATTTTTAGTAGTTTTTATATATTCATGAGTATGGGCCTCAATCCCAGGATTAACTCTCAGTAAAATAGCTATATCCTTATCTAAAGATTTACACAACTTTTCAATTAATTCTATTTCATTCCTATTATCAACAATGATTCTACCTACACCGGCTTCTATAGCCATTGTCAACTCATCTCTAGTCTTATTATTGCCATGCATATATATCTTCTCTAGGGGAAAACCTGCTTTAATCGCAGTATATAGTTCGCCTCCCGATACCACATCTAGAGATAATCCTTCTTCCTCTATTAACTGACACATAGCTATACTAAGAAAAGCTTTTGATGCATATATAACTTCAGCATCAATATCCTTGTGTGAAAAGTTTAATCTAAATGATTGACATCTTTCCCTTACTAAAGCCTCATCCACTATATAAAGTGGTGTTCCATATTCACTTATTAAATCCATTGAGTCACATCCACCTATTTCTAAATGACCTTTATTATTAATATTCATCGTTCCAAAAAGCTTCATTTGATAATTCTCCTTTCATTTTCTATTTTATATGAATTTATCTTAATTATAGTTTTATTTAAATTATTTATTCAAAAAATTAACAGTCATGAGCAAAAGGGCTCATGACTGTTAAAAAGTCGCCTCCTGCCCCAATGTGATAAGTGCTCCATCAGAAAATTGGGCAATCTTCCGACGACAGTGCTATGTTTATTCAACATAGCCCCAGCATATAACTTAAACTATATGCTTCGGCGATAGTCCCTTTCCCACGTTTCATATATATACTATGGTACTCTTGACTTATCGCGGCCTCTACACCACACTGTTTGTTATATAAAGTTTGAAAGATTCATAATGGTAACAAAAAACAGCCATGAGCAAAAGGAAACTCATGACTGTTATATACAATCGCCTTCTGCCCCAACGTGATAAGTGCTCCATCAGAAAATTGGGCAATCTTCCAACGACAGTGCTATGTTTATTCAACATAGCCCCAGCATATAGTTTCTAAGCTATACGCTTCGGCGACAGTTCCTTTCCTATATATTTTAATATAGTACTCTTAACCTATCGCGGCCTCTACACCACATTGTTATTCGTTTATTAGTATTGTTTAATAATTTAACACATAAAAGTATCTATGTCAACAAAAGTTTTTAAAAATTTTCTAAATATTTATGCAATACCACTATATTGAGTTACTTTGTTCCTTCCATTTTCCTTCGAGAAATACAAAGCTTCATCAGCCCTTTTAATTAAACTAGTTACGTTATCAGCATCATTAGGATATTCTGCAATTCCAAAACTAACTGTTACTGGTGTATTTTCATTTTTGTCATTAGTTATAATTAATTGAGATAATTTCTCTCTAATCCAATCTACCTTTTCATAAATATCTAGAGTACTAGTCTCAGTGAATACGATAACAAATTCTTCTCCACCATATCTTGCTACAATATCTTTTCCTTCTCTAATATTTTCTTTTATAAACTTACTTATCCTGCGTAATACTTTGTCCCCATGAAGATGACCATAAGTATCATTAAACTTTTTAAAATAATCTACATCCATCACAGCAATTGCAATAGGTTCATCAGAGATATCATGTCCATTTATTTCATTATTAAGATATTTATCTAGATAAGTTCTATTCCACACTTGAGTTAAACCATCTACCATAGCTACGGAAACTAATTTAGCTTTATATATAAAGTTTTGCAACACTATTGTAATATTTTCTATCACAATTTCAAAAAAATTATTTTCCAATGATTCCATTCTATATCTGCTAATATCTTCTATCATTAGAGCGCCTAACATCTTGTCCCCCAGATTTAAAGGAATGAAATAAAAATAACATATTCCTCTATATATAGCTGTGGGATAATCTAATATCTCATCTCCACAAATTATACTTGCATCGGCACCTTGATTAGTCTGATAGAATATCTCTTTTAGCTTATTATTAGCGTACTTCTCCATATGACTACGATATTTATCTTCTATATTTGTTGCAGCTATACTTAATCCTCTAGGAGTATTAAGAAATATTGTGCAATACTTAACTTCATAGTGGTTTCTTATAACATTACATATCTTTTTCGTTGACTCTAATAAGGTCATTTCTTCATCCTTAATTGCTAATCTCAAAATATCTCTTAAAATAATATTTCCTTCTGATTCTAATAATTTATTCTGTAATACATTTATTTCTTTGTTCTTATTTCTAAAAATAAAGTGACTTATAATTATAGTCAGCAGTAGAGATATGGTAAAAAATAAAATATAATAATTGTTTTTACTACTAGACATTATGTAATTACTTACTATCATTGCGAACATAATAATCATTATATATAAAATCTTTTTATAGATGGGATTCTTTAGCCAAATAAAGTTCATAATTGGTATTATCAATATGTATATATGCTTGTTAAAATATCCTAAAATTAGTGCTATCATTAGAGTTAACATTACTATTATATTCATTTAAACACCTCTATGGTAATTAATTCAATTATAGAAAGTCTATCTTAAGTATAAAATTCTTCATTTATTTAAATTATAGATATTCATAAATGTATATTTGATTTTTTAAATCAGACTTACTAAAAGCTTCTAACTTATTTGACTTATCTTCTGTCTCCAGAAACAAGAGATGCTTAGTCTCCAAGATGAATATTCCTCTTCTTATTTCAAGATTTTCATTTCCTTTTAGGTATTTGGGATACACTTCTACTAATTTATTTAACTTTGGTAATTCCTTTACTTTTTCTCTTTTTTTCTTATGGCTCTTTGACGAATACCCTCTAATAGTGTACTTAAATTTTCCTTTCACTTTTTTAACCCCCTAACCAAATTTGAAATGTTACGCCTTGGTAATATATTCAAATTTTATCAAATAATGTCGTGGAGTTCAATAGTTTTACAGAAATAAGTAAATTTTTTTATAAGATTCTATGAAATTAACGCATATTTTGTCGTTTTTTCACCATTAATGAACAGTAGTATCGCCATTAATTACTAATTTGTTGAACGAACTTGGATTGGGTACTCCCTAATAATTTTCTTAATCTATCTTTGACCGGTCTTGTTATTCGTGGATCATGGTGTAACCAATAACAGTATAGTTATTATATCTAAATTCTTTATTGTCTAAAAAAATATTTCTATCTGAAGCATGGACAATAAAAAATGTCAGACCATCTAAGACGTTAAATCTAGAATATGATTCCATATACTTTCCATCAATATTAAAAGGATTGTACATTCCAATTTTCAATCCCATTTCTCTATTATCACCATATGTATTCTGAGCAACAATACTATTAATTTTATCAATAACAATTTGCTGCTTTTCTTTCTCTGTGATTCCTAAGTTTGATATATTAGTGTATATTCTATTATTACTAGAATTATAGTAATATGCTAAATCATTATTGGAATTAAAATATATTAGCTTCCCCCCAGATTCTTTAGTAAAAAAATATGGTGGGCTCCATTTATCGTTTTTCTTAGCTACATAACATTTATCACTATATACAATCATTTTAATTAATATATTTTTCTTTATTTGCCTATAAAGATCCTCATTATAGTAATTAGTGTACAAAGTCTCATAGAACTCTTGCAGTAATCTTTCCTTATCAACTTCTATAGATTCTTCATACATATTCTTCTTATATCCTTTAGATGTATTGTTAAAGTTACTTCTAGTATTATTTACGTTATTAGCTAATGCTTTAGCTGATAAGCTCAAGGCATAATTAATATCTTGGACTGCATAATTATTTTGATATAGGTTATAAGCAGCGAGAAAAGTAACCACAATAAATGAAATTACAATTATATATGCAACCAGTTTTCCCATCTCAATCCACCTCTATTGTTGAATATACTTGACTAACTCTATGAGCCCATTTGAATCATACTCTATTTTTCTCATAAAATCCCCGTTATCAAAAATATAATTAATTCCTGGATATTCTTCGTCTAAACTATCTCCATATTTTAAATTAGTTGTTATGATTTCTTTATGAGAGCTATCACCATAGTATTTTCCGTTAGAGTTCATCTTAGTAGATACTAAGATTGCAATACTACTATTAGATCTTTTGTTCGATATATCTGCTATAACATCATATCCCTTAACAATATCCTTTGCATTTTTAGTTATTACAGCACTTTTGACTGATCTAATTCTGTTATCTATGGCGTTTTTAGGACTCTTGCTTAAAAATGAAAGATTTACGAGTCTCCCAAACCATGTTAATTTCTTATCCTCTAGATAAATAGTTATTTTATCACCTTTTCTTAGATATTTATCCAATATCTCTGCCTTATTAAAATAAGTATCATAAATTCCAGGTTTTACTTGCTTATCTAATCTTAAAGCTATCTTGTAGTCACCGTGCTTATTAATCTTTTCCTTTAACCCATCATATGTACTAGATTTAAAAATTCCACTATCTGATATATCGTAAATGGTATAGAAATTTATTTGATTTATATCATTCTTTATACTTATATGTATAAAAAAGCTATATACATGGAGTAAAATAATAGTAGCAATCAGCAGTCCTATAATAGTAAAAATCATTTTACCTGGCATAACGTCATCCCCTATATTTGCTAAATTGTTCATTAATAAAATGAAACCCCTTGCACCTGTACAAGAGGACTCATATTTCTATTTAACTAATATTAATTATTCTGTACTTAAATCAACTTGGTGAAAAATTATGAACTGTACTTCTCCATTTTCATCATAATGTATACTTTTATCAAAAACAGCTCTCTCTAGTACATCACTGCTAGACATTTCATCTCCATCAGTATCATATATAGTAATTCTTGATGAGCCATAATGATTATAATCACTCATAACAATATTACCTGTGACATAGCTAGAGTTTTTAGCTATTAGATTTACTTTATTCATTTCTATTTTTCCTTGATCTCCTGCATCTCTAATTCCTGCAGTCTGCTCATTTATTGGACCAGCAATAAGTCCTAAAGTAATAACTAATAAAATCAATACCGCTAAAACTGTTTTCATATTGCTTCCTCCTTAAATAGTATTAAATTTTTAATTTTTTGTATAAATAGCTTTTAAAAGTTTTTGTTCATCATATTCATAACTTGAATTGAAAATCATGTCATAGGGTATAGTAAAATCTGTTGCATTATAACTATTGTTTGTGTATATCTCAGTTTCTTCTCCCATGATTATTTTAACTGTAACTGTATCATCATCACTAAAATACCTAATTACTCCTATAACATCACTCCCGACAACACTATCTTTTTCAAGTGGCAATAGGACATTGGATTTTATCTTCTGTCCCTCATACTCCTTTTCTGCAACTGTGCCTATAACATCCATAGAGCTTCTAAAGAGTGGAATTATATCACTAGACAGAAACCCAAGAATTATAATCGAAATTATTATTAGAAAAACTACTTCCTTCATGATATCCCTTCTTCACCTATAATAGTTACTATTAATTTCAAAACCTTCCATACACTCCCTTCTAATAAAAGGATGTGATATCGTATGACTGTAACCATGGAAGTAATAAATAGTTTACAAGTAAATAAATAATGATGAACGCTCCTGATACTCCAAATGAGTGAATCGCCTCTACCCTTGTGTCAATTTTAATATTCCTCTCTTCCTTTTCTAATTCTTCCTCTTCTTCGATATTCTTTATAGCATACTCAAAATTACTATTATTGGCTTGTTCTAATTTTTCAAAAAATAATCTAGCATTATCATCTTTAAGTGCTGACAAAACTTTTCTATATGCAACTTCATTTTCAACTGTATTCTTGTTATTTGCTTCTTCTATTTCTTGAAGTAATCTTTTATAGTATTTGGATTTATCAATTAGCAAAGATAATAATTCATTGAATTTAACATTATTGAAATTCCCATTTAGTATAATTAATTTTCTTAGAAACCTTAGCTCTGTTTTTGCACTAGCTTTAGCAAATATATTGTATATAACCATTGAAATATCATATAGAAAAAATATGATTACTGCTGCTAGAAAATATAGCTTGTACCTTGGTTTTCTAATACTATAGTAATCTTGTAACCTATAATATATTTTGTTGGCTACTGTATAGCTTGGTAACTCTAAATCTAAATTTGTACTTATAATAAAGTCTCTAATCCTTTCCAATGATTCCTCCACCTTATCTTCGTTCATTAATTCCTCATAAGTGAACATATTTGCTACCTTATCCATTAAATATATTTCTTCTTCTAATGCCTTATCCTTATCAACACCTCTATCATCTTGCTCATATATTACGTCTACTTTGTAATCATAGCTTTTTATAATTTCCCTTGTGTATATTGATATATTAGTATATCTAATTAAAAATATAAGAAATATACAGAAAATAATTGTAATAGTCTTTATGGCAAAATAATCTTCTATCTTGAATTTCGTAAATCCCAAAAGCTTCTTATAAAGCTTGTATACTTTCCAGCTTTGGGGAGGCGTAGTATATTTTCCAATAAAGTCCATTGTTTTTCGAATTTTTGTCTTTACTTTGCCTATCATCCCATTTTTTTTATTAACTTCTCTAATTTCTTCTACCGTTTTTACTCTGTACATACTCTTAACAGATGTAAAATATTGTATTATAAAAACAACAACTAAAAACAGTGGCAATATAAACAAATACTCACTAATTTGAAAAGTCATAATAAATAGCTCCTTTATTATTATTCATTATGCTGTTCTTTTAAGAAGCAATAAACATAATATATATATAAACATTGATATATAAACTGCTATCTTTATTGCTATTCCCAATGGGTCGTTATAGAATTCCATAGACTGAGGCCCTAATGTTTGTATATTGAATGCTTCTACTTTAGTAATTCCATAGGGAATTAAGAAAGCCATTAATATATACCATATATTAGCCATAGATAATTTCTTCTGAACTTGGAGCTCAAAAAGAATGTTTGATGTTGTATTGGAAAATATTTTTTGAAGAGCTTTATTACCAGGTTTATAGTATGCATGCTTTATAAGATTAAGTAAGATTGTAAAATATTCATTTTCATAGATTTTATCTATCATTTCAAATTCTTGATTAATTATATCGTCATCATTCTTTACAAGCACATCTAATATACGAGTTAATTCCCTAGCAATTGCTTTATCTAAATCCTCTAACGATATATTAATAGCTTCCAAGATATCTCCTTTTCTCCCAAATCTACTATTGAGTAATTTAAAGGTCCTTGGCAGTTGCTTAGTAAAATTAAATCTAATTATTGTATTTACAATATAAAATACCAAGCTTAAAAAAATTATTATAAAAATTAAAAAGAATAATGCCTGATACCAAAGTATATTAACTGTTGGAAGTAGCCATCCTACATTAACGGCTATAAACACTATTACTAAAATTAATGTAATAGAGCTATATTCTCTATTAGTTTCAAATGACCTATCATTAAATACGCAAATCTTTAGGGCTATTTTATCTATTAATATTTTCAAGAAACTATATTTTGACATCTTCTCAGTTATTTTCTTTGCCCATCTTATGCGATTTTTATTTATCAAATATCGTCTTCTTCGCATCTTATCACTGATTAGATTTCTTAATAAGATTATTAGTAAAGCTAAGGCTATTACGAGAGGTAGAACCCAATATATATCATCAATTAAAAACTTTAAGTATCTTATACTTTTATGAAAAATATTACACCATCCAAAATATATCCTTTCCAGTACATTCATTTTACTCACCTTTTTCTCCCATTTAATCTTTTACTCTCATGAAAGATTCCCTAAAATCATCAATTTCTTCTAGCGTTATATGCTGATGTCTTATTAGCTTATTAAAATACTTCTCGGAAGGTAACTCTCTAATTTCCCATATATCCTTTTCCATGTTATATCTAATTATTTCTTTGTATTTAAAGCTATGGGGATATAAATATTTTTTCAAAGATAATTGAGCCATATTTATTAAATTTCCTATTCTTGTACTCCGTTTTCCTTTCAATACTGGTTCTAAATAATATGAATCTTCTATATGTTCTATTTCTATAATGCTTTCAACAACAATTCTTCCATTCTTTAATTTAGATAAATGTATAATCAAATCTAGAGCCCTCGACACATCACTTTCAGCTGTTTTGCTCTCATCATACATTTTGGTTCTCATAAGCAAATTCACACAGTTAGCAACTGCTTCAAAGGGAGAATATAAATGCATTGTTCCACCTACTCCTGCATTAAGCCTAAGTGCCGCATTCATCATCTCTGCCATATGCTCAGATTTCACTATTTCTCCTACTATTGCAATATCTCTAGACATTTTTAGCATTTGTTGAAATAATTGATCTACAGTTCTATAAGGATTCTCTATCAAAGGCTTTATATTTTTATGGGAAAATTTTTCTTGGGCCTGTATCTCATCTTGGGCATCTAAAATCCCTATGCCCCACTCATTAGGAATTTTTTCAATCATTGCAGTTAAAAAAGTGGTTTTACCTACACCCATATCACTACCTGAAACTAAATGGGAACCTCGCCCTCGAGTATGTATTAATAATAAATCATATATTTTCTGATCTATAGTTTTATATTCATCCCTTAACTCTTCAAGGGTTATTGCTCCTAAATTAAATATCCTTTCATTGTAATACCAATATTTACTAGAAGGTACTGCTGAATACCCTGCTACAGTAATACGATTTGAATTTTGTAAAGTAGTAGTAACAGTTGGGTTGCTCTCATCATACTTACTACTGGCATTCCTTGTAGTTTTATATTGAATATTTCTTAAAATGCTGGTCTTATTGAATTTCAAAAAATCAATATAGATTTTTTCTCCCTTATAAATTATGTATATATAGTCCTTATCTCTAATCCCAACTTCATTAATAGAATGATAAGTTAAAGTGTCTATTAGGTTTTTACCATCATTTATTGTATACAGTATAATTGCTAAGATCTTTAATCTATCCTTAAAATCAGCATAACTCTCCTTAATCTTGTTTTCCTCACATAATATAATTTCTCTTAATTCTTCTTCAGTAAATCTAGTCTTAATATTGTATTTATTTATTATTTCTGACATATCATACATATCCAGAAGTATTTCCAGTAATATCCTAGAATCGTTATTGGATATCTCTTTAAAGTTGATAATTGTATCTAACTCTTCTTCTTCAACTTTCAAAACCTTTAACATCGCATTTAGATATTGGTTGATAACATATTTCCTTGCCATATTATTACCGATTGCCAATTTCTTTAAGTCCTGTAGCATTTTCACATCTTTTTTTGCCAATTCTCTCTCTTTAATTCCGAATAAGCTTTGATAAGTATCTATATCTTTAAATAAATCATCAATTTTTTCTTTGTATGTGTGTTCTAAAAAGTCATACAGGTCCTCATGCAATAAATTACTTAGGTTATTCATTTAAAATCCCCCTGCCCTTTGTAATGTTAAACATGCTAAAAAAAGCTTTTCTTTTATTGTCAGATTCTATTGGAATTTCAAAAGTATCATGTTTAGTACAGTTCGTCATAATATATTCAACTAATCTTCTTAATTGTAGTAAATACCCACCATTAATGGTTGACTTGTTTAACACATAATTAAGAATGCTATTATTATTACATTCATTTATAATCTCTGCATCGAAATCCAACTTAAATATTTTATTATCCTTAAACCCATTCTTTTTCAAATGATTATTTATTAGTTTCCTAGTAAACTTTATATTTTGATTCCTATAACTATCCATATATTTATTTACGACGAAGATTACTTTGTCTTTATATTTTCTATAGGCTTTATTATTTATAATTTCTTGCAATAAGCTTCGATCTTGATTTAGTATGATTACTATAATATCGCTTTCAGAAAAAAGATAATCATTCATTGTATCACTATCATAAGCTGTATCAATAATTGTAGTAGGATAGTATTTGCGTACAAGCCCTGCCAACAAACTAATATCGTTTTTGCATAGTCCCTGACTCTCATTTGAATCCATAATATCTATATTTTCACTAACATGCTTCGTACAAGAATCAAACTTAATTTTACTGTTTAACATATTTAAATCTAGCAAGCATTTAAATTCGTCTAATCCTTTAGTGACTTGACTATCGGATAGATAATATGAGATTCCCTTACAATATTTATTTGTATCAATAATTAAAGAAGGTTCCTCAATTAACCTAACTATCATAGCAGTAATATTAATCGCTGTAACAGTTTGTCCTAATCCCTTCTTAGGTGAAGCAATGCTTATTATCATATCAACACCTCAGTATTAATTTGATATCTTAAATTTATTAGCTTCTTTTGAGTATCTATTTATAATATTTGATTTATCACTATTATCTGTTAATTTTAACTGTTCCTTAGCTTTTTCAAAGTCAAATGTTTTCACAGATGTTGACTGACTTTCATCTAGATATATTCTCACATCTAGTTCTCCTAGCTTTTCGGCTGCTACTAAATCTCTTATTCCTATTTCATCTACAGGTATAACTATCTGCACCTTATCATCTTCTTGAGTCTCAATATCAGCTTTCTTTTCTGAAAGCTTTTTTATCTTAACCTTTGGAAATACAACATCATAATCCCCATTTCCATAAATGACTAATACATCTATTATGTTTCCGCTTTCCAAAGTATCTGCAACAGTTGACCTAATTGTAAACTCTTTAAGTCTCTGAAATTCACCAAACCATTTCTCATCTTCTGAGAAGCTTTCTAACACAAGTTGTTCACCTGCTCTTAGTGGCTCTTTACAAATCTTCCCTAATATCATATTTAGGTCAGTGACAGCACCTTTAGGTACAAAATCATTAGGTACTTCTACTAGTTTCATTTGAGTGTCAATTATTTCTTTAGAAATCTCTGTATACTTGTCTATGTCTTTATTGCCTATCATCATTGCCACTGAAGTTTTAGGCATTGAATTAATATCAACTTCTTTCTTTACTTCCAACATTGTCTGAGTTGTCGAATTAGGAATTCTAATATTTTCATAAAAGTAAATTGTGGCTGATAAAATCATTAAGAAAAGTATAATTACAAAATATATTTTTTTATCTTTAATACTTGTCAATGGCTATCCCTCACTTTAATTTCATTTTACAAACTTAATTAATTTTTTGAAAAATCCTTTTTGATTATCTGTTCTTTTATAATAATACTCTGCAATCTGTTTTATATCTTCCCTTATATTATTATTAGATATTGAAATGGCAGGTTTTCTTAAAGCTAATCCATTAATAATGGATTTTCTATCATCGGCTATTTGAAATACATTATTAACATTTATCTGCTGTGGATTCTCTTTAAAACTATTAAAGAAATGCTTTCTTATACTCTTACTATCTAAATACTTAACCCCTTGAACAAATCTATTAATGACTAATTCAATAGAATCTAATTCGTCCTTATAGTTAGATATATAATCAAGAGTTCTATATAAAGAGTTCATATTTTGAGAAGATATAAAAAGTATATTGTCGGAGAAATTTAATAATGTAGATATGGTTTCTTGCTTTAGTTTATCGGATAAATCTATAATAACTATGTCAGAACTTTTTTTGGAACTGTTAATTAGGTTCATAAGCTTTTCCTGAGACAATTCTACATTTCTATCCTTATGCTCTGAAAAGACTGTCAAATATTCATTTAATACTTGTCCAAGATCCATACACTCTTTACTTGTATTTAATTTACTTAAACAATCCACGTACTCCTTATCAAAATGATAGTATACATCTTTTTTTTCAGTATCTGTATCAATTAATGTTGTCCTAACTTTATTCTCACTTAGTAAGTATGCTAAATTAGAAGCTATAGTAGTTTTTCCTACACTCTCAAACCCGAATACAGAAATTACTTTTTTATAATCCTTAGGCAAATTATAAACATGCTTTATTACCTCTTTTTTTATAATCCTTTGTTTCGTAATAATTCTAGTTTTATTTTCCTCTAATTTATCTGATTTTATATCTATATGATTTTCTTCAGCTTTTTCTAGCTTATTTCTAAATATTTCATATCTTTTATTCCCATGAAGTTTGTTTTTTAATTCTTTAGGAAGTCTAGCTATTATATTAATATTTTTCGATTCATCATAATTTTTAGATATCAAATTATATCTACTAGATAAATCTTTATAGTCTTTGGATGAATAAAGATATTCAATGATAGAACTCATATCTTTATAGTCAACTGATTCCATAGACTCATGTTCCGATGTATTATGTAATTTCTTTTCATCTAAGCCTAGATATGATTTACTAACCTCTGGTTTAGTATAATTAAGAATTAATTTGCCAATCATTTCACCACTTATATCTTGCTGAAATACAGTGTTATATATCTTGCTATCATATAGTTTTTGTAAATATTTGATATTATCTTTATGATGGTCAGAAATAATAAATATCAACCTTACATTGGAAATCTCTTGTTTTATCTCTTTAATAAATCTTAAGTCAATGGGTGATGAGTCATTTAAATGTTCCTGTATAATAACTGCAGTAAAAGCTTTATCTTGCTTCAAAGTATTTATAGTACCATATTTATCAAATCTTTCTACTATGTTTAATTCTATATTCCTTTTGCTAAAAAAGACTTGAAGAGATTTTACAAATTCTTCATTCTCATCATGCTTTTTTAACAAAAGAACTCTTATCTTTTTCACCAATCAACCACTCCTTACTTCTTAATTTGATTTAAACAATCAAAGGAGGTAAATGTCAACATATTTTTTCAAATTACTCCAAGAATATACATTTTTTTATGTTTTTTTCATATTATATAGTCCCTCTAAAATATATTTATACACTTTATTAATTTATTTCCTTCTTTTAGTAACACAATTTCAATTTCTTCATATCTTGTACTACCAAAAGAAGAACTCCAGAATCAACCTAAACTGTAAATTATTCTTTGCCTTCCAAATATTCGTTACTCTTAAGCTAACCCTATAAAGCTCTCAAGTTTATAAACTTGAGAGCTTTATAAATAAGTATCCTTTTTTTTTCTAAAGCATAACTATATATTAAGAGTTATATGACCAGTTATAAGTGGAGGTGTTACTATCAATCAGAATGATATTGAAAGAAAAATCAAAAGCTTAATTCCAAAGTTTGAAAAAGTAAAGTTCGTTCATAATGGTCGTTCTTTTGAGGAAGGAATAGATTGCTTAGGCTTTGTGATTCTTTTCTACAGAGAATTTGGTATTGAAATCCCCAATGATGATGGAGAATTTATTCCAGAAGATTGGTATAAAACTGATCCAGAAAGATATATCAGTGCCATAAAACAATTTAGTAATAAACAGGTTTCAATAAATGAACTACAACCTCTAGATTTAGCTTATTTTGCCATTAGTCGCAATATCATCACTCATACAGGTATAATGATAAGCCAAGATAGATTTGTTCACATGTCTCCTAAAAGTGGATTTCTAATTAGTAAATTAGAAAGACATTGGAAGAGAAGATTTAAAGGGGCCATAAGAGTTATACAATAACGAATAAAAGTCTGAATTCATATATGAATCCAGACTTTTTTCTCTTTTATCGCTATAAAACATTTATTCAATTATCCATTTTTTATTCGTTGCTTATAACTTAATTAATTATTAGCATCCGCCATAGTATGGATAGCAGAATAAAATAACTAGTAATAGGAAGAAAAATAGTAAACTACTATCTCCACCATAGCAACCTAAGATTCCACCTTTTCCATCTGCCATTAGATGAACCCCCTTTGCTTAAAGCTATTGATATCTTGGTTACTTCATTATATGAATAATCATAAATTATGTGTATATTTCTTAAAATTAAACTTCATTTTCCTTAATTATTTTGTTCTTATTCCCGTTAAAACATGTCCTTATTCACACTTTAAATCTCAATCACATATATTACAATAGGATAAATTATATCCTAGTATCCTATGAAATGGGGTGAAGGTATGGGTTACGGATACGGAGGTTTTGGTGAAAGTGGAAGTGAATTATTATTCTTCTTCTTGTTACTAGTAATACTTTTCTGCTATCCATATTTCGGAGGCTGCTAGTAACTGCATAAATTTGAGAAAAAGCATTTAAAGGAGGTCAAGAAACCTCCTTTAAATGCTTTTCTATTATCTCAACTATCCAATATAATTATCCTACTAGTAGATCTCCTACTGTATGAACTGATTTATATAGCATTTCTTTTCCTTGCTCATCTGGATTAAACTTTATTCTTATAGGGAATTGAACGTCATCCATTCCAGTTGATTTAATAATAAGTGATCTGTCTACAACATTTATATTACTCTCATTTAGATAGTCATTTATTACTTCTACTGCTTCTCCACTCCAACCATATGATCCAAAGGCTACACCTAACTTAGAGCTTAAATCCATATTCTTTAGCTCTTTTAACACATCTTCAATGCTTCCAACCATATCAGCATATCTAGTTGAACTACCAAAGAATATTGCATCTGCCTTTAATATGGCTTCTTTAATTTCATCAATATTTGTATTTTTATCTGCTTTAATTACTTTTGCAGGTATTCCCTTATCCTCAAGTCCTTCAAGAATATAATTAGCAATCTTTTTCGTATTATTAGTCATAGTTGAATATACAATCAATGCCTCTTTATCCTCTTTAGAAGGTTTACTCATTTCGTCATAGGTATCAATGAATTTGTCTACATTTTCTCTTAAAATATATCCATGTGAAGGTGCAATCATTTCAATATCCAATTTTCTAATCCTAGTAATCATATCTTGAACATAGGGTCTATGGGGATGCATGATGAGCTTATAGTATACATCAAAATCTTCCTTAATATCTTCTGCCGCTAAATCATTAAACAACTCTTTTGTTGCCACATGACTACTAAATATGTCGCATGGATATAAAACTTTATCTTCTTCACAATAGGTTATCATAGTCTCCTCGGTGTGAAGATATGGAGTTTCAAAGAATCTAAGGGTTTTTCCACCTATATCTAATCTATCTCCATCCTTTATAATTAAAAATTCTCTATCATGAAGCTTATACATTTCCTTTAATTCTTCAGCTCCTAATTCAGTTGTAACTATAATAGCATCCTTAGCCTTGCTTGCCAAAGCTGGAAGACCGCCTGAGTGATCAGGTTCAACATGATTTATAACAATATACTTTATGTCTTCTGGATCAATATGGTTCTTAACTGTTTCAACAAAGTCTCTTCCAAAGCTAATATCTACTGTATCTATTACTGTTGGCTTTTCAGTTTTCAATAGATAACTATTATATGTTGTTCCTTTTTCTAAAATTAATCTGTGGAAGGGTACCTTTCTATCATCAACATAACCTACCCAATAAGTATTTTCTGCCACTAACATTTCTTTTTTCATACTTAATTCCTCCCTAATTTTTTAATGATTTCAAAATCTCAATTATAAAACATTTCTTATACATTTATTTACAATACGTAACATTTTAATTTTGTATATGTTATTTTCTTTGTTACTTATATTATAGGATTAAATTGATACTAAAACTTTGACTCCGGTCAAATAAAATCAAAAAATATAAAACTCTTAATTAAACAATTTCCAGTTATAATATTAGGAAAAATATTTACTGTTAATTATTGACAATACAATATTCGAAATGATACGATTATATTAATATACAAGCTTGTTATATAGGTGATAGATTTATCACAAAAAATATTAATAAAGAGAATTATGAAAGGAGCTATCTTATGAAAAAATTTTATAGCAAATTTTTGTCTATAACAATTATTTTAATTATGCTTTTAAGCGTTAATTCCATGGGATTTGCTGAATCTCCTGATATCAATCTTAAAGCTGCATATAAAGAAATCACATACTATGCCGATACCAATGATATACCCCTTAACATGACTTTTGAAGATTTTATCAAAGACTATAAAGAGCAAGACTATTCAAATGCACAAGAATATTTAGATGTTTTTTATTCTTTACTTCAACCTCAATCAGAAATAGAAAGTAGTTCCTCTAGTAGTGGAGGAGGATCTTCATATTATTATAATATTGGTACATCATTACCATCTGATGTACACCCAGATTATAGTAAATATAATCTTAAAGATGTAATAAAAAAAGGTGATGTCATTTATGAAGATAATGGTGGATTCGGTATAACTGGACATATTGCAATTGTTGAGGGCTTTCATTATAATTCAGAGCAAGATGTAACATATATTAGATTAATAGAAGCTATCAGTGATGGGGTTGTAAGAAGTCTTTTAGATGATACAAGGGTTGATGATAAAGATGTTACAATTCTTCGTGTAGATGATGCTACATCAACAAATATAACAGATGCTATATCCTTTTGCTCTGGAGAAGTTGGCTCATCTTACAGTCTAGATTTTGCAAAAGACACTAGCTCAAGTGAAACAGACTGGTATTGTTCAGAGCTAGTATGGGCATCTTACAAAAATCAAGATATTGATATCGAAAAATCAGGATTTTCAGAGCCAGGCATAACACCTCATGATATTATGAACAGCTCGGAAGTATCTGAAATTGATTTTAGTGAGCAATAGATAGACAATTTATTTGTAGTGATTCTGTAATATAAATGAATTAGGTATTGTATATATTATATATACAATACCTAATTCACATTACTTTTTGTCTATTAATGTATAAAGTGAGAGGGAGAGATATGAATTTATCAAAAGTATTGTTTACAATTAGTGTTTCCATGTTCATCTTTGCAGTTCTTTTTTTTGTGTATGCATTAAATCATCCAGAAGGATTCATTAATATTCCTATAATAGGTGCTAAAGGTCTATACCTTATATATATTTTAGTAATGATAGTACTTTTTGTTGCATCAAAACTGGTGAAGAAGCAATAATTTAGAAGCTTATATTTTTTTTATTGCAAAGCGAAACGAAGCTATACTACTATAGCTTCGTTTCAATGTAAGAGTGGAATTTATTACTTATATCCGTAAGGCATGAATAGTATAACTAGTAACAAGAAGAAAAATAATAATTCGCTACCTCCATCGAATAATCCAGCTAATAATCCTTTACCGTCAGCCATTAAGAATCCTCCCTTCAACAAGTTACTTTGCCTTTAGCTATTATTATAATATGCCTTTTATTAAATTCTGTTACCATTTCCTTATTTTTTTACTGTGAAATCCATCCAGCTGCCTTCTTATATCTAGCATAGAATTCCTGTAAGAATTGATTGACTATTTTTCTATCATATATTATAAGCATATTTTCATCATTTACATAGTTACCGTTATTGCTCCAGTTCGTTGACCCCACAATTACTGTAGGATTACTATCCGTATCAGCATCTATTATCATAGTTTTAGCATGGAGTTTCCTTTCTTCGTTAGCTGGAAATACTGGAGCTGGATTTGCCCATCTGTTATTTTTATTTCCTTTACTATCCATAGATCCTTTTCTACCAGTCATATCAACAGATGCTGACCACCACTGGTCCCAATAACTTCCATCAAACAATCCCTTTACATCAAATCCAGTAAGTATGCCTTTAGAATCTTCATAAGACTGTTCCCATTTATATTTAACTTCATCCAATAATCTTTGATCTGACCAAGAAAAGATTTCAAAATATACACTATGGTCAGCTTCATTTTTTATAATTTCTGCCATTCTACCTAGAGCGTTATCACCAGGTGAAAAATACACCTCTACTTTCGATTCTCCGATAGATAGTTTATGTACTGTATTATCACTTTTCCTAGAATGTAAATTGGCAATCTCTGCATTAGGTATCAAATCATTACTACCCCACATCTCATTAAATTCTGTCTCATAAATTGTAGCAAGTTCATGGGATTTTATTTCAACTGAATGTTGTTGGTTGCCGCCCAAAATTCCATTTTTCATATTTTCTTCTGAACCATAAAGTCCTGTGATAGTAAAATTCCAGCTTCCTGTCCAAACCCATGTATCGTCAACAACTACAAACTTATTATGCATTTGGTCATTTGGAGCATAAAAGCTATTATTTTTCTTTTGTTCACCATAGGATAACAAATTACCTGATACAACATCATCATTTATCATCAATTTTACATTTTTAACATCATTAAAGCTTAAGGGAAGATTATATTGATCTCTTAAATTAGATTCTTTGACTGCAAAAATTGGAGAGTCACTAAAAATGGCTATATCATCAGTAGTCCCAACTCTTCCATCTTTACCTCTTAACATTTTTTCCAAATATATTCTCATAAGTGCATATCTCTCATCAAAGTTTGATTCATCTATTTCCTTGGCATCTGCAATAATCCTTATTTTTACCCCTTCTGATGCTTTATTAATTAATGCATCTACTACTCTAGGTAGATTTATTTCATAAGTTGCCATGTCAATAGAAACTTTTGCTTCACTAATTCTATGTATTAATCTTTCTTCCAAATTAACATTATAATTGGCCTCATTTCCTGAAATAGCATATTCAGTTAAGGCGGATTTATTAAAGTATACATTTATGGCTTCGGTACTATTGGATGCCCAACCTAATTCACCATTTTTAGAATTACCAAGACCTTTATTATCTTCTATATCTTTGTCTTCATTTAATCCGTCATTTGAAATAATATATCTTGAATTTCTTGGTGTACCATATCCTAAACTATACTTTTCAGTAGACGTTCCCCAATCATTAGCTACCGAATCACTACTATTGTGATTTCTAAGGTCCATGGTAGCCTTACTTTCATTATTACCTGCTATCCAACTATTAATAGTATCTATAGTTTTTCCTTTACGATCTTTAAGATAAAGTGATTCTCCAGAATTACTAAGAGCACCTGAATAAATCAAATCAGCTTTCAAATCTGGTATACAATCATCCTTAGATCTCTCTAATAAAAAATATCCTTTTGCTGGAATAATGCCTTTTAATTCTATTGTTGGTGTTCCATCTTTTGACTTTAGTGTCCACCCTGATAAATTTATATCATTATTGGAAGTGTTATATAGCTCAATCCACTCATCATTATAATCTTTTGTTGTTCCCATCCAAGCGATTTCACTTATAACTATTTCCCTAGAGCTTAAGGTATCCTTTTCTGTACTTAATCCTTTACATCCTGTAATAACTAAAATTAGTAACATTGCTAAAATTACTAGTCTGTTAAGTTTCTTCATATCAATAACTCCCTCCTGATTAATATTTGCGCATCTTTGTATTATAACATTTTTGACATAAATTTTGTTTTAATTTGTGTGCTAATTTTGTATATAATGTTTATATTTTAAAAAGAGATTCCTATTTTTCTTTATGCCATGATCATTTCTCAAAGATATAAATAAAGAATAGGTATTGCTGTACAGCAATACCTATTCTTCATATCTAAAATGCCTTTATCAAAGCACTCTAGTCATTTCATATTGACTTATTTTAATATTAAAATCTCTTTTTTCCAAGAACCCTTGGTACATCATGTTATTGGTTGACCAAGTTAGTATATTTTTTAGATTCATTTCTTTCACTGCCTTTTGTAAGAGAGATGTAGCTATACCCCTATTTCTATATCTTTTATTCACCCATATAAAATTGATAAAGCCATTCCCTTGAATATTCAATGCTGCTATCAACTCATTATTATCATAGACACCGTAGCTTTTTATATTATCTAGCTTTTCAATAATAAAGAATTCATTTTGCCAATTTATATGTAGGTCTGATAGTTCTTCTCGCTTCTCTTTTAATATATCAAATTCTATTTCCTTGATTTCAAACTGTGAACTATTTTTCTTCCAGCTATTCAAATCAGATGAAATATAATAATTTAAATCATAAACTTTTTTATACCCCTTTTTTTCATAAAATTTAATGGCCCTAATATTTTTATCTATAACTTCAAGGAATAACTGATCACAATTACTAATTTCAGCCTCGGATTTATGTAAGTCAAACAGCTTATGGGCTACTTCTGTCCCTCTATATTCTGGTATAACTGCTAATCCGCAGCATCTCATTGTTTTTAAATTATTATAATTTTGAATATCCCCTAAAATCAAACCTATAGGTTTCTCATCATCTAATGCAACAAAAGAGTTCTTCCTTTCACATTCAATACCTAAAAACCTCTTTATAAATTGTTCTTCAGTAAGCCGTATTTTAATAATATAGTCGGCATAGCCTTTATTAAATGCTTCGTATATTTTGCTATCACTAACTTCAGTACATCTCTTAAAATTTATCATATTTATTCCCCCAAGCTTATTTTATTTAAAATCATTTCAATATAGGTGCTTTTAATATCTTCAGATGGTTCTACTCCTAAAACACATCTAAAAAAAGCAATCCCATCTAAGGTAGAGATTATTATATAAACCATAGATTTAACATCTAAATCTCTTTTAAATTCTCCTTTCCTAATACCTTCATTTATAAGATTAATTAGGTCTCGCTCAAAGTCTAAATATCTTTCTTTTGCAATTTTCTTAAGATCTTTTTTTCTACTCATCACAATCCAAGATTCAAAGATGAATTTTCCTTGCCCTCTTTTATCCTTATCATCCATCTTGTTTAAAACTAGCCTCAAGTATTCCCTAAGTCTTTCATTATATGTTATATCTGTTGATAGTTCTTTTAAATACTTCCTTCTATATTCGGCAGATCTTTGGGATATACTAAGAAATATATCGTCTTTACTATTGTAGTAATTATATATTCCCCCTTTACTAACTCCAGAAGACTTAACTATATCATCCATACTAGAACCCTCATAGCCTTTTTCTACAAATACCTTTAAAGCATGATTTAGAATATGTTCTTTTCTTTGTCTTTTTTTCTCTTCACTTATTCTAGGCAAGTAACCACTCCTTTGGAATAAAACCGACTACTTAGTCTCTATTATATATTATTATTATAATATTTTCCATCTTTTTATTATTTAGTTTGACTTTAGTGCATAATCTTTATATAATCGTGGTATATATATGAATAAATATTCATATGATTTAAGTGATAAATTTAGGAGGTTTATCAATGAGTGATGAAAATTTAGTATGTAATTGTAAAGTAGTTCATAAAGAAATAGTAGATAAGGTTAAATCCGATTATCCGAGAGAAGAGTGTGTCCATAGTTTAACTAACCTATTCAAAGTTTTAGGTGATAATACTAGAGTAAGAATTATTTTTGCACTTTTTAATTCAGAAATGTGTGTCTGTGATATTGCTGAATTACTCGATATGACTCAATCTGCCATATCACATCAGCTAAGGGTTTTAAGAGGTGCACGAATTGTAAAGTATAGAAAGGAAGGTAAATCTGTTTTTTATTCTTTAGACGATGATCATATATATGATATATTGGCCAGAGGCCTCGAACATGTTTGCCATGAATAGACATAAAAAAAGTGATCAAGCTTTTCCTAAGGGAAATAAATTCCCTTAAATGGTATTTAAAAGCACGATCACTTTTTGATTTTATCTATTTATATAGCTTAAAGGATTGACGGGAGTTCCATTTTTCCTCACTTCAAAATGCACATGAGGTCCTGTGGATCTTCCAGTATTCCCTACTCTTGCTATTGCTTCACCTCGATATACTCTCTCGCCCTTCTTAACTAGAAATGCACTACAATGGGCATAGTATGTTTGATATCCATTTTCGTGATCTATAATAACAAGTTTTCCATATGTCCCCATAACACCTGCAAATACTACTTTTCCGCCATCTGCAGCAGTAATAGTAGTACCTATGGGATTTGCAATGTCTACACCTGTATGAGTACTTCCCCACCTACTTCCAAATGGTGAAGAAATTCTACCTAAACCTCTGGTAGGATCCCTAAATTCACCATAGGCTAAAGTCTTTGGTCTTGGAGTTGTCCCTACTAAAACAACGCTTGTTTTTGGTTCTTTAACAACCTTTTCATCAACAATCTTTCTTTCTTCTTCTATTCCATTAATCATAATAGCTTCTGCTTTAACCTCTTTTTCTCCATTTACACCTTGAACCTTAGTTTTCCTATCTCCTATATATAAGTTATCTTCATCCTCATATTCCACTTCAAAAGGTATAGCTTCTTCATATTCTAATCCTTCTACAATTTTCACGCTAATTAGTGGCTTTGGCACAGAAACATTGAGAGTCTGTCCAATTTGAAGCAATTCTAAATTAACACCTGGATTAGCCTTTCTTAAATCATCTAAGTAAATATGATACTTAACTGCCACATGAGTTGCCGTTTCACCCTTTTGAACTTTATACTTTTTTATTTCTTTTGTTCCTGTAGTTATTAAATTATAGGTTTCTTCTTCATCTATTATCGAATCAGGATCAACATATTTTTTTTGTATTTCAACATTCTCTACAAAACCAATTTCTTTTATATCTATATCACTTTCATCTTGAAGTTGTTCTACATATGTTTGCTTATGTTCATCCAATATTTTCTCGGCTATCTTTTCATCGGATACAATGGCTAAATCCTCATCATTTACAGTTATTGCATAAGCTTCCACTTCAACATCTATATTTTTTTCAATCTCACTCATAATTTCTGTGGAAGATTCAGTTTTTTCTCCAAATGCCATAACCTTATTAAAAGAGACATCTTGTGAGAACTCAACTTCCTTATTATATTGCTCCTTATATGATGCTTTCATAGAGCTCATAACCTGGTCTATGCTATCTTTATCCTTTGTCAATCCAATCACTTTATTATTAACCTTAACTTCATATGCTTGCGCATTTATGTATAAAGCTCCAAGAATAGTTATAATCATAATTATGGACAAAGTCCCTGCTAGCATTTTCTTTTTACTGAAATTCAAATAGTTCTTTTTCTTCATTCGTCCTCTCCCTTCATTTAGTATCATATAAAGGTGAAACTCTAACCTATATTATTTTAGCAATAAATTGTGATGAAATTATGATGCTGACCCATCTATTATAACACAAAAAAGCATATAAGGTGTAGTATACTACACCTTATATGCTTAACAATTTTTTCCGTTTATATCTTGCGTTCATTCTTTTCCTTATGTAACCTATTTAATCTCTAGTGGTATCTTAATACTTTCACACGTCATTGGTGTTGGGTCAATTTGCTCTGCCGCTACAAAACTCATAGTGCTTAATGTTAAAGATGCAATTAATAATAGAGATAAAATTAGTCTTTTAATTTTCATTCTCATGCCCCCCCTTTAATATTTGGTTTATTAAGTTCTTAGCCTCATCCTTGTCTCCCCTTTCAATACAAGCAAGAGTAAGCCTAAGAATTAATTCCAAACTTCCAGAAACATTCATATGTTCAAAAACCTTGGTGAAAATCTCTTTATTTGAAACTATTTTATCTTCTGAATTAGTTCTTGAATATAAATCTAGTAGTGTAAGTTGTCCTTTAATAGCATAATCAATTTTATTAAATTCCACTGCTTTTATTATCGACTTTTTATAATACTCCTCTGCTAAATCATTTTGCCCCAATAATTCACTGGCTTCAGCTAAATTATAATATATATTTGATATATACTCATTAGCAGATTCAAATATAGGCAATAGACTTACTAATTTATTCCTATATTCTTCAGCCCTTTCTTTATCCTTCTGAGAAACATATATATCTAAAATATTAGCATATACAACTGCTTTTTCTTTGTCTTCATCATCTAATATTTGAATGGCCTTTAAATATATTTCAATAGCTTTATCTTCTTGTCCTTTTTCATTATAGCAAATTCCTTCTAAAATTAGTGATTTCCTAAGTCCTTCTGAATTATTACTTCCAATATATTTCTTTAATTCTTGTAGATAATATAATGCCTTATCATATCTCTCAAGATTCTTATATGCCAAAGCAACATTAAAGTTTAACTTTACCTTAAGTTCATCAGATAGTCTATCAGCGCTCATACAATCTAAATTACTTAGATTTATTGCTTCTCTATATCTACCAGTAAAAATACAGTTGCCAATTAAACTCATTACAAGTTTATGTATATCTTTTTTTATTGGATTAACAAAATAATTTTCTAATCCTCTTGTAAGATAGTTATACTGTCTTTGTAAATCATTATAATGATAGCTTATCTTACCTAAAAGCTCATAAATAACAACCTTCTTATCAGAAATATTCCACTTTTTTAAGAAAGCCTCAATTTCTCTAATATAATATTCTTCAACTTCATAGTGATTATTTCTTATATAACTCTGAAGTTTTTCAATATATCTATCGGCTTGTTTCTTAGCTTCAATTCTTCGAGGATCCATAATATCTTCAGGGTCGATATGTATATCTAGATTCCTCTCTTTTGAAATCCTATTAATATTATCTGCTATTAGCTTAGCAGTTCTATAGTAAAGAGGTGTTTTATTATTTTCTATCATACTAATAAGATTTCTTGTTATTTCATCTCCTACAATCTCATGTTGTCGTAACCCTAATTCTTTCCTTATACTTTTAAGGTTTTCTCCCAGGGTCATATTTGTTCTTTCTTTCATTTAACCACCTTCTTTTAATTAATTTAATTATATCATATACCTATAGGCATGTAAACTGTTTTACAATACATAATTCTATAAATATCTATATAATTATAAACTTGCATACATTATACTCTTGTTATCTGAAAATTTCAACTTTTTTGTTAATCTTAAACAAAAAAATAAGATACTGGTATATGCTGGCATTTCTTGCCTACCTTATGGAAGTACGTTATATTATATAACTTCTATTATCTATTATATACTTGATTCTACTTTTTTTATTAAATATCCTTCTACTTTCACATAAATTTATTGATTTTTTATTAAAAAGTATAAAGTATTTTAAAAAAAATTAAAAGCCGATTGTCCCTTTTCTTTTTTAAAAAAAATCTAGGTATTCTCGGCCATAAATTATAAGTGAAATAAGGTTATTAAATTTTAATTCATACATTAGCTCTAACTCTCTTTATTCTAATCCTTCATTGAGACTTGAAAAAGCAACAATATTCTCTTCCAATTCTGTTTCTATTTCATCAACTTGTAATAGATTTATTAAAAATTCCATAGTATGCTCTTCAACCTTTTTTCTTCTACTTATACTTAATTTAAATACGATCCAACCTATTATACAAAGGGTAATAATAGCTAAACAAATTTTAATTAAAGATGTATTAATATTATCATTTACTACAAAATCTAGTACCCCTCTATATATACATAGAGTTAAAGAAAATATAATAGCCATATACCAAATGCCTAAAAATACCTTTGAAATTCTAAACGATTCAAATTGACCTACAATCTTAGTTCCATCTTCACTAGGATGTAACTCCCCAACAAATTTCCCTAGTGATGGTAAATTATACTTTCTCTTATCACAATTATTTTTTCTAAATTTATTCATTATCCAAAAATTTCTTTTTTTAATATCTAGCTTACCAAAGCATTTTATTCTATCAGCACTTGAGGGCAACATATTCTCTTTTATTGTATCTCTGAGCTTTTTTTCACAATCTGTAATATTAAGTGACGTAAATAGTTTATAAACCATATTTATCAACCCCATATGTTCAAAAGTATATTATGTTAGCAGAATAATAGTTACTCTCCATATAACTTATTAGACTTATATTTTCTCTAAATTGTTCCAATTATTCTTGATTTTTATTATATTTAAAATATATTTTATCAATTCTAACTTATAATCAATACATTCAATATCTATTATATACAATTCCTTTGTCGTAAAATGTCAATCATTGTATTTTAGAACAATTTTTTTAAAGTAATTTATAATACTGCTTTTATATCTATTCAGAATATAATTCTAATATGATAAATCTAAATTCATCTTTATGCTTGTCCTTATGATAGAAGCTGACAAGACTATGTCAGCTTCTATATAAATATTATACTAGATATTTTATATTTGTTATATGATACCATTTTCCTATTTACTCTTATTATTACCTGCAATCTTATCTACAATTATAGCTATAGCTCCATCTCCAGTTACATTTGTTGCTGTTCCAAAACTATCTTGAGCAAAATGTAATGCTATCATTAGAGCCTGTTGTCCTGATCCAAACATAAGCATACTTTCTAATAAACCTAGTGCTGCCATTACTCCACCACCAGGAATTCCAGGTGCTGCAACCATTGTTACTCCAAGCATTAATATAAAGGGAAGCATAGTAGCAAAAGTTGGTGTTGTCCCTGACATTAACATTACCCCCATAGATGCTAGTACCAGTGTAATTGTATCCCCTGCTAAATGGATGGTAGCTCCTAATGGTATAACAAAGTCAATAATATCTTCTGAGACTTCATTCTTCCTCGCACTTTGAATAGTTACAGGTATAGTAGCTGCCGAGGACTGAGTACCTAAAGCCGTAAAATATGCTGGCAACATATTAGTTATACATCTCACTGGATTCTTTCCAGTATATATAAAAGCTATAATATATTGAACTATAATATACGATAATTGAAGTATAATTATCATAACAAAGACAGATGAGAATGTCTTTATGGTATTAAATATTTCACCTGTTGTTGTTAGTTTAGCAAAAATTCCTGCTATGTGAAGAGGTATAAATGGTATTAGAATATATCTAATTACCAATTCTATTATCTTTTGAAAGTCTCTTAATGCTTCAAATAGACTTTTTCCCTTTATACTTGACATTCCTAACCCTAGTAAAAAGGCTGTTACAAGAGCTGTCATTACACCCATCATTGGTTCAATCTCAATAGTAAAGTATGGGCTTACATCTATTCCTGCTTCTGATACTAGTTCTCCACCTTTAATTAACCCTGGTAATATAGCTGACCCAATAAAGTAAGCTGTTATTCCTGCAACTACTGCTGATATGTAGGCAATGGCTGCTGTAATTCCCAATAATTTTCCTGCGCCCCTTCCTAAATCGGCAATACCTGGCGCCACAAATCCGATTATAACAAAAGGTATAATGAATTTTAAGAAATTTCCAAATATCCCACTAAAGGTGCTAAGCAGTCTTACAATTACATACATCTCTATTGATTTAGAAATCAAACCTATTATTATACCAGCAATTATACCTATTATTAGCTTAGGTAATAATCCAATTTTTTTCTTCATCCTATCACTCCTAATATTAAATTTTATTTAATTAACATTTTTCTGTACCATTATTTTACTAAGTAGAAAGTCTTTTTATTCAAAAAACTATCTAATAATAAATATCTGATAACTCAATTTTTACTTGATTCCCCCTATTTATACGATTATTACCTTCCTCTATTATTGAGTTATCTTCTAATGAGTTTTTCCTATCAGGAAATTTTACTGTAAAAGTACTCCCCTTATTAATCATACTTTCTACTTTTATCTCTCCTCCATGTAGCTCTACTAAAGCTCTTGATATTGATAGTCCCATTCCACTTCCTTCATTAGCCCTATTTAAACTTCTATCCACTTGTCTAAATGGATCAAATATACAGCTAAGCTTGTCTTTATCAATGCCAATGCCATCATCCATAACTGAAATACAAATATAATCATTCTCTTCATAAACTTTTATAATGATTTTACCATCTTTGTCAGTAAATTTTATTGAATTAGATATAAGATTAAGAATAATCCTCTCAAAACTGTAGCTATCAACAGCTATACTGATATCTTTGGTTTCACATTGCATTTCCAGAGTACGACCTTTAATTTGTTTAGATTGAGATACTTCTTCAACAATATTATTTATTAAACATATAATATTATGATCAACTAAATCTAATGTATAAAAATCTCCATCTATCTTTGTTATATCAATTATATTATTAACAATTCTTAATAATCTATAGGAATTCAGTAGCATTTTATCTAAATATTTTATTCCTTCCCTGAGTCTTATGATACCTTTCCCTGACTCTAAATATACTTTAATAAATTGAATTGTAGAAAAGATCATATTTAATGGAGTCTTTAATTCATGGGATATATTAGCAAAAAATTCACTTCTTAATTTATTATACTCTTTTTCTTCTATTAGCTTTTCTCTATCCTTTTCCATTATCTTACGTCTAGTTATATCCCTTGCAGCAGTTAAAACTATAGGTTGATTAATCAATTGGAAAACCTTAGAGTTTATTTCAACTGGAATCCTAGAACCAGACTTCGTAATAAGAATAGATTCAAAAGTAACAGTTTTTCCTTCCAATAATGTTTCCATTATTGCAGAATAGTTTTTCATTATGCCTTTAGAGTCAAATATATCCATAGGAGTCATATCCAAAAACTCTTCTCTTGTATATCCTATATTTCTTTTAGCTATATCATTTACTTCAATAAATCTTCCAGGAAATCCATTATCATCAATTAAATGAAGATAAACATAATCTTTAGAGCTATTAAATAGTACTTCATATTTTATCTTACTCTCTTCTAAATTCCCAATGGATTTAACACTCTCAGTTATATCATTGACTACAGTATGCAAAACATTTTTGTTATTCCAGGAAGTTACTCCCCAGTTCACTTCAACATCCCTTAATTCCCCATTAGATAATTTATGCTTGAAATAAAACTTATTTTCTTTATGCTTAATTACTAAATTCATCTTATTCCATATTTCTTCATCATTCGAATTATTGATATCAAATATCTTTAAGCCATACATCTCATCTTTGCTATATCCATAAAAATTAAGTGCCGATGGATTTGCATCAATTATATCTCCATTTTTAGTATCAATTAAGAGCATAATCAAATTTGAATTATAAAACACATCTTGGTATGAAATATTAAAGTTTTTTTCATTACTCTTATTCATAGTAACCCCCCTTTGATTAGCCTTCCAATTGTTTGGTAAATTTTTACCCTATTTGAATAATAATACAACATGTTTTATAAATAAATTAATCATCCAAATTCTTGAGATTATAAATATGGGAATAAATTAATATTTAATGACGAAAAATATTTAAAAGAGGTGATAAAATGCCAAATATTATGGAAGCTATAAAAGGTATGTTTAATACTGTCATTGATGATGAAGCAAAGCCACCATTAAATATTATTGAGGCTTCATTCTGCTGGACTTATTTTTCTTTAGTCACTGAAGCCTTGTCCTTTGAACAATTGAGTAAAAACACCACAACCGATGATGAGTTATTAGGAATTTTAGAAGATGGAATGAAATTGTGTAAAAATCAAAGTAAAAAGCTCAAAGAATTTATGATAAAAGAAGGAGTGTCCATCCCTCCAATTACAGAAGATAAGCCTAAGAGTAATTCAATTGATATTCCACCTGGAGTAAAATTAAGTAATACAGAGATTAGTAATGGTCTAGCTTTAAAAATAATATCTATGTCGATTCAGGCAGCAACAGCTGCATCTCAATCTGTTAGAACTGATATCGGGGCCATTTGGGTAGAGTTCTTGATTGAAAGTTTAACCTTTGGTTCAACTTTGAAGACCAAAATGAGAAAAAGAGGCTGGGCGAAGATTCCACCCGATTATAATCCTCCTGGATCTCCCACTAAGTGAACTCGTTCTGCTAAAGCAGAACATCGGGGCTTCAGATGGAGACTCTACGCCACCTGAAGAGAAGTCTTCTCTCCCACTTATAGAAGTGGGAGTCTTATCAAAAGATAAAATCATATGTATCTTTATCTTATATCTAGAGAAGCCTTTTTTGATAGCATCTTTATCATATCATAGGTTTCTCTATAATTTACTAAAATATCTTTTTAAAATAATAGATGCAACTAAATATGAGGTGATTTGCCAATAAAAATTTTAAGAATTACATATCTTATTTCTTCCTCATAATTATTGATTGAAAATCGAATTTCCCATCTAATTTTATTTCCTTAAAGCTGATTAATTCAAAATATTGGGATAAAACTTTCTTTAATTTATCACTACTATAGAATGAAAAGAATCTTGGCGGCTGATAAATATCATCTTCCCATATTCCCTCTGAATCTTCTCCTCCATAAACCCCCATATAAAATAAGCCAGAAGGATTTAAAATATTATCAATCTGCTTAAGTACATCTGAAATATTTCTCTTTTCTATATGCAATAATGAATTCATTGCCCATACAGAATCGAATTTGCTCTTTAATAAATATAGCTTATAAAAATCAAGTTCAAAGGACTTTATACCCTTCTCCAAACAAAGCTTTACCATTTCTCTTGATATATCAATAGCCTTAACATCTATATCTTGTTGCTTGAAAAATTCACTATGTATACCTGTCCCAGCTCCTAAATCTAGAAGAGTTTTCTTGTCTTCTTCCTTTAAATATTCCAAGAACTCTTTTCTAATGTGAACTTTCCAATCTTGGGCGATATTTTTATCCCTTATATTAGCACACGAGTTATATGTCTTAGCTATATTATCCTTAATTTTACTGCCCATTAAATATTCTCCTCTCGTTTACATGATTCCTTTTATTTCTTTTGTTAATCTATTAAAAAATCTGCCCATATATTTTATCCTATCATTTCCTATTTCCTTCGCACTACTAGTAAAAAGCCTTTTTGGTATTTTTTTAAACTTAAATTCATATTCAATAAATGGTGTATGTTTAGAAACATCTTTGATTCTTCCATTATCTGTGGTATTCTCTTTAATATATTGATCCAAGTCATCTATAATCTCTAATCTTTGTCCAAATTGTCCTGATAGCATAAAACAGCGAGCTAGTCCAATAGCACCTATAGCGTCTAGCTTATCTGCATCAAAAAGAATCTTGGCTTCTATAGATCTTGGCTCATTTCCACTTCTAAATCTATGGGCTACTATACAGTGTTTTATTTCTTCAATATCATTATCATTATAATCCAGCCCTTTTAATATTTTCTCTGCCATTTCACTGCCTAAAATAGCATGGTCAGTTTTTCCAGTTGTATCTTTACTTTCTATTACTCTAGCAATATCATGTAATAAAGCAGCTGGAATTAAAACATTTAAATTAACATTTTTCTCATGTTTACCTATTTCTAGGCATAAGCTATGTACTCTTAAAACATGGTCCATATTGTGAGCAGAGCAAGATAATTCAGATTTTACAATATCCATGATTTTCTCATGCTTTTCAATATTGAGCATTTAATCTCCCCCTATTATAAAATATATATTTAACTATAGCAAACATTTGTTCTTTAATCAATAAATTTATATATCCCTTTATACCTTAACTTTTTTTTAAAAACCATCTAATGAGTAATCTACTATTTGTCAAAATAATTTAATTTATTAAAAATTAAAAATAAAATAAGTTCATGTAATTAAAAGAAATCTAACTACCATGAACTTATCTATTTTAAGTTAACTTATCTTATTTAACTTTAACATATCAAACTTTCTTTTAAGAATTTTACCCCTGTATCTCAGGTGTCTCTTCCTCTTTATTATTTGCTTCACTAGTATGTCCTTCTTCTAATTTACTAATAAGCTCTTGATTTTTAGCCATTAACTTATTATTTTCTACTTCTAGTTTTTCAACTATCTTAGCTACATTTTTATATTTTTTATTTACTTTCATTCTTTGGACTATTCCTAAGAACATAACTACAATTGCTCCTAATAATGCTGATACCAATATAACTAATGCTTGAGATATATTAAAATTAGCAAACAGAAAATTTATATCCACTGCACTAGAATTTTGAATAGCAAATATAGCCACAATAATTGCCAATATCAATGATAATATAAATCTATAATCCATTATGATTCCCCCTCTAATTTTTAACTATAATTTTATTGTCTTGTTATTTTTATACCCAAATACACTTTTAGAAATCAGTTTGCTAACTGTAATTGGACTATTATTATCTGTAAAAATCATGGGATTTTATTTTCATATAAATTTTACGTGGATTTTTGATATGTATTTCCTATATTTAATAAAAAAACTACAGATAACTGATTAAGATTACCAATTATCCATAGTGTTATAATAGTGAATAAAACTTATAACTTCTGAAAGATTTCTTTACCAAATTCTTTACACTCATTCATTTCCTCTTCACCTGGATTCCATAATTGCTTAATGCCTTCATTAATTACATCTAATCCTGCTTCTTTTAATTCATCTGTAATTATTTTAACCGACTCTCCACTCCATCCATATGTTCCGAAGGCAGCAGCTTTTTTATTTTTGAACTTCAATCCTTTCAACATCTCAAGGATACCAGCTATTGAAAAGAGAATCCCGTTATTTATTGTTGGAGATCCAACCAAAACTAGCTTAGATTTAAATACCTCGGTCAGAATATCGTTTTTATCAGTTTTAGCTGAATTATATAGTTTGATATTTTGCTCCTTATTAACAGTCTTTATACCTTCCGTGATAGCTTCTGCCATTCTTTTAGTTCCATGCCACATACTATCATAGACTATTGTTATTTGGTCTTCCTGATAATTGTCTGACCACTTAAGATACCTTTCGACTATTTGAGTAAGATTCTCTCTCCAAATAATTCCATGGCTTGGGCAAATCATATTAATCGGTAAGTTCATACTTAATATCTCATTGATTTTTCTCTTAACTAAAGGACTAAATGGCGTTAAAATATTTGCATAATATTTGATAGATTGTTGATCTAATTCTGCTTTATCTACTAAATCATTAAACATTAATTCAGAAGCATAGTGTTGCCCAAAGGCATCATTGCTGAAAAATATATTCTCACCTGCCATATAGGTAAACATGCTGTCAGGCCAATGAAGCATTTTCGCCTCAACGAATGTTAATGTATTTTCTCCAATATCTAAAGTGTCACCCGTTTTTACTTCTTTAAAATTCCAGTCTTCATGATAATGTCCTTTCAATGATTTAACTCCACTGCTAGTACAGTATATAGGAGTGCCAGGGATTTCCTTCATAAGTTCAGGAAGTGCACCACTATGGTCAATCTCACCATGATTCATTATTATGTAATCTATTTCGTCTAAATCTATCTCTTTCTTTAATTCTTCAACAAATTCATCAGCAAATGGTCTCCACACTGTATCAATAAGTACTGTCTTTTCATCTCTTATTAAATAAGAATTATAGGATGTCCCCTTATGTGTTGAATACTCATATCCATGGAAATTTCTCAATTCCCAATCAATCTTTCCTACCCATTTAACTTTTTCACTAATTTTATATGACATAAAATCCCTCCTCTAATATTTATTATCTGCATACCCTAAAATTCTTATGCTATAACTATTCCTAAAATAATAATTGATTTTTTATATCATTTTTGTTCTAAGTTAATAACTCCATGAATATATTAACCAAATAGCTAAAATTATATTTTTATAAAATTAGACTTGGAAAACAACTTGCCTTATAAGTTAATTTTACTATAGGAAATAATAATTTTTTTGATTTTTTATTTACAAGTCTCAAAATATATGTTAGTATATATAAAATTGAAAATTTATTCTTATCTAGAGTTAGGGTAGAGATTTAGCTCAAAGACCCTATACCAACCTACTTTATAAAAGCAAGGTGGTTCTGCTAATGACGATAAGGAGGCTCGATTTTAATTAATTATTAAATTAAACCTTCTTAGCAATTAGCTAAGAAGGTTTTTTATTTTATATTAATAGTTTTTATAAAAAATAATAATTTCATAGTAGTTTCTTATCCAGAGAGGTGGAGGGTCTGGCCCAATGAAACCCAGCAACCGGCTTATAATAAGTATCGGTGCTAATTCCTGCAGTACACTGTACTGACAGATGAGAGAGTGATCTTGATTTTAAAAGCTCTTTCTCATAGAAAGAGTTTTTTTATTACCCTTTAACTATTTTTATAATTTCTTGGAGTATTTAGAATTAATAGCAGAACTACATTATAGTACTAAAATATTTAATAGCATAAGGAGTGTTTATATGATAAAAATTGAAAATCTTTCTAAGGTCTATTCTAAAGAAGATAATAAAGTTGTTGCCCTTGATAATATTAATTTATTCATTGAACAAGGTTCAATCTTTGGAATTATTGGTCTAAGTGGAGCAGGTAAATCCTCATTAATCAGATGTATTAATAGAATTGAAGAACCTACTACAGGAAATATTTTGATTAGTAATGTCAACGTTTCAAACCTTTCTACCAAAAGATTACGAAATCTTAGAAAAAATATCGGAATGATTTTTCAAGGTTTTAATTTGCTTAGTAGCAAGACAGTATTTGATAATATAGCTTTTCCATTGAAGTTATCCAAAGTTCCTAAAACTGAAATTTCTAAAAGAGTTAACGAGCTATTAGAGCTGGTAGACCTTACTGATAAAGCTAACTCTTATCCTTCTCAATTAAGTGGGGGACAGAAACAAAGAGTGGGAATAGCTAGGGCCTTGGTTTCTAATCCAAATGTATTGCTATGTGATGAAGCCACCTCAGCTTTAGACCCTAAGACCACTAAACAAATACTGGACCTATTAAAAAGGATAAATAAGACCTTTGGAATTACTATCATATTAATAACCCATGAAATGGATGTAGTCAAGGAGATATGTACACATGTAGCTATATTAGAAAATGGTCAAATTTTAGAGGCTGGTAACACAATAGATGTTTTTTCTACACCAAGACAAAAGGCTACCCAAGACTTTGTTGATCAGTTAAGAGTTCTTCCTACATCCTTAGATAAAGATAGAATATTTAGTTTGTCCTTCACCCATAACAGTGCAGGCAAGCCATTGATTTCTAAAATAATAAGGGAGTTTGAAGTAGATATAAATATACTATCTGGCAAAATTGAATGGATTCAAGATAAGCCTATTGGAAAATTAATCGTACAGATTAAGACAGATATGTCCACTTTGCACTTGATACAGACTTTTCTTAAAGAAAATAACGTAAAAATGGAGGTTTTAAATTATGAATGATATCATTGCACTTATTATTCCATCTGCCATAGAGACTCTATACATGGTCTTTATTTCTTTAGCATTTACAATACTTTTAGGCTTACCTCTTGGAATTACTCTAGTTGTCACAGAAAAAGGACATATTCTTCCAAATAGAGTTATTAACTTTATTCTATCTTATTTCATCAATATTACACGATCTTTACCCTTTGTGATTCTTATGGTTTTCATTATTCCATTTACGAGATTTCTAGTTGGAACTACCATTGGAACCACTGCTGCTATTGTTCCTTTAGTATTTGCAGCTACCCCGTTCTTTGCCCGTATAGTAGAGAGTTCTATTAATGAAGTTGACTGGGGAGTAATAGAGGCATCTATCGCTATGGGAGCTAGCCCCTTACAGATTATTCTGAAGGCATTAATTCCTGAAGCAATGTCTTCACTAGTATTAGGTGTAACTATAACTATTATCAACATTCTTGGTTACTCGGCCATGGCTGGAGTAGTAGGAGGAGGTGGTTTAGGCGATTTAGCTGTTCGATATGGCTATCATAGATTTCAAACAAATTTAATGCTTATTACTGTTTTAATTTTAGTGATTTTAGTTCAGGTGATTCAATCATCTGGAAATAAGATAGCTCAAGCTATCAATAAAAAATAGGAGGTATTGCATATGAAAAAAAGTTTAATTGTTTTATTAGTTAGTCTCTTAGTTTTCACTTTATTCTTAAATGGATGTGGTGATATAAACACCTCTAGTGATGATGAATTAAAAGTTTTAAGAGTTGGAGCAACTCCTTTGCCCCATGCTGAGTTACTAGAATTTATTAAACCTACTTTAGAAGAACAGGGAATAAAACTTCAAATCGTCGAATTCACTGATTATGTTAGCCCTAATGTAGCCCTAGATAGTAAAGAAATAGATGCCAATTTCTTTCAACACGTTCAATATATGAAATCCTTTTCTAGAGAAAGAGATATAGAAATGGTTAGTGCTGGTAAAGTTCATATTGAACCCTTAGGTTTATATTCAAAGAGCATAAGTTCCATAGATGAATTAAAGGACGGAGCTATCATAACTATACCAAATGACCCATCTAATGAAGGAAGAGCCCTTATTCTTCTTGATAGTGAAGGAATTATTGAATTGAAAGCAGATGCAGGTCTTGAAGCAACAGAAAATGATATTATTTCTAACCCTAAGAATCTAGTTTTCAAACCAATTGATGCAGCCCAACTACCTAGAAGCTTAGAAGATGTTGATGCAGCAATCATAAATACTAACTATGCTCTAGAAGCCAAATTAAATCCGATAAAAGATTCTATACTTATAGAAGGTACTGATTCTCCATATGCAAATATCGTGGCTATACGTCCTGAGGATACTAATGATGAAGCAATAAAAGTACTGATTGAAGCTTTGCAGTCAGATGAAGTAAAAGGTTTCATTGAAGAAAATTATAACGGTGCTATCATTCCAGCCTTTTAATTTCATTAATAAAAACTATGGTGATAATTTGACATAAAGTATCCTTTACGTTAACATTCAATTGATGAAATATGAAAGTATGCATATTTTTAGAAGGAGTGTTATTTTGATAAAATTATCATTTTCAAGTATAGTTTGGATTATAAATTTAGTTATTGTAGCTATAAGTTTATTTTCTATAGGCTATGGTAATGCTGATTTTGGGTTTATAGGAATAATCCTCGCAGGAGTAATTAATTTACTTTTTCTCATAGTATCTATAGTTCAGTTTATTAAACACAAGGATAAAAAAAGTCTTTTCCATTCTATATTTAGTATTATATTTATTGTTATAGTTTACTATGTTGGTGTAATTATTTTGCTAGATAACGCATTTTGATAAAATCATAAAATAAAAATGAGTTATATAAACATTCATAATAAATTGATGTTTATATAACTCATTCTAATTTAACTCTATATTTTATTTATTATACATAAATGATTTTTTGATACAATTTACTCAGATAACCTCTCATATTTAAAAACTTTATGAATTTTATAAAACACCCAAAACAATATCCAATCAGCAATGTAAGAGTGAAATAAAGTCCATCCATTATAATGAGCCATTTGATTTGCCATTATATGTATTATTTCTATAGTAATGGCAGTAGTAGTCCATAAAATCCAATACATAATCTTATATTGAATTTTTCTAGCCTCTGGATACCATTGAATAAATAAATATGTAGCTACAATATATATTCCCCAATCATCTATTACATTAATTATAAATTTATCAATCAAGCTATTTTTATAGCTCCAAAACTTAAAATAATGCATTAAATGATCTGTTGTAGATCCTATTGCAGAAGCAAAAAATGCTATTGTAAATAGCTCTCTCCATCTTTTTTTATCAGCAAATATAAACCATATTGTCCATACAATTATAAAGCGAAATATAAAGAACATATATTCTACCTCATTTATTTATAATAATAGTTATAGTTTTTGTATGGAGTAAACTTTTATTCTGAAATCTTTGTCGAAATATGTAAATTGCCTTTGCATATGCAAAGGCAATTTTCTTTATTCTTCATCAAATCCACTTTTTACTAATTCAACTAAATTTTCCATAGCTTCTTTTTCATCTGACCCATTTGTTATAAGCTTAATCTCAGTACCCTTTGAAAGGCCTAATCCCATCATAGCCATTATTGATTTTCCATTTATTTTTTTAGTTCCTACTTCAATTTCTATTTCACACTCATATTTTGAAGCCATCTTAGTAAATAAGTTAGCTGGTCTTGCATGTATTCCACTTTCATTTATAATTGTAACTAATTGTTCCATTTAATATCCTCCTTAAAATATATACTATTATCTTCTTTAGATTATTTAATAGTTTATGTCTTAGTCTATAGTTTTTTCCTTTAATAAGAATTGTTCAGCTTCTAATGACCATAAGCCTTTGTTTCTCTTTGTAATCTCTGCTAATTTTGCAAAGAACTCATCAGTTTTTCCTTTTTCTTCAAAATCATCTATTGCAGTTAATTCCATATCAATATGTGGATACACGAGCTTTTTACCACCTGGGATATTAGGTAGGTTTAGAGTTGTGTCTTTAACACTGTCTATTCCACCAATATGAGTAATCATTACAGCAGGATTAATTAATCCTTTGCTTGTCATCTCTAAACATTCTTTCATGTCATCTGTATTCCCACCACTTGTTCCTGCTATATGTGTTGAAGCATAGTGTACATTATAAAAGTTTAATTTAGCTGAGAACTCTTTATCTGTTGGTCCTGCAAAGAAGTTTAGACAACCATCCTTAGCTAAAATCTTATCTGCTTCTTCTACTACTGGTGCAACTGGAATGTATACAAATACATCATCAAAGCCATTTCCATCAGTAAGAGAACGTAAATATTCATTTGAATCTTCAAGATCTTTAGTATTAACATATTTAAGCTCAACACCATGTGCTTTAGCTTCTTCAATACTTAAAATAGACTCTGCTCTTTTAAGTCTATCCTCATTTATATCAGTAACTACCAGCATTTTGGGCTTTCTATCACGATGGATAGCATAATCTATAGCTCCTAATCCCATAGGACCAACACCACCAAGAATTGCCATATATCCACCTTCTTTTATATCCATGCTGTGTTCATAAACACCATTCTTAGTATGGTAATTGGCATGGAATGCACCTATTATGCATGACATAGGTTCTGCTAATGATGCTTGGAAGAAAGCATCTCCTTCATATTCTAATAGGCAACCAAGTTCCATTACTTCGTGTGGTATTACCATATATGTTGCATCCCCACCAAAGTATTTGTAAGAATAACCTGGAGAGTATGGGCTTCCTTTATAGTTTAAAGCTGGTTGTAGAGAGAATTTGCTTCCTGCTTCGAATTTATCTTTCCACTTATCTCCTACTTTTACTATTTCTCCTGCAAGCTCATGGCCTACAATGATTGGATTTTCAGCAATATCTTCTGGAACTCTTTTATGTTTCTCACCTTGGATAACTGCTTTATATGTTGACATACAAATACTATCTGATACTACCTTAGCTAATATTTCATCTTCTTTTATTTCTGGTAATTCAAATTCTTCTAGTCTTAAGTCATTTACACCATATAATCTCACTGCTTTAGTTTTCATACTTGTCACTCTCCTTTATAGTTTCATCTATATTTATTCAACATCTAAATATTCAAAACTCACTTCTGATTTCAAGCTCTCAATTTCCTCTATACTTCCTGGCTGAGTTCCTTCAGTCATTACAGCAGTAGTACTAGTAGCCGAAGCTAATTTAATAATATCTTCAAAGGAGTAATTTTGTTCTATTGCAAAGGCCAATGCTGCAACCATGGCATCTCCAGCCCCTACAGTACTCTTTACCTCTACTTGTTTCCCCTTAACTAAAGCGACTTTATCCTCTGTCACGAATAAAGAGCCATCTTTACCAAGAGAAACAACAACATATTGTACTCCATAATTTAAAAATTCTTTTGCTGCCTTTGCTATCGCTTCATTAGTTTCTAATTTTCTATCTAAAAGCTCTTCTAACTCATGAATATTAGGCTTTACTAAGAACGGACCAGCCTTTATACTCTCACTTAATAACTTCTTAGAGGTATCTAATATACACTTTGCACCTTTTTCTTTTGATTTTTCAACTAGGTACTCGTATATACATACATCTACATTTCTAGGGACACTGCCAGAAAATACTACTACAGCATTTTCTGGTATTGTGTCTATAATTCTCTTTTTAATTTCATCTAAGGATTCATCTTCAATATATGGTCCTTTTTCATTTATTTCCGTTGTAATCTGACTTTTCGTATCTACTACTTTTACATTTGTTCTTGTTTCTCCATCAACCATTATGAAATCATTCGATATATTAATTTTATCTAACTCACTTTTTATAAACTCACCTGAAGAACCAGCTAATATTCCTATTGCCTTACTTTCTCCGTTTAGAGCTTTAATCACTTTAGAAACATTTATTCCTTTACCAGCTGCATCTATCCTAGTGGAATTAACTCTATTTACAGCCCCAATTTGGAAGTCATCTATTGTTATGGTTTTATCTATAGCTGGATTTAACGTAACAGTTATAATCATATTCTATCCTCCAAACTTTGTTTCTAGTTATTTGTAGTGAATACCTTATAGATTGCATTTAAGTCATCAGTCTTTCTAAGCTTTTCAACTACTTCATCATCATCTAAAATACTTGCTAGATTAGAAAGTATTTCTAAGTGTTCTTTACCTTTAGCTGCTATACCTATAACTAGATACGCGATGTTATCATCTCCAAAGTCAACACCTTCTGGAAACTGTAATACTACTATTCCTGATTCTTTAACTCTTTTCTTAGAATCTTCGACTCCATGTGGAATTGCAATTCCTCTACCGATATATGTTGTAAGCTTTTTCTCTCTAGCAATCATGTCACTTATATAATCTGATTCTACATATCCATTATCCACTAATAGCTTACCTGCCATCTTAATTGCTTCTTCTTTATCTACGCTTTTTAGATTTAACTTAATATTCTCTTTGCTTAGTACTGTGCCATCATCCTGTACCTTCTCTACAGCATTAGTATTAGCGTTATCTTTGCTTCCCGAACTTTGAACTAACTGACCAATTAACTCTTCATACACTGGACTGTTTAGGAAATCATCTATTGAAATATGTTTTGCATTAGGAGCTACTGATCTAGCTCTGTCTGTTAAACTCTTATGACTTATAACTATATCTGCATCATTTGGTATTTGATCTATTGCAGTATTTATAACCTCTATATCTAAGCCTGCTTTCTTTATTTTATTTCTCAACCTTGATGCTCCCATTGCACTTGAACCCATACCTGCATCACATGCAAATACTATCTTGTTAACATTGTTTCCTTTTGTTATATCTATTTTTTTATCTTCTTTTTTATTTTTTAAATCTTTTACTCTTTCCTTTGCTTCATCTAAGTCTTCATCATCCTTTGACCTCTTTATGAAGAAAGATGCAACTAAGAATGAGACTACTGTTGAAACTACTACACCTGCTATTACTGGGAAAAAGCCTCCCTTTGGTGTCATTCCT
>NZ_JAETGO010000038.1 GCF_016765695.1 Sporosalibacterium faouarense | reverse complement strand
TTATAAAAGGCACAACTCTAGGAAACAGGAAAAGTTCTAGCACTTGATTCTAGAAGCTCCCACCTCTGCGTGAGCAAGTGGTGAGTAGTTCACGAAAAAAACAATGGCAAAAATTCAGCCATTGTCCTAGTTGATTCCTTTTTTATCAAAAAATTCTTTATATTTAAAGTCTGTTCCTAATATATGCTTTTCTATCCAGTCAGCAATAAACATAACCATCTTAAGTGATATTGCCTTTTGATCTTCATCAAAATCCTTGTGTTCTAACTCAATAACCTTATTAACAAACCTATCATGCTGTTTCCTATGTTCATCTAGCTCAGAATAGTTATATTTCCCCATTAGTTCTTCTTCATAATTAAAATGGTGAATTGCATAGTCCTTTAGTTTTTGTAATATACTATTTATTTCATCATAATGATCAAGTCCATCATCTAATGTCACTATAGTGTACAATTCATCTCCAATCTCAAACAGTTTTTTATGCTGATTATCTATTGCTTCGATATTGCAGCTATAGCTTTCCTTCCATCTGATAGCCATACTCTATCCCTCCTTCACATTATGTTAATCATCTATGTAAAATTATATCATAATATGTCTTTTAAAAGAATTTAATATTAAAACAAATTCCTTATTAAAAACTATCGCCATTCCATATTTGAAAAAATTAAATTTGAAAGTAGTAATAATATAGTAATTTCTATAATATTCACAACAGAAACTCCAACAAAAAAAGCAAAACCACTATGGAATAATAACACACTTATAGCACCTACAATTCCACCTGGCAAAATAATAAATAAAAATTGAATCATCAAAAAGAAAAGTGTTAATACCTTTTGGTCCAATTTGCTTGGAAATAGGACTCGAACAATAAAATTAGAGCTAAGATTTAAGATATAAAAGCTGACTATGAAAATGCTAAACATAATAATAGTAAATATTGATCCCTTAACCAATATACCTAAAGCAATATTAAATACAATGGCATTAATTAGCATTCTTATTACATCTATTGCATGAACGGCAAAAATCTTCTTAAAGGTAGTTCCAGGAATTAAATATATATACGGCTTAGACAACTCGTGATTCGCAACAGTTGTCGCTGAGAATATAAATATCATATAAGCCAAGAAACCATTAGCTATATACATTATAAATGACCCTGCTCCATTTTTTGAAGCTATTATACCAATCACTATAGCTATAACTAGTAATATAACAGTAAACATACTAAAATACACATTTAAATCAGTTCTTTGATACTGAATTTTTGATTTCCAAAATAGAGCCATTGGGCCCTTTCTTTTTCCTCTTACTTTTATATCTTTATCTTTTCTCACAAAGAACCTAGGCGTTTTTGTATTTCCTATTTTCTTATTTCTTTTTCTCATGGTTCTAGTCTGTGTAATTCCTATGACATCTTCATAATAATCATCAGCTGTATAATATGCTAAGAATACACATAATACAATAAGTAAAATTTCTAGAGCCATGGCTATTATTGTATATGTATTAAAGCCAGCAATAGGTACCATAAAAATGATTTTGCTCCAACCTATGAGGGGTAAAAAATTAATTATAGGAGAGTTTAATCCCTTAAGTACTCCATCAATAATGTTTCCATAGTAAAGCATATTTCCTAAAATAAATATAATAAAAGCGCCTATAAATCCGTATATTATATTTTGGATAACAGATTGTATTCTATATTTAGTGCCAATTGAAAAAATCAAAAATCTCAGTGGCTCTATTACTATCACTCCACCTATAAATCCGAGATACATAAATGGAATATAGTTTATATCAATTTTAACAAAATTAGTTATACTTGGAATAATGGCTGCCGTAACAAATCCATAAACCATTAGATAGAACAAAGAATATTTAATCATATTATAGAGTAATATTTTTTTCGGTGATATTGGCGATGGAAATAGAAAATGAACATCTCCCATACTAAAAAAGGTTGATGATTCTTTTATTCCTTTATACAAACTAAATATTAAAAGTCCTGTAATTAAAGTAATGAATAAAGCTCCTAATATTTGTGGTCCTAAACTAAAGTTAAAATCGACTTCCTTCTGCCTATTAATTGCATTTATTCCGTTAAAAGCTATCATTAGAAACCACAGCAAATAGATTATGTAAATAATTAGTCTCTTAGGATTCCTCTTTAATTCTAGAACATAATTTTTTAATGTCCATATATCTTTTTTAAAAAGAGTACTATAATTATTCATCTTTTGTCACCTCTAAAAAGACCTCTTCTAAGGAAGCATGTTCATTATTTCCTAGCTGCTTCTTCAATGAATTGATATCTCCATCGGCTATTATTTTACCATTTTTCATAACTAGTATTCTATCGCATACATTTTCAATACTATCTAGAAGGTGAGTACTTACAAAGACTGTTTTCCCTTGCTCCTTGAGTTCTTTAAATATAATTTTAGTTTCCCTAATAGCCTTTGGATCCAGTCCTATCATAGGTTCATCAAACAAATATAAATCTGGTTCCGGAAGTAATCCACAACAAATAGATACTTTCTGTTTCATTCCCTTCGATAACTCTTTGCCAAATTTATCTTGTTTATCATATAAATCATATCTCTTAAATAGCTTCTCAGCTTTCTTTTCCCAATCATCCACTTCATATGCATTTGCGATAAATTCTAAATGTTCTTTTACAGTTAACATGTCATATAATTCAGGTACCTCTGGAATGTACGTAAATTTCTTTTTAGCATCTATTGATTTACTTGGCAATCCACCTATTGTAATCTCTCCTGCAGTTTTCTTTAACAAACCTGCAATTGTTTTAATAGTAGTACTTTTACCTGCTCCATTAGGTCCAAGTAGTCCTACTATACTTCCCGATTTCATGGTAAAGCTAATATTACTAACTGCTTCAATATTCTTAAATTTTTTAGTAAATGACTTAACTTCTAGCATATTTTACCTCCTTAAGTATATACACTAATATTAGTAGCATTTAAACACTTGATTATATACATATATAAAAATCAACTACATAGACTTAAAATGTCTAAATTATGTAGTAATAATTTTCCATAAACAACTATTATTATATCTCTATATGTGATAGATTTCAATTCAATTTATCTTTACATATTAATAGTACTTTACTGATGTACATATGAATTTTTAGTTATGTTATAATTATATATGGAGCAATAAGGAGGAATTGAATTGAAGTTTATAAACATATTAAGTCTCATTAAAGATATTTTCTCAAGAATAAAAAAAGATGAAGTTACTGCGGTCGGAGCTGAGATTACTTATTATCTAATATTATCATTTTTCCCATTTTTAATATTTCTAATTACCATAGCAAGTTATTCTCCAGTAACTCAAGATGAAGTATTAATAAACTTATCCAATGTTCTTCCTTATGAAAGTTATAAAATGGTTATTGGCATTATCAATGAAGTATTAAAGAGCAGAAGCACTTCGTTATTGTCCATAGGTATGATTGCGACATTATGGACTTCCTCTCAAGGTGCAAAGTCTATAATAAAGGGAATAAACAAAGCGTATAATGAGAGAGAAGATAGATCTTATTTTAAGCTCAAAGGGATGGGAATGCTTTTCACAATTGCATTAGCTATAGCCATATTGTTTGCATTCATTGCCATAGTATTTGGAAAGCTCCTAACAGAAGAATTATTTGGTTTCCTAGGAATACCAGTTATGTATCAAATCCTATGGAGTGTTTTAAGATACGCACTTCCTTTAGGAGGACTTTTTATTGTGTTTGCTTCTATATATAGATTTGCACCCAACTTCAAGCTATCTTATAAAGAGGTATATGCTGGTGCAATATTTTCTACTTTTGGATGGATCTTTATATCTATGGCATTTTCATATTATGTTAATAATTTCAATAGCTTTTCAAGAACCTATGGGAGTATTGGGGGTATAATAATTTTATTAATTTGGTTATACCTTAGTAGTATTATTATACTGATAGGAGGAGAAATAAACGCATCTATCTATTTCTCAAATAAAAATACTAACTCTAATATCAATATAGAAAAAAAGGATACTTCTTATTATTAAGCTTGCACCTTTTTTCATTATTTATTACTGTCTATGTTTTTACGCTTATAATAGGCTTTTTTCCCAAATACGATACATAGACGTACAAAAGCATATGCTCCAAATAAAGTAACAAACCCTAATATACCTGCTACAATATCGTTAAACTCCATATTACCTCTTCCTGTAATTTTCTGCTGTATTTCTACACTTAAAGCAAAAATAGCTAAAAAAGTAAATGTATATATGAAAGAAATGGCAGTAATCGACCACTTTGATATCCACTTAAAAGTTATATCGACTATTAAAAACATAATCATACCAATAATTCCAAAGATTATAAAATGTAATGATTTATCTGATACTTGAACACCTATGATACTGAGTATCAATTGAATCATATCATGACCTAAATTGACCAACTCAGCCATCATTTTTATTACTTTCCCCATAATCTCACCTCTTCTTTAGATAAAATCATATCATGATGTATTAAATATTTCGAGTTATTTATAAGTTTTCCCTTCAAAAAGAAAAATTAAGCCAAAGTATTACTTTAGCTTAATTATAAAATTCATTGATTTACATATTTTTATATCTAGTTAATCTTTAAAATTAGATCATCTAATTTACAGCATAATATTCGTGCAAGGACCTCGATCTTCTGAAAGCTTGGATTCCTCTTATCTCCCCTTTCTATTTCTTCTAAATAAGATTTGGAAATAGAAGTTGTATAATTTCCCCTCCTTGTAAGATTTTCAATATCCTTAGAAGTATAACCTAATCCTACTCTAAGTTCCCTGATTTTCTTACCATTTAGCATGCAGAAGCCCCCTTAGATATTTTATTATTCACTTGCTTACTTATATTATACTACTTTTTTTCTTGATTTTAAAAATATAAGTAAGATTTAACATGAATTTAGCTTTTTTATATACTATTCTCCAAGCACACTATTCATTACTTTTAAAAAGCATTTTTTACATTTCTGTAATATTTATGTTTTTTGATTTTATCATTATCTATGCTACCTCAGTAATTACCTCTTCTGTTGATTTTCTCTTATTTTTAGTAACTATAATTAACTTTGATATAGTTGATCCAACAATTCCTGCTAAGATCCCTCCTAGAACAGCAAATACAATTGCTAAAACTACATTTTTAGGACTATTGAACCCAAAAGGAGCAATTAATCCAGGTATAGGCGAGGCAGTCCCAGGAGCATTATTAATTATTTTGAAGTAAGCAGCTGCAATTCCGGCTAATCCTCCACCAATAAAATTTGAACTATAGATTGGTAACGCATTTGTTGTTACCACATCAGCTTGAGTCAAAGGCTCTAGCATAACACTTAAAACATTACTTGAATCTCCTAGCTTTAATCGTTTAAACACTAAACCATTTGTAAAGGAGCCTCCAACGCAGGCAATTGAAGCTATTCCCATGGCAAGTCCTTGTAAATCCAACATGGCTGTTAATGCCATGGAACTTAGTGGAGAGGTACAGATAACTTTAGTAATTCCACCTAATAGAAAACCCATAATATAAGGTGATTGTACTGCTGCTACAGTAATCATATCTCCAATATTCTGTAATGTTGTATCTACAACTGGTGCTGATACTAACCCAATCACTCTAGCCAAAGGTGCAATTAATAAGGCTCCTAATATCACATCTACGCCTTTTGGTAACTTCTTCTCCAATATTGGTGCTATAAGCCCTATAACATATCCTGCTATAAATCCAGGTAATATCCCATATCCAGCCATTGCTGCTCCTGCTGTTACTGCATATATAGGATTAACTCCCATATATATTGGCACTATGATGGCTGCAATAACTCCTCCCAAGCTACCTGATGCACTACCCACATCTCCTAAAAATTGAATTTTTAAAAAGTCTCCATTAATATATTTGTGAATAGCTTCTACTAAGAAAGTAGCAATTGCTGCTCCTGCTAAACCAGACATAGCCTTTTGTCCCTTTGGTGCCTTTAAACTAAACCCTGAAAATACTATTAACGTTAATACTAATAAACCCATACCTTTTATAATTGCCATTTATAATCCCTCCTAATTTAAATCTGTTTAGTTTTTACTTTTAAGATAAATTATTATTGCATAAAAATAGACA
>NZ_JAETGO010000071.1 GCF_016765695.1 Sporosalibacterium faouarense | reverse complement strand
TTCTTTTCTCCATTACTGTCTCCTTTCACAACTCTATTTCATTATTGACCTGTCATATAACGTCTTCGTGTTTGCGACACCTTTGAACTGGACCTAAAAGGAATACCCATTAGTGGAACTTCGTTCCCAGTGAGAAGGTGTGGGTGCTCATTACCCTAGGCTTCTTCTTCCCTAGAGCGCCACTTGCGCAAAAACTTTGTTATGTGTAGTTGCCAACTTAGCTACCAAGATTAACCCTAGTTATTCTACTTCACTGTTTCTGATAACTGCTTTAGTATTACATTATAATATGTACGAATAAGATTCATTTCTGTTTCATCAATAATGCTATTATGTGCTATTAAATTCCTACAATCTGCCATTTCATTTATCTTAGGCAATATAAAATCTTGGTTAGGGAAATATTCTTTAAATATATCCCAATTGTTATTTATTATCGAACCTAGATCCTTGAAATCAAGATAAAATAATTCGCTTTCTCCTCTAATACTAAGCCATTTTTTTAAATCAGAGTCTTCCTTTCTTTTGCTTAGAGTATTCCTAGTCTTTCCAGGTATGTTAAGTTGACTAAAATAGTTATCTCCATAATTTTCTTTTCCAATTTTCTCAATAAATAACCGCAATGTATTTTCCACTGAATATAGATATGTATAAACTTCTGCCATTTTGTATCCTTTTACCCTAATATCTTCTGGTAATAATTCTGATATTGAGCTATTCGAAATTCTATCTACTTGTTTTTCCAAGTCACTCAAAACATCATCTTCAAAGTCTAGTTCTTTACTTAAATCCATAGTGAAGGATATGTTTTTCACATCAAATCCAACATAATCAGGAATAAGCTTATGACAAATTTTTCTTAGTTCTTCTGAAATGTCCATATTCTCTAATTGCTCGATATGTTGTGGATGAACATAAAAATTAACAAATGCTGCACTAGCATCTGATCTTCCCCAATGCCCAACGTAATATGAGAATCCACCTGTTTCTATTGATACCGTCGCACCCTTTAATAAATGTGCAACGTCATATTTGCCATTCCTTTTTAACTCATACAGAATTCCAGTCATGTATTTTTCATTACTGAAAGGTAATTGATATGTAAAATCACTCATCGTAAGTTTCCTCCCTTCAAATTTTTTAAGAAAACCAACTCAAGAGGAATGCCTCAATCAAGTTGGAAATTACATATAACGTTTTCGTGTTTGCGACACCTTTGAACTCTACAGGGAGTTGCTCATGGAAGTGAGCTTGCGAACGCCTAATGTAACGGCTGACTCGGTTAGCGAAAAGGTGTGGCGCTCATTTCCCTAGGCTTTTCTTGCACTAGAGCGCCCTTGTGCAAACATAGTGTTAGACGATGGGTTATCTATAGCTTCAATTCACTAAATATTTGTAATAAGCAACAAACTCTCTTACTAAAGAATAGATATCTCTAATTTCAAATATCCTAGCATGTGCAGAATATACCTTGTTAAAACCTACTTTTTTGAAAGCCAGTTTTGTCCTACTAATATGATAGTACTGAGAAATTATCATTACAGAGTTGAAACTCTCCTTTTCAATTATTTCTTTTGAATTTTTAGCTGTCATGTATGTATTATTACCTTTGCTATCTAATATAATATTGTCCTCTGGGATTCCTGATTGTATCAAATAATCCTTCATTACTACTGCTTCATCGAAGCCCTCTTTGCCTATACCACCACTAACTATTATATATTTTAAATAATCACCTTCATATAGCTCTATTGCTCTATCTAACCTTCTTTGAAGCCTTTTTGAAGGCTGACCATCAAGTTCTACTTTATTTCCCAAGACTACACCAACATCTACAGTTTCAAGGTCATCATTTAGTCCATCAATAACTATTAAAAAAATGTGAATACTAAACCATAATAATACGGCTATAGTTGCATATTTTATAAGTTTCTTCAAAAAAATTCACCTCTTTTATACTGTTATCTTGCCATCGAATTAAGTGCCTGTCGTCTAACGTCTCCGTGTTTGCGACACCTTTGAACTGGACCCTATAGGAATACCTAAAAGTGGAGCT
>NZ_JAETGO010000048.1 GCF_016765695.1 Sporosalibacterium faouarense | reverse complement strand
TCAGGTGGAGTGGAGTCTCCATCTGAAGCCCCGATGTTCTGCTTGAGCAGAACGAGTTCACTTCTTTTGCATTGAATTTATTTGACCTTTATTTAAAATGAGACTATTATAATAATATGAATACATTATGAAGGGTCGTGTAATTATCCAATTATTTGATAAAAAGGCTAAACCGAATATTAAAAGATATATTCTACAATGCTCTTTAGCCGCTTTTACAATACTACTTATGCTTTTATTTTTTAATCTTTTTACTCAAGGTTCTATTATTACAAGTTTAGGAGCAACTACATTTATTGTATTTGCTATTCCTAACAGTTACACTGCACAGACACGTAATATAATGGGTGGATATGCTACAGGTATATTTATTGGAGTTATATTTCACTTGCTAGTTATAGGCTTATTTAATTTCTTTAATAGTGAGATGGCTTTTAGGCTATTATATGCAGTTGCAGGCGCTATATCCGTTGGATTAACAATTTTAATTTTGACTGTAACCAATACTGAACATCCTCCAGCTGTGGGAATGGCATTAAGTTTAGTTTTAAGTAAATGGAATTATGTAACTATTTTAATTATATTGTTTTGTGTAGTATATATGTGGTTAGTAAAATGGATTTTAATGAAAAGGAATTTATTAATTGATTTAAAATAATATTATTATAAAAGACAAGGCAATGGTTTTGAAACTATTGCCTTATTTTAGTGTTAAATTTAAATTAAAGTAAATCTAATACAGAATCAACACTGATTTATTAATATAAAACTAACAAGTTTTTGTGGGCTTTAGAATATTATGTATAAACAGCATTTATAGGGAGGCGTAAATTTGAAAAAGGTTTTTGTATTAGATACAAGTGTTCTTTTAGAAGATCCCAGTTCATTATTCAGCTTTGATGATAATGAAGTAATTATTCCAGTAGTAGTGCTTGAGGAAATTGATCATAAAAAAAGGTTGGGAGATGATATAGGAAGAAATGCAAGGCATGTATCTAGAATTCTTGATAACCTTAGAGAAAAAGGAAGCCATTTGCAAAAAGGAATAACATTAGAAAATGGAGGAACATTAAGGGTTGAACTTAACCACAAGCATTTTGATGAAGTAGGCGAGTACTTTAATGAAAGAAGTAATGATAATCGTATCTTAGCAGTTGCTTTAAATCTCTTAAAAGAAGAAGAAAATATTAAAAGTGATAAACAAATAATACTAGTAAGTAGAGATGTATTGGTAAGGGTAAAAGCAAATGCTTTAGGTATTGATTCTCAAGATTATTTATCTGGTAGGATAATTAGTAATCAAGATATGTATTATGGATTTGAAAGTGTTAAAATTTCACCATCTTTAATAGACAAATTTTATGCAGAAGGTTTTTTAGATATATCATCAAAGCCCTTTAATAAATATCTAACTAATCCGCATCAGTTTTTTATATTAAAAGATATATTTGGGTCATCAAAATCTGCGATAGGAAAATATAATTCTAATAGTGATAGATTAGAGCAATTACATCTAGGTGAGCAAGATGTATGGGGAATTAGAGCAAGAAATGCTCAACAAAAAATGGCGTTAGAATTATTATTAGATGATTCTATACCCCTTGTGACAATTACAGGGAGAGCAGGTACTGGAAAGACATTGCTTGCCCTTGCATCAGGGCTTTACAAGACTGAAGAGTTAAATAGATATAAAAAGCTTTTAGTTGCAAGACCCATAGTTCCTATGGGAAAAGATTTGGGTTTTTTACCTGGTGATAAAGACGAAAAGCTCAGACCTTGGATTCAACCTATATATGATAATTTAGAATATATTTTTGGCACACGAAGAAACAGAGATATTGAAGATATTGTAGTTGGAATGAAAAAATTAGAAGTTGAAGCATTAACCTTTATTAGAGGCAGAACTATACCTAATCAGTTTATTATTATAGATGAAGCACAAAATTTGACAAAGCATGAGGTGAAAACTATAGTTTCTAGAGTGGGTGAGAATAGTAAAATTGTCTTGGTGGGAGATCCAGAGCAAATAGACCATCCATACTTAGATTCTAGTAGTAACGGACTTGTTTATATAGTTGAAAAATTTAAAGAATATAATGAAGGAGCCCATATAAATCTTATAAAAGGTGAGAGGTCTACTTTAGCACAGCTTGCAGCAGATATTCTTTAATGAGTAAATTGCAAAAATTTCAACATATAATTTTCTCTGAAAATAAATTATCCGGTAAATTTTAATTTACCGGATAATTTATTTTTAAAAATTTAAAAAAAGTATTATAATGTAAATATAGCGCATGTGTAATTATATCGATAAATTTGTCAGAATTTTTCGCACTTTTTGTTAATTTTATAGAAAAATTGAAGGATTTTTTGTTTTAATATTGAAAGTATTATTAGTATAGATAATGAGAAAAAATTAACAATAAGAGGGGAAGTATAATAAATAACTATTTTTATGGAGCTTTTAGTTAAATATAAGACTTAAATATTAAGGCCAGTTTGATTGTGGGGATCAACTGTTTTTAGCGTTACACAAATTTTATAATACAAATTTTTGGGGTGATTTGGTTGGAAGATGTAAAAATTTTAAATCCGGGACAAAGGCTGCGGCAATTGAGAAAGGAATTACAAGTAAAACAAGAAGAATTGGCAGGTGATAAGTTTTCAAAGAACTATATTTCAATGTTTGAAAATAATAGAAGAGATATTAATGCCATAAATGCTTCTTATTTAGCTCAAAAGATTAATGAAATTGCAAGACAAAAAGGGAAGGATATACAAATTCACGCGTCTTATCTATTAAAGAATGAAAAGGATATAGCAAAGGATAAGTGTGAAGAGTGGTTGTATGAAGTAGAGTCGAATCTAGAAATAACCAATTATGAGGCCAATGTAAACTTACATAATACTATTCTTATATCAACAGATTACAATTTATTACATTTCAAGGGGAGAGCACTTTTCTTAAAGGGTATTACATCATTTAATAATAATAGATATATATGTGCTATTACCCAATTTTTAGATTCCCTAATTTATTTTGCTAAAGAAAATGATTATCATGCCATGAAAGATGTTTACAAAAACATAGGCATAACTTTACTAAAACAAAAACAGCTTGGGCAAGCAATCATTTACTTTAACCTATGTGATAGTGTAATACGGTTAAATTTAAATGAAAATATTGATTATGATAATGAAGTGACATACTATAAGGCACTTTGCTATTTTAAACTTGGACAATATAAAATTGCAAAGAAGATAATTGAATGCAGTGGATCAAATGATTCTAAACTCATAGAACTTAACAATGAAATACATAGAAGCTTAGCGATGTAAGGTGAGAAGATAGATTTTCTTCTCATTTTTTCTTTTGTATAGAAGATTCAGAAAAGGCCTACAATACTAGTAAGGGTGTGATTTATTGATATATATAGGAATTTTTTTTATTGTTTTTGGAGTATATGATTTTATAAGTGGAAGATATGATTTAGTTAGTAGCTTAAAATTAAATAAGATAGTGAAAAGAAGAAATGAATGTGAAGGTGTATATAATATATTTAGATTCACATTAAGCCTATTTCTAATTTTTATTGGGATTTTTGCATTTCTAAACTATTTTATATATTAATATAAATATAAAGGATGTATTTATGAAAATAAAAGAAAAAAGAATATTAATATTACTGGTAATATTAATATTTTTCCAATCATCTTACAGTGATAGTAATAAAGAGATACTTAGCAAGAAATATTCGAATAAAAATAAGCCGAAGACTATAGTTATTGTAGTTAATAAATTAGATTATTCAGCAGCCAGCATTATAACGTCCGATAATGGCGCAATTGGGATAATAAATAATCGAACTGAAAGCTTGTATAAAAAGGATAGTGTTGAAAGTTATTATATGACGATGGCTACAGGTAGAAGAGTATCAATAAAGTCAGGGCTATTTGAATCAGTAAGAAAGGATTCTTTAGGTAGGCTTAAAGTTGAAGGATTTAATAAAATATATAGTGAATTATTGAAAAATAATGAAATGATAAAAAATAATTTCATAATGCTTGGAGATTTTTTAGATAAGAAAGAAATATCCATAGGTTATATAGGACAAGATGCATCATCTTTATTAGCAGCTAATAAAGATGGTATAATACAAAATGGAATAAATAGCATTGATTATAATGAAAATTGGCTTATTAAAAACACAGGAAAAATCTTAGAAAAAGTAGACGTATTAGTTATAGGATTTGATTTAAATAATGAGGAAGGCAGAATACAATTACTTAATAGGTATATACAGCATTTTGATAAGTCTAATATATTAGTTATGGCTGAAGATATTTCTGAAGATATGTCTAAGAAATTCAATAATACTCTATCATTACTTATAATGAAGCCTTTTAATAAAAAAACTGGATTGATTTATAGCAGTACTACGAAAAGAAAAGGAATTATAACTAATTTAGATATTTTTCCTCATATAGCAAGTATATATGGTTTAGAAAATAAAAGCCTTATTGGCAATGAACTAAAAATACAGGCCAGTGAAAATAAAATTAAAACTATAAAAAAAATTTTTATAAAATCAGTAAATTTAAACATTATAAAATATATACTGCATTTTATTATTATCATATTAGAAATTTTCTTGATTTGGAGTATCGTAATTAAAGGAAAGAGCAAAAACATAAATAATAATAAATATAGGATAGTTACACAAAGTATAGTAATTAGTATTTTTATTACATTAATCGTAGCTTTCTCAGATTTAAATCTCAATATACCTATCTTCATAATAGTGGTAACTCTGTCATCTTGGATACTAGCTAAGTATAGTAATGAGTTGAAATTTGAAATGATGCCATTTGTAGATATAGGAATATATCTAATGATTCAGTACGGAATCTTATTTAACAAGCCTTTTATTTACAACTCATTTATGGGGTATAATAATATTTTAGCTGGAGGGAGGTTTTATGGATTAAATAATGGCATAGTAGGAGTAATGCTAGCGTCTTCTGTATTATCTTATTTTCATTTTGCTAATAGAATAAAGAGTAATATAGTTAAGTATATCCTTTTGCTTTTTATATTTCTACTCAATCTATTATCTGTATCTAGCTACTATGGAGCTAATACTGGTGGATATCTTACATCGATAATTTTGATATTAATAGTTATATATATAGAAGTAATAAAATTAAAAAAAGAAATGTTTAAGAAAAAGGGAACTATAATCTTATTGTTGGTAATAGGAGTTGGATTAATATTTTTTAACTATTATTTAGATACAGTAATGGAATTAAGCCATGTGGGAAGCTTTATAGATAGGATTTACAGTTTAGGATTTAATGAGTTTTGGGATATGATTATAAAAAAAATAAAGCAGCTATTCTTCATGTTTATAGTGCCACCTTGGTCGATAATCCTTATAAGTCAAATATACTTTATCATAAAATATTATGTAAAAGAAAGAATAAAAATAAGGCTAGATAATGGAGAGTGGATACATAGATATAAAGAGATAGATATAATATTAATAACTTCAATTATAGGATTACTAATAAACGATACTGGGGTTATTACATTTACTTATATGAACACCTTTGTTCTGGCAAGGTTGTCTAGTTTACATAATATAGAAAAAAGATACTTGTACTAACACAAGTATCTTTTCCTTTTCCTAAATATATTATATTTTAAAAGTACCATTTATACAAGTAAAATCTAAAGAATATATGAGAATACTAAAAAATCAATTAATTCTCTTTAAATAACCATTGGTGGCTTCTATTTTGTTCAATAAGAGATTTTCATTTTTTAGTATTTTTCGATACAATTTACTGTACTATCACTTAAGGACAGAGGAGGGAATAAATATGGCAGATAAACATTATGATTATCATAATGAAAAAAGATATCTAGAATTAACTATTGAGGCTTTAGATTATGAAATAGAGTATTTAAAAGATGTAGTACAAAATTCTGAAGAAGAAGTTGCCAGTATGAAAAAGAAAATGGGAGGAAATTATAGCGATGAGCTAGTAGTAAAGCTAACAATTTTTGATTCCTATAGAAGAAAGTTAAAGATGTTAGGGCGAGCTAAAAACAAACCTTATTTCGGTAGGATTGACTTTAAAGAGCTCGAAAAGGATAAATTCGAATCCTTTTATATTGGCAAAACTAGTATAACTAGAAGAAACGACGAAAAGAGATTTGTAATTGACTGGAGAACTCCAATGGCTGGCCTTTATTATAGTGGAGAGATTGGAGATGTTATGTATAATGCTCCAGGAGGACTGATTTTAGGTGAACTAAAGTTAAAAAGACAATATGAAATAGAAAATAGGGAGCTTGTGAATATATTTGATAAGGGACTTACTCCTATGGATGAATATTTACAGGAAGCTCTTTGGGAGAAAAAGGATAACAGACTAAGGGATATAGTAACGACTATTCAAGGAGAGCAAAATGATATAATTAGAGCCGATGATGGCAAGGTAATAATAGTACAGGGAGTTGCTGGTAGTGGAAAAACAACAATAGTTCTACATAGGATAGCATATCTTATGTACACATACCAAGAAGTATTTACACCTGAAAAGCTTTTAATAGTAGTTCCCAATAATTTGTTTTTAAATTATATCTCAGATGTTCTTCCAGACTTAGGAGTTGAAGAAATAAACCAAAGTACTTTTGAAGATTTAGCTATGGAAATATTAGAGGAAAGATTAGAGTTAAATACAAATGAGGAAAAGTTCTATAAATTATTAAGCACTGAAAATCAAGAAAATGAATATAATAGAAATCTTAAGTATTCTTCTTCATTAAAAGGTTCTCTTGAATTCAAAGATATACTAGATAGATATATTATTTCTCTTACAAAGGAAATGGCACCTAAGAGGAGCTTTGAAATTAATAATTACACTATATTTTCTCAAAAAGAAATGGAGGATATGTTTAATAGTCAATACAGCTATTTGCCTGTTATTCCAAGGATTGAAAGGATTAAGAAATATATTAAAGATAATATTAAGAGTAGAATTGATATTGTAAAAGAAGAGATTAATAAAAAATATAATAAACAAGCTAAAAAAGTAAAAAATAGTGAAATAGAGGAAGAGAAAATAAGAGAAACGCTTATAGAGATATATGATGAAAGGGATGAAATAAAAGAGACCTTTGATAAAGAGAGAAATACAGTCATAAGCAATTACTTTAAAGAATTTACGAATATTAATGTAATGGAAGCCTATGAGAGCTTTATTACAGATAGAGATAAAATAAATAGATATTCAAGTGATCATATTCCAATAGATAAAATAGATTTTATAGCTGAATATACTAAAAACATTATAGATAGTGGTAAGATAGAGAGAGAAGATTTACCTGCGTTATTATATCTATATATGAAACTACATGGTACAGACTTGAAGGGAAGGTATAATCATATTGTAGTTGATGAAGCTCAGGATTATAGCCCATTCCAGATGTATATTTTAAGAGAGTTAAGCAGCAATAAATCTTTTACCATAGTAGGAGATTTATCTCAAGGTATTCACTCATATAAAGGAATAAATAGTTGGGATGGATTTATGGAGGAGGTATTTAAAGAGGATTCAATAGAATTTCTTACACTAAAGAAATGTTATCGATCTACTATGGAAATAATGAATTTTGCTAATGAGGTAATAAAAAAATGGCATAATAAAAATATAACATTGGCTGAACCAGTATTGCGTTCAGGGGATAAACCATTTATCCTAAAGAAAAAAGATGAAGAAAATATAATAGACGATATATGCTTAAGGTTTGATGAGTTGAGTAGAGAAGGACACAAGTCTATAGCTGTAATTTGTAAAGATAATCATGAAGCTCATAAGATATATAAGGCTTTGAAAGATAAACATAGTGAAGATATTCACCTTATTACTGATAAGGATACAGTCTATGATGGAGGAATTGTAGTTATACCAGCTTATATGGCAAAAGGATTAGAGTTTGATGCTGTACTAGTGTATGATTGCTCTAAAGATAAATATAGTGAAGATGAATTAAATATAAAGCTTCTTTATGTAGCATTAACAAGACCACTGCATAAACTATATATTTATTATATAAATGAGCCTTCAAGCTTAATTCAAGTTAATGAAGAAGTATACAATAGGGAATAGGATAAACAAAGGATATTAAAAGGAAAAGAACTGTTTCAGATAGAAGTCAAATTATATTTGAAACAGTCTTGTGTTTTTACAATAAATGAATATACTTGCAAAAAAAGAAGTAATCATATTGACAATTTTGATATATATGTTATAGTATCTTTAATTTCTGATCAGAAATTAAAGATAGAGGTTTAAATATGTTTGCTTATAATAATATAATGATAATAATGAAGAAAGTTTATGGAACAAGGGACTGTACTATAGTTGTTGATGGTGAAATATATTTGGAAATAACTTTTTCGATAAGTACATCGTTGCATATTATAATAACATAATTGCTGATTTATACAATAGAATTATATTATTTATCATGTTATTCACAATTAGTTAGGAGTAAGTATAAATGAAAAAAAGTCTAAAAATCATTATAATAATATTCTTACTTATTGTGGTTGGGTTTCAACAATTACATGTAATTAATATGAAAAAAGAAATTGGCAGCTATGTTTATAATGATGTAGATAATCTTTATTCAGATGTTACATATATTAAAAATAAACTTTATAACAATGATGAAAGGCTTAATGAAAAAACGATAGATTTATTTTATTATAAGATGAATAATCATGGTATAAAAATGATATCAATATTAAACTATACTCAACTTATTTGTAAAGATATTTCAAAACTAAATGAAAAGATGACTGAGAAGGAATACTCAACTTTAAGAAAATCTCTATTAAATAAGTTAACTACACTTTACAACGCGTTAGAAATGATAAAAGAGGATTGTAAAGATGATAATATTAAGTACTATAAACTTATTTATGAAGATAATAACAGTACCTATAAAAAGTTAACGGATATTTTAGATTTTCACAAAATGTGAATTACTTTTAACGATAAATTACTTTTATAAATTTATGAATAATTAAGTGACAGGTTATCATAAGGTTATAGAAAACTTCATTTTAAAAGACATTGAATTTTTAATACTTTAGAGTTTTTTACTTGTAAAATTTAAGTAAAAAACTCTAAAGTTTTTTTGAAAAGACTTCTAAATATAAGCTTGTATCGTATTGACAAAAAGAGAATAATATAATAAAATTTTCGTGAGCCTAAAATATCGTAACACGATATTAAATTAGAAATTATAAATAAGGGGGGATGAGATTGTCAACCAGAGAAGAAACTGATAAAATAGTTGATTTAATTGAGCAGGTTAATAAATTAATACATATGAAGCATCACGAACTAGCATCAAAAAACAATCTTTCATTGGATCAATTCCATTTATTAGTTCATCTGAAAAAAAGAAAAAAGGATAATCAAAATCCTACAATTGGAGATATAGCTAAACGCTCTAACAGGGCACAAAACACTATATCTGAAAGAGTGACAAGATTAGAAGAAAGGGGACTTCTTAGAAGAATCAAGGATGAAAACGATAGAAGAATCAGTCGTGTTGCTATGACTGAAGAGGGGGTAAAGTTGCTTGATTCTATTAATTATCAAGCAAGTAAAAAATTTATCTTTAAAGCATTATCAAAGATAGAACATGAGATAACTGATGGTCTTTTAAATGGACTAGAACAATTAGTAGATAAATTACAAGATAAGAAGGGGGATATACATGATTAAAAGATTTGCGGCCTATTACAAACCTCATTTAGGATTGTTTGCATTAGATATGGTTTGTGCTTTTTTAATTGCAGGAATGGATTTAGTTTTTCCAGTAGTAACTAAGTCATTTATTAATGACATAATTCCTAGAGGAGATGTAAGATCCATTTATATAATCACAGGTGTCTTAGTAGTATTATATATATTAAGATATATATTCCAATATATTGTAAACTATTGGGGACACGTAGTTGGTACAAGAATGGAATATGATATGAGAAGGGATATTTTTACACACCTACAAAACTTGCCTTTTAGCTTTTTTGATAAGATAAGAACAGGTAAGATAATGTCTAGAATAGTTAGTGATTTAAGAGAAATATCAGAACTGGCCCATCATGGCCCAGAAGATCTATTTATATCTATTATAATGCTTGTGGGGTCATTTATAATATTAATGACCTATGAGTGGAGATTAACTTTAATAGTATTTGCTTTTATTCCAATTATGCTGATATTTGCTTTGAGGAAAAGAAAGAAAATGAGCTCTGCATTTATGAGTGTAAGAAGGAAGATTGCAAATGTAAATGCACAGTTAGAAAATAGTATCGCTGGTACAAGGGTTGCGAAATCCTTTACTAATGAAGCCTATGAGGTTGATAAATTTAATGATAATAATAATGAGTTTAGAGAATCTAGAGAATGGGCATTTAAGTCCATGGCAGAATTTATGTCTGGGATCCAATTCTTTGCCAATTTATTAAATCTAGTGGTAATTAGTGCTGGAGGTATATTCGTTGCTAAAGGAATTATCGATTTAGGCACTTTAGTTGCATATCTCCTATTCGTTAACTTTTTCCTACAACCAATTAGAAGACTTGCAAACTTTATGCAGCAATTCCAAAATGGGATGACAGGATTCCAAAGATTTACTGAAATATTAGATGTCGAACCAGATATAAAGGACTCTCCTAATGCAATGGATTTAGAAGATGTAAAAGGAAAAATTGAAATTAAAAATGCAACATTTAGATATAATGAAGATGAGACTGTATTATCTAATATAAGTCTTACAGTAGATGAGGGTAAGACTTTGGCTCTTGTAGGACCATCTGGTGGTGGAAAGACAACACTGTGTCATTTGATTCCAAGATTTTATGAGTTGACAGAAGGGGAAATATGTATAGATGGAAAGAGGTTAAAAGATATTACCCTCAAATCTTTAAGAAAGAATATCGGATTGGTTCAACAGGACGTATTCTTATTTACTGGAACGATTAAGGACAATATTCTTTACGGAAATATTGAAGCCAGTGATGAACAAGTGGTAGAAGCTGCTAAAAATGCTAATATACATGACTTTATAATGACTTTACCTAATGGCTACGAAACATATATTGGAGAGAAAGGCATTAGGCTGTCTGGAGGACAAAAGCAGAGAATATCAATAGCTAGAGTATTCCTTAAAAATCCACCGATATTAATTTTAGATGAAGCTACGTCAGCTCTTGATAATACAACGGAGATTATTATACAAAAAGCATTAGAGAAACTTTCAGAGGGTAGAACTACATTAGTTATTGCCCATAGACTTTCAACTATCAGGAATGCTGATGAGATAGTTGTTTTGACAGATAAAGGGGTTGTAGAAAGTGGTACTCATGATAGCTTAATGGATAAGGATGGACTATATTCACAGTTATATAGTGCACAATTTAGAGGCTTTATTCCTGATGCTATAAATATATAAGTTAAATAAAAATAATATTTGTTAGAAAGGTTATTGTTTTAAAAGAATTTCTCTTAGAACAATAATCTTTTTTATTTGAGAAAATTTTTCTTAGAATACTTATAGATAATCTAGAGAGATACTATTATTGATGCTATTTTAAATCACTTAATGAAAGATATCTTATGATATAATTTAGATGAACTTTTTGTCCTTATGTTCGTTATATAAATGAAGGGAGGATTGCCCTTGGAGGATAAACTAATAAGGCTTGCGCAAAAAGGTGATAAAAAAGCAATGGAAAAGCTTCTTCAGAGGAACTATCCCATTTTGAAAGGATATTTGTTAAAGATTACAAGAAATGAAGCACTATCAGATGACTTAACTCAAGAAGTTATGGTTAGGGCCATTATGAAGATACATAAATATAAGCCAAGGGGAAAATTTTCAACATGGCTTATAACAATAGGCACTAATCTTTTTCGGGATAAAATAAGGAAGGATAAAAGGTTGGTGTTTGATGATTCTATAACTAAAGATGAAAGTACTAATAGTTTAGAAGACCAAGTAATGATAAAAGAATCTATTAGGGATATTAATTCAATCATTCAAAAGTTTCCAGAAGAGAAAAGAATGGTTTTCATTCTAAAACATTATTATGGATATAGATATGATGAAATAGCTGGCATAATGGATTGTCCCATAGGTACAGTTAGATCTAGGCTACACTATTGTATTAAAGAAATCAAAAATCATGTGAAGGATGTGGATGATGATGGATAAGAAATGTACTTTTTATCAGAATCGTCTTATTGATATATTTTATGAAGAGGATATAATGGATAAAGAAATACAAGAGCATATCATCAATTGTCATGAATGCAATAAATATTGGAAAGAACTTAAAGAAGTAAAGATAAAGGTAGATAAAGATAATGAAGAGATTCCAATTGAGTATATAAAAATATCTCAGGCATTTGACAAGGTTGAGGATATAAAGTCAAAGAGGTTAAATATCATTAATTTAGTCATATTTATTATGATAAGCAGTGTACTTTTAGGAATTGGACTAGTATTTGCCATGCAAGGGTTTGGTCGGGAAATTATTTATTTCCAAGTTATTGTTCATACAGTATTCCCAATATTCTTGCTTATTTTTGTTAAGATAAGAACTTTAAAGGAGGACTATAATGGGTGATATAGAAAAACTACAAGAAGTGCCTTTGATAATATGGATTTTACTTGCTGTGGTATTATTGATTCAAGGTAGTTGGATTTTTTATGATGCGTCAAAACGAGGTGAAAATAAGTGGTTGTGGGGTTTATTTGGGATACTGAATACTCCATCAAATTTAATAGTATATCTTATAGTAACAAGAATAATATTTAAAACTAAAGAGTGTTATAAATGTGGAAAGAATGTAAAGGAAAATGCCTTATATTGCCCATATTGTGGTAATAAGTTTGAAGATGACGATAGGATATAATCTGAATGGTATGTTGTTTTTCAGGGTATCTATTAATAAAGGAGGGTTTTCATGACTAAAATATCAAGAACTTCTTCTATTCACAGAAAAAGATTACATAATGATTATGTAGAACGAAATCATAGTATTACCAGTACTGGAACTATAGATCGTATAAAGCCAGTTAATCCAACCGAGAATAGTACTGACTATGGCTCTTCAAATTATTTAATAGCCTCTGATATTTTCTATGACAAACTCAAGGCATTAAGTGAAGAATATAGACGATTTTATCACAATGAGAGAGCATTGGAAAAGGTTATTGAAAATATTGATGATGATGTAGATAAACTAGCAGATCGTATGGAAGAGTTAGTTGTTAAATACAATAAAGCTATTAATTCACTAGTTAAGTTTGATAATCAGTTTAGAACAAATCATATAGATAATATTAGAGACATATTATCAAATTATACTAAAGAACTAAGTAAAGTAGGAATTAGTATTGTTGATCAGAATGAATTAGAAATAGACTTAGAGTATTTTACTAAAAATGTAATTAATTCAGAAGATGCTGTTGTTGAGTTATTTAAGCCTATTAGAGTAATGATTTTACGGCTATATAAAAGTTTTAAAAACATAAAGGTACCAAAACAAAATTCATTGGAGAAAGAGTATAATGATTACGAAGAATTATCATTAAATGATTATAGTGGATTATTATTAGACAATAAGTCATAAACGAGGAGAAAATCCTCGTTTATTTTTTTCGTCTTTTAATGAACTTTTTGTTATTCTATACGTTATATTATTGAAATTGAAAATTGCATATATACAAACTAATTAAATGATTTTTATAGGATTAAACTTTAATAAGGATGAAGAAAGTCACTTTTTTAGACTAAATAGTGAGGTGACTGAATACTAGAATTATGAGAATTTAATCTTTCAGGGTATTTTAATATGCAATTTAACAAATACAAAGAATGAGAGGAGAATAGATTATGTTTGAAGGATTAACAACATTACAAATAATCAAGCTTTTATTACCATTGCTTGTATTAGAATTTGGATTAAAGATTCTATGTATCACTTTAATTCTAAAAAATGGTGTAAGAAATTTATCTAAGATAGCTTGGATAATAATAGTATTAATGATATCAACCTTTGGTTCTATAGCATTTCTATTGGTTGGGAGAAGGAGGTATTAATATTGATAGAACTAAAAGAGCTATATAAAAAATATGGTTCACATATTGTTTTGAATGGAATTAGTCTAGATGTTAAAAAGGGATCTGTCTTTGGATTTTTGGGGCATAATGGCGCTGGAAAGTCTACAACAATGAATATATTGACAGGATTAATAAATTATGATTCAGGCATAGTGCGAATTAATGGAAAGGATATGAAAAGCAATAAAAATGAAATCATGAAAAATGTTGGATATTTACCGGAGACTCCTAAGTTTTATCCATATATGAATGCATATGAGTATCTAAGCTTTATTGGTAATCTTAGTGGATACAGCAAAAAAGAAATCAGGAATCGTTCAAAAGAATTATTAAAGCAAGTCAAACTAGAATCAGCAGAAAAAAGAAGAATAGGTGGATATTCAAGGGGAATGAAGCAAAGATTAGGTTTAGCTGTGTCAATATTTAATAAGCCAGAAATTTTATTTTTAGATGAACCATCTTCTGCTTTGGACCCAGAGGGAAGAAGAGAGATTATTGAAATAATACAGAATTTAAAGAAGCAGGACATTACAGTATTTCTTTCTACTCATATATTAAATGATGTAGAAAGAGTCTGTGATGAGGTAGTAATATTAAATGATGGAGAAATAGCTTTACAAGGTAAGCTAAATAAAATAAAAGAGGATTATATTTTACCAGTATATGATATTGAGTTTGAAAACTCAATTGAAAATATTAAAGAACTTCTTTTAAAGGAATCATGGATATACAATATTCATGAAAAAAACAAATTAATTAGTGTATATGTCAAGGATAGAGATACTGCGAAAAAACAACTCTTGAAGCTAGTATCTAGGTTTGATAATCCTGTTACTTCATATAGTATGAGGAAAAGCAATCTAGAAGATATATTTTTAAGGGTGGTGAATAAGAATGAATAGCTTTAAGGCATATTTATTAAAAGAGTTCAAAGAAGGAATAAGAAGCTATAAGTTTCTAATTATAGGAGTAGCTATTATTATATTTGCTATACTCGACCCAATTATGCTGAAATTACTTCCTAGAATTTTAGCAAGTCAATCAAATATAGCATTACCATTAGATGAGTTTATAAAGGTTAGTCAAGGTGCTGCACTGCAAAACTATTTAAAAGATATAAATCAAATCATAAATATTGTAATAATCTTTTCTTTAATGGGGATTTTATCAGATGAAGCGAAAGAAAAGATGTTAGTATTTCCTTACTCAAAGGGAGCTTCAAAAGCAGGAATAGTACTAGGAAAATTTACAAACTATGCTATAGCAATATCTGTTTTTTTGACTTTTGGATTTATGATTAACTATTATTATGCTGGTGTTCTCTTTCCAGATAGTTTTATAAACTTTAGAGTAGTTTTGGTTGTAGTAGGACTATCATCTATATACTTTATATTTAATATTTCCTTAATAATATTATTAAGTAGTGTATTTAAAAAAGGAATTTGGGCGGGAATGAGTTCAATTGGTATTATATTTTTGCTTCCTTTACTAGGTAAAATATTACCTATAAAAAGATATTTGCCTAGCTATTTAATCGATCAGTGTAACAAAATTTTAGCTTTAAATAATATTACATTTGATTATAATGTCTTAACTACAATATTAGGTATTACAATTTATGTGATTATTTTGAACGTAACTTCAATATGGGTAATGAATGGAAAGGAAATAGCTTAATATCCTTACTTTAAATAGTGTCAAAATCTATACCATTACATAAAATGGTAGTGAAGAGGACACTAATTTTTTATTAAGGAGGATAAAAAAATGAATGATGTGAATAATAATATTCCTTATCCAGAGCTATATGACCGAGTATCACCAATGGTTGATGAATGTATCAATAGGCATAGTGAAGAGCTACCAACTTACATGTATCCATCAGAAGAGAAAATGAATGATATGGTTGAAGAAGTATACGGAGAAATGGTAGAACAGTATCCAGAAATAGGTCAAGACCCAGGGGAAAGAAAACATAGAGCAAGAAGCATAGGTTCGCAGCAAAGACCTTTTTATGGTAGAGGAAGGGTAACTAGAGATTTAATCACTTTAATCCTTTTAGGTCGCTTATTTGGAAGAAGAGGATATGGACCTGGTTATGGATATGGACCAGGATACAGACCGGGATATGGTCCAGGATATAGACCTGGATATGGATATGGTCCAGGGTATAGACCTGGATATAGATATAGTCCAAGATATTATTAAAAAAAGCAGGCTAGGGTATACCTAGCCTACTTAGTTTAATTCTTATTTATGACATGAAGCTTGTTGATGAACTCCTGTTCATGTCTTGCTTAGCCTTTTGAAGTTCTGAATAACCTACTGACATTGAGCTATTTAGATTTGGAACAGAATTTAAAGATGATAAATTAGTATAGTTATTTAAAGAATTAGTATAACCAGTGGCATTGTTTGTAGTTGTTGTAGTTGAACTAGTCATACCCATACTTTGAGGCGTATAGTTATTTAATGTTCCCATTTTTCTTTTAGCTTCATTTATTTCCATTGCTTTTGCATTCATGTCAGTACTAAGGCCAGACATATTAGTATAATTGTTCATCAAATAACCTCCATATATTTTTATTATAAGTTTTTAACTTACAATAATATTATGGCATTTAAGTTTAATTAATATGAATAGAAAAAATTAGTGAATATTAAGAATATTTCCTTGATTATATGTTGAAAAATGGATATACTAATAGAGATAATATATTTTTTGAAAGGAGTGATGATTAACGTGATCTGTAATGGAAGAATGTCTAATAAAAGCTTACAATACATTCCAACTTCTTCCAGAATTCTGTCTTAAGACAGATTTACGGGATAGTTATGCCCATTTTACAGGTCACATACTTTGAATCGAAAAATTTACCCTATTTTATAGTCGATGTTATCTGGGTTTCTATATTTTGAAAACTAATAAGTGTTTTACTATTTTTGAATTGTTATTTTGAAAGAGTAATTTATTTTGACTATAAAATTGTAGCTTTTTAAACATGGGTAAATGCCATGTTTTTTTATTTTGAAAAATTTTAATTAATTGATAGATTATGGGGAAGTTGAAAGTTAGTTATGTATTTACCTATAATAAATTGATAATATATAAATCATAAATATTAATAGATGTGTGACCTCATGGGCATTTAAATGTAGAAGTTAAACTTTGCAATGTTCAGGAGGTAAAGAAAATGAGTATATTAACAGTAAAGAATTTAGAAAAATGGTTTGGAATTCAGCAAATATTTCAAGATGTATCTTTTGAAATTGGCTATAGAGATAGGATAGCATTAATTGGTAACAATGGAGAAGGAAAAACTACTTTACTCAATGTAATTACAGGAAAAGAAGATTTTGATAGTGGTCAAATAATTTGTGCAGGACGAAAAACAATAGGAATATTAAATCAATCGGTTGAACTCAACAAAGAAAATACACTATATCAAGAAATGTTAACTTCATTTGAGAGTCTTTTTAGATTGAAAAGTAAAATGGAAGAGTGTGAGAAAAAGTTATCTATTAAAGAAATATATACAGATGAAAAAAAATTAAATCAAGTTATGAAAAGATATGGAAAGTTAACAGAGGTTTATGAGATGAATGGAGGCTATGACATTGATACTAGAATTAATCAAGTGTTATTTGGTCTAAGCTTTAAAGAATCTCAGTTTAATCAAATCATTGGGACATTCAGTGGAGGAGAAAAAACTAAAATTAAACTAGCTAAGCTATTAGTATATAATCCAGATTTATTGCTCCTTGACGAGCCATCTAATCATCTAGATATTAATACGATTGAGTGGCTAGAAAAATATATTGAAAAATACAGTGGATCCGTCCTATTAGTTTCCCATGATAGACATTTCATGGATAAGACAGTAAATAAAGTTTTTGAACTAAAGAACTGTAAAATAAAAGAGTATGCTGGTAATTACACGAAGTATACTAAATGTAAAAAAGAAGAGTCAGAGCAACAAAAAAGGGATTATCAAAGGATGATAAAAGAAAAATCAAAATTAGAAAATCAAATATCTAAATTTAAGAAAATAGGTAAGTTTTCACAAATTAGAAGTAGAGAAAAGATGCTTGAAAGCATGGATATAATTGATAAGCCAACAGTAGAAAAGAGAATAAACTTTTCTATAGTATCTAATAAAGAAAAAGTAGGCACTGCATTAAAGGTTAGGGGATTAAAGAAATCGTTCAATAAAGAAACTTTATTTGAGAATATAAGCTTTGATGTGAATTGGGGAGATAAAATAGCAGTACTAGGACCTAATGGAGCAGGTAAATCTACCCTTCTTAAAATTTTACTTGGTGTAATGGATTCAACTTCTGGTATTGTAAATTTTGATAGCAGTAAAAAGTTAGGTTATTTTGCTCAAGAACATGACAATTTGACTGAAAATTTCACGTTACTAGAGGAAATAGGAGGCAAATTAGGATTAAATAATTATGATAGTAGAAGTCTATTAGCTCAATTCTTATTTTATGAGAATGATGTGAATAAAAAGATAAGAAATCTAAGTGGTGGTGAAAGAAGTAGAGTTACCTTTGCTAAATTATTATCATCTGATTTAAACTTTCTAATAATGGATGAACCAACTAATCACCTAGATATAAATTCAAGAGAGGTTTTGGAAAATGCATTATTAAATTTTAATGGTACCTTAATTTTTGTTTCCCATGATAGATATTTTGTAAACAAGATTGCAAATAAAATAATTAGGTTTGATAATAAAAATATACAAATAGAAAAATTAGTAAAAGATGAGAAAGATATAATTACTAAAAATGAAATTTCTTAAATTAAACCCGAAATTTAGACATCTTACTAAGTCTAGATTTCGGGTTTAATCTTGAAAATAAGTATAATGCAAAGTTGAATATTTTATATAAGATTTTATTGTAGATGAAAATACCTATTTAATTATTTTCTTCAGGTCAAATGATAAAGTGGCTAAATTTAGAGTTACGAGGATATAACTTCCCGTGGGGTTTGATAATAAATTAAGAGATTTATTATCAAAATTCACCTTTTTATAAAATAGTTGACATTTTAATAAACAAACATTAAAATTAAATTAACGTTAAAATAATTTTAACGTTAATTTAATTTTATAGATATGTTGATGATGAAAATTCAGTGTGGAGGGGATATTGTGGAAAGTATATCAAAGAAAAAGGTGGGTATTAAGGACTTATTTCCATATAAGTCATATCTAGTTGTATTAATGGCTAATTTTATATCTAGATTTGGAGATTCAGTGGATAGTATTGCTTACTCATGGATGGTTTATGCTATGACAGGTTCAAAAGTATTGCTTGGTTCAATATTTGCTGTTAATGCAATTCCAAATATTGTTTTTGGTCCTTTTACTGGGGTATTAGTAGATTACTTTTCCAAGAAAAAGCTAATTATAATAGGTGATATTGGTAGAGGTATAATTGTATCCATTGTTGGGGTTATGTTTTTATTTAATTGGTTGGAGCCATGGCATTTATTTGTTTTTACATTTATTACTTCAACGTTTGAATCTATAGTAAATCCTTCAAAAACATCATTACTTCCAATATTACTTCCAAAAGAATTATATACAAATGCAAGCTCTTTCTCAGATTCACTATTATCAATGGCTCAGCTATTTGGATATGGAATATCTGGATTTTTAATAGGAACTATTGGTATAACAGGAGCTTTAATCGTAGACGGGATAACTTTTTTTGCATCTTGTATACTGATAGCTCAAATTAATATAAAATCAATTAAAAAGAATAAAAAGGAAAAATTTGATATTAAGACATATTTTAATAATCTTAAAAAGGGATTTAAGTTTGTTATAGGAGAAAATATTATAGTAGTAGGAATAGTGCTATTTGCATTAACCAACCTTTTCCTAACTCCTATTAGTGTATTATCTGTAGCCTATATTAGAGATGTTCTTTTTGCTGGTCCAAAGGTATTCGGACTAGTTAGTATAGCTTTACCTGCAGGAATGATAATGGGAGGCTTGATATTTGCTCAAATTGGATATAAATTTAAGAAATCAAGCTCTATTATTGGGGGTCTAGTCATAATGGGTATGAGTTATTCAGTGTTGGGATTGATTGGATTTGTTAATATACCATTAATTTCACCAGTTATTATAGCTTTTATTGTATTTTTAATGTTTGGAATTGTGATGCCAGCTATTACCGCTCCTTTAAAGACCCATGTATTTACAAATACACCAAAGGAAATGCTTGGCAGAGTAATAGGAGTATTAAGCATGGTAACAACGAGCGCTATGCCTCTGGGGGGAGCTATATCTGGTGCATTGTCTGAAAAAATGTCTATACAAAGCTTATATCTTACAATGGGCTTGGTAATGATGATATTCCCATTTGCGGCTTTGCTAAATAAAGATTTTAGAAAAGCTTAGAATACTGTATAATAAGGGTAGAGGTGATTAGCAATGGAAAAAAGTAAAACCCTTACTACTCTAGAACAAATAAAAGTATTTTCTGATTCTTATAGATTGCAAATTTTATATAAGATTAAAAGCTTCAAAAGGCCCGCAATGGTAAAGGAGATTGCTGATAAGATGGGTGAGACTCCTGCAAAAGTACACTATCATGTAAAAAAAATGGAGAAAGCAGGTATATTGCAATTATCCCATACCAAAGAAATTAATGGAATAATTGCGAAATATTATGAGTTAACAGCAGAGACATTTTCTTTAAAATACTCAGATACAAACCCAGAGATAGATAGATTAGTTAAAAGTGAATTTCAAAGAGTCGTAGATTCAATGTATAATGAAAGTAAAGAATTTATTTTAAAGCAGATTGAGAATTCTTATAATCTAAATGATAGCGAAGATGATAAAAGTGAATTTGAAGACATTTCCTTGTCTAATATTTATTTAACTAAGGAAGAAGCAAATGAGCTAATGGCACTAATTAAGAAATATAAGGGGAAAAATAGAGATAGGAAGAATGACAAAGATATAAATAAATATCACTTTTTTACAGTGTTTTTTTCTCATAATAAGGATGATAAAGCTGAAGATTAATCTTCAGTCAGATTAATGACAAACCCACGATTTTCATCGTGGGTTTTGACATTATGTGGAAAATGAAATTAATATTAAGATATTTAGCTAATTTTACAGAAAGAGTGTGATTTAAATAAGTAAAATCAGACTGCGATAGCATGTTAGCTATCTTCTTAATGTTTTGTGCTACCGCAGTCATGTAACTTTGTTCTCTAACTTTGCTAATCCCGCGCAAGCGGCAGTAGCGAAGCCCGTGGAGTTCCTTAGGATCCGCAAAGCTTCGCTCAACTGTTTCTTTCCTTCTCTTATATATTTTCTTTCCAACATCACTTCTTACAAATCGTTTGACTTTTTCCTTGTGCTCTTCCCAGACATGTCTTCGAATAGTTCTAAAATCATTCTTGCCAACTAGGCATTTATCTCGGTGTTCACATATATCACAATGCTCTTTATTACTAACATATTCTTTATATCCTTGACGTGTTGTAGTTTTATACTCTAAAAATCGTGAGTTAGGGCATGCATATACATCCCATTCTTCTATATATTGAAATTTGTTTTTTGTGTACTTACCTTTTTCATGGGGACCAAGCCTATAAGCTACTGCTCCTTGAATTTTTCTTTCTTCTAAGCCTTTGCAAATTGGTGCTGTAAAATAACCTGCATCTAATCCTACATATTTTGTATCAAAACTAAATTTTTCAATTTGATAATCTAATCTCTCTAGGTATGGATCAACATCATTTATATTTCCTGGAGTTATATGTACATCAGTAATTATATTATTTTGACTATCAACAGTTCTGTGTTCTAGATAGAAGAAACCCTTTGGTTTTCTATCCCTAAACATATATCCACTATCAGGATCTGTAGTGCTAGATTTTATTACTTTCTTCTCTGATTTATACTTCTTTTTTTTTTAGAGGTTTTTTATTATGCTTTTCTCGATCTACGTTTACGTCTTCTTCTAAATCTTTGACGTAATCTTTGACAAATCGTTCAACTTCTTTCTTTTCAAATTTCTGCTTATTTGCATTAGCCTTTAGATGAGTAGAATCTGTGTATAGTATTTTACCTTTGACTAATCCCATATCTATAGCTTGAAACACAATTCTATCGAATATTTTTTCAAAAACATCGGTTCCATTAAATCTTCTACGTCTGTTTTGGCTGATTGTTGAATAATCTGGGACCTTATCGGTCAATGAAAGACCTAAGAACCATTTGTATGCAATATTTACTTTGACTTCATCAACTATTCTTCTTTCAGATCTAATTCCAAACAAATACCCAATTAACATCATTTTAAAAAGCATAACTGGGTCAATAGATGGTCTGCCATTATCTAAACAATATAAATCTTCAACTAAATCATATATGAATGTAAAATCAATATGCTTATCAATCTTTCTTAACAAGTGGTCCTGAGGTACCAAATCATCTATGACTACTAGTTCCATAGAATTTTGTTTTTCATTATTTTTAGTTAGCAATTTAATCATTCCTCTCGAATAAATATCATACTATATATATTCGACAAAAAAGAAAGGAATCCTTTTTGAAATCAGAATTCCCATAAATTTACATTAAATTTTATGACTTTGTCAACAGTCTGGCTGAAGATTAATCTTCAGTCTTTTTATTGCAATAAATACTTTACTTAGATTATTCTTAAAGAAATTTTTACTATTTAGTTTAAGGAAAAAGTGACTGAATAAGTCGCAACTCAGATGAAATCTTGCAAAAACATGTTTGATTTGTAAATATGATATTTTTTGAATTAGCAAAAAAATGAAACAGTTTAGATAGGTCATAGGTCTAATAAGTGAAAGAAAAACTAACTTGACATAATTTTTTGCTGGAAGGAGGATTAGAATGGCATGTGAAGCAATAGTTAAAAAGGCAATAAAGGGGGATGATGAAGCCTTTTATAGCATTATTCATGACAATAAAGAGCAATTATATAGAATAGCATTTTCATATCTTAAGAATAAAGAGGACTCATTAGAGGCAATTCAAGAGATGACATTTAGAGCATATAAAAATATTAGTAAACTTAAGAAACCAAAATATTTTAAGACATGGATTATTAGAATACTTATTAATTATTGTGTGGATGAGCAAAAAAGACAAAGGAAAACATTGACTTTAAATAGATCCTCAGAGGGTATCACAGACAGTGATAGAGTTGAAAAACTTACTGTAGAATCAGCCGTGGATAAGCTTAAGCCAAAGTACAAGGATGTTATTGTTTTAAAGTATTTTGAAGATTTAACTATTAGTGAGATAGCTGATATTATGAAATGTCCTGAAGGAACTATTAAAACTAGATTGAGTAGGGGACTAGCAAGTCTAAGAAAATATCTAGGAGAGGATGGTGAATTTTGAAATGTATAATGAAGAAGATAAATTAAGGGAAATGAAAAGTAGCTATAATGATACTGAAATACCTGATAATATTGAAGATTACATTAGCAAGGGTATGGATAGAGGAAAGAACTATAAAAGAAAAAAAACAATAAAAAAAGTAGTAGGATATGCTGCTGGATTATTACTGGTAATCTGTTTGATATCAATAAGAATTTCGCCTACCTTTGCATCTATTATGAGTAGTATCCCTGGGGTAGAGTATATTGTCAAATTAATAAATTATGACAAGGGATTAAAGTTGGCAGTTGAGAAAGAATTTTTTCAGCATGTTGGAGTTTCTGATGAACATGAGGGTTTAGTATTTACTGTTGAAGATATAATTGTAGATGAGTCAAGAATGATAGTATTCTTTAGTATAAAGAATAAGGGAGACCACAAATATGTAAATCTAACCAATATAGATTTCCTAGACGAAGAGGCTAATGATATAAAGGCATCATATGGATACAGTAACTTTATAAATAAAAATATGAATGAGGAAAAGGAGCTAAAAGGTAAGATAGACGTAAGCTTATATGAAGAGCTTCCTGATACCATTACAATGAAGGTCAACATGCTTGAGGAGAGAAGAGATCCTGATTCTAATCCTGTAAATGATCTAGAGGTTGGAGAATCTTCTAGAGAAGCAGCTAAAGAAAGAAGAGAGAAAAATATGTTAGATTCTGAGTGGAAAGTAAGGATACCTATTAATAAAGAAAAATTTAATGGTTTAAAGGAAGTATACTCAGTTAATCAAAAAATTGAAATCGGTGGTCAAAAAATTATTGTAAAGCAGTTGATTCAACATCCAACAAGGATTGCTTTAGATATTGAATATGATAAAGATAATACTAAAGAGATTTTTGGATTTGAAAATCTTAGAATAGTTGATGAAAATGAGGAATGGTCAACGATAACAAATGGTATTACTGCTTCAGAAATAGATGAAAATACCACAAGATTATATCTTCAAAGTAATTACTTTAGTAATCCTAGTGAAATTTATATTATTACTGATGGGATTAGAGCATTAGATAAAGATAAAGTTCATGTTAAAATAGACCTTGATAAGCATCAAATGATTAACCCTCCAGATGATAATATTATACTTGAGAGGGTCGAGGAATATGATGATGGAAGTAATATGACATTAGTATTTGGATTGAAAACAAAGTATAGATATGGTTTTGAAGGTATCATTAAGCATTATGGTGTGTTTAATAGTAGCTTTACTGATATTGAGGGGAATGAATACCGTTCACCAGGAGAAGGAACCTCAATATCAGATGAAGAATATAATAATAAAATGTATTTTGAAATAGAAAAAGGATGCGAATATAAAAATCCAATTATATTAGAAATATACGATTATCCAGCAATAATAGAAAAAGATATAAAGATAAAAGTAAAATAGCTAGAGAAATTAATAGCTTATTATAAAGGTTAAGATATAATAGGGGTTAATAATAAAGCTTAATAATTTTATCAAATATATAAATAGATGTTAGATAGCTTGGACTGGTAAGAATTCAGTTCTAAGCTATTTTTTATTATAAGAGGAATTAGTAGTATAATATAGAATAAAGCTAATGGAGTGGAAGTGTAAGAGTTCAATATAAAAATTGTATAATAAAACTTTATGCAAGATTATAACATTGTGACTCTAGCATTCAAACACTTTAATATTACAATTAAAGAAAAAGTGACTGAATAAGTCGTAATTCAGATTAAATCTTACAAAAGTATACTTTATTTGTGAATATGCAATTCCCTCAACTTAGGTTTTTGATAAGTTTAAATTTGAATTTTAGAAGGTTTAATACTGTAAATAAGAAACGAGGTCTAAAAATGGATAATAAAATAAGCTTTATAGATTTTGGATCAATTAGTGAAAAAAATAAAATATTTAATGTGATTAAAATCATTATATTAAGTTTGTTATTTTATGGAGCTATAGCATTTGAAAATGCAAAGGGTGAAAGATTATATACTTTAGTAATAATTTTTATTATATATTTATTATTAGGTGTTATTAGAAGAATGTTCAAAGACAAAAGGCTCTTTTTTCAGTATATGTATATATTTGATATAGGACTAATTTACTTATTAGAGCATTATTCTCGTTTCCAAATAAACTATTTTTTTCATTCTTTTTACATAGTTTTACTGTTAGAAATATCATTTAACTTAAATAGAAAAAGTAGTTTAATCATTGGAATAAGTGCAGTAATAGTGTCTTTATTAAAATATATTATGTTAGTGTATTATATACCTAACTTAGTTAATATGTCTCAAATGGCTTTTTTCACTTTAATTAGTACATTTGTTTTAATAATAACAGCCTTTGCTCAGTATCATAGGGAAGAAAAGAATAAAAAAGACTTATTATATAAAGAACTTTTAGATACCCATAAAAGATTGAAGGAGTATTCTAATGAAATTGAGAAGCTTACGATTATTGAAGAGAGGAATAGAATTGCAAGAGATATACATGATACTTTAGGTCATAGTATGACGGGAATTATTATGGAGATAGAAATGGCAGATCATCTTTTAGATAATAATGTAGGCAAGTCAAAAGAGCTACTTAAAGAAGCGAAAAAATCTGCAAGAGAAGGATTAATAAGGATTAGAGAAGTTGTTGAAACATTAACTCCAGAAAAGGAAATTACAAATGGTATAGAATCTATTAAGGAATTAGCGGATGAATTCTCTAAGAAAACGGGAGCTAAAATTGACTTGCAAATAAAAGGCGTGGTTTTTCATACCAATCCAAATGTAAATCTTGTGATTTACAGAACAATACAAGAAGCTCTTACTAACTCTATTAGACATGGAAAATCAACTGAAATTATTATTGAATTATATTATAATAATGACAAAATAAACTTTACCATAAGTGATAATGGTTTGGGGTGTAATGATATACATGAAGGTTTTGGATTAAAAGGAATGAGGGAAAGAGTTGCCTCACTGAATGGCAATATTGAAATATATTCAAATGGAAATTTTACTATTAGTGGATATATTCCAGTAAGGAGGGAAAATAATGATTAAGATTGCTATAGTTGATGATCAGAGGATTTTAAAGGAAGGCTTGAAGATGATATTGGGTAATGAAGATGATCTAGAAATATGTGGCTTAGCCTCTGATGGAGAAGAAGCTTATAATATCTGCAAATGGAATTTGCCTGATGTAGTCTTGATGGATATAAAGATGCCTAAGATGAATGGAGTTGAAGCAACGAAAAAAATAAGAAACGAATTTCCTAACATAAAAATCATTGTATTAACAACATTCAATGATGATGAATTTATATATGATGCTTTAAGGTATGGAGCATCGGGATATTTATTGAAGGATTCTTCACCAGATAAAATCGCCGAAGCAATAAGAACCGTATATAGTGGAGGAGCATTAATTCAGCCAGATGTTGCCACAAAGGTTATTGATAGATTTTCTAAAATGGCACAGGGAAATAATGGTCACAGTATTGATGAAAAGGTGGAATTACTCACTGAAAGGGAGACGGATATATGTAAGCTTCTAGGAGAAGGAAGGAATAATAAAGAGATAGCAAAGGAGTTATTTTTAAGTGAAGGTACTATAAAAAATCATATTACTAATATTTTAAATAAGTTAGACCTTAGGGATAGGACTCAACTAGCTATATTTTCTGTTAAAAACAATCTCTGTAATTAGGATAAATAAATATAACTTATATATTCTTTATGTTATAATAAAACTCGTGATTATATTTTTGTTAGATGAGGCTTTTATAGATAAAAGTATATTAACTAGTTGATGAAATTGCTAGGAGGGAAATCATGAGTATATTTGAGGTTGCAATGCTTTTATGCTTTGGTGCAGCATGGCCTTTTTCCATTCATAAGTCCTTCAAATCCAGGTCAGTAGAAGGAAAGAGTCCAGTTTTTTTAATTGTGTTATTATTGGGATATATAGCAGGGATTCTTCACAAGCTAATTTATAGCTATGACCCTGTAATTTATCTATATATTCTTAACTTTTTAATGGTTAGCACTGATTTAACGTTGTATGTACGAAATAGTAAGTTAAAAGCAATTAAAGGATAGCTAGTAAAGAACAGCCGTAATTTGGTTGTTCTTTTTTATTAACTCTAAATTAATTATATTATAATCATCATATTAATATAATGCAAAAAGTCATATAAATATTTAAAATTAGTGATATATGTTACATGTAATAATTGTTAGTCGGATATAAAATATAAGTATAAAGAAATAAAAAATATAGGAAACTGCATATTAACAGATTAAATTTTTAATATACAAGTTCCTTAAACAAGTAATTGTTTTTAAAATCAAATTTAAAGAGGGAGGAATTTAGAATGAAAAGAATATTGATGTTCTTGATGGTGTTAGTCACGGCACTTTCTTTGGTTGCTTGTGGTGAAGAAGATATGGCGACATACAAGAATGCAGTTAACAAAACCAATGAGATAATGAGGGGGCAATCATCTTATGAAATAACTGTTAATCAAGAATTTAACATAGATGGATTAACTCCTGAAGAGATTAAAGATATTAATTATTTCAAAAAAATGGTACTAGAATCCAGATCTCAATTTAATTCAGATAAAAAGAAAGTAATTGCCCATAATTATTCTAACTTCGGTGGAATGGGATTTGATACTGATTTTTATATGAATAATGATGAAGTTTTCATGAAGATGCCTATAATTGGTAAGTATATGAATCTACAAGGACTATTAAAAAAAGAAGATGACGAAGCAAATGAACAAATAATATCACAGGATACTATACAGAAAATAAAAGATAATTGGATAGGAATTTTAAATGAAGAAGATGTTGTATCTGGCGAAAAGTCATTATTAAGTACAGAAGAAGGTGAAGTAAAAGCAACACTATTTTCTATTTCTTTAACTGATAAACAAATAAAAAAATTGGTAAATAATACAATAAATGACTTGTTAGATGATAATAATCTAACAAGAATGATGGAAAAGTTCGTAAATTATGAAGAAAAATCTATCTCCTTGGACGAAATTGTTAATAAAATTAGAGAAAGTATTAGTAGTAGTAATATAACGGATTTCAAATATCAAGTTTATATAGATATAGATGGATGCATTGTACAATCAAATATGACAATGGAAATAGAATACCCCGATGCAGAAATTGGTGAAATCAAATCACAAGAGATAAATATGATAACGAATGTGTGGGATATTGAAGAAGAACAAAGCTTTAATTTTCCAAGTTTAACAGAAGATAACACACTGCAACAAGGTGAAATAAATCAAGGCATACCATTTATGTTTGAAGATATATTTAAAGATGAAAAAGGGGGTAAGTGAGATGGCACTATTAGAGGTTAATAATCTTAAAAAGTATTTTAAAGAGGTTAAAGCTGTAGATGGAATAAGTTTTAAAGTTGAAAGAGGAGAAGTATTTGGTTTATTGGGGCCTAATGGAGCAGGTAAATCTACAACGATATCGATGATTTCAACATTGTTCAAACCGAATGAAGGAGACATAAAGTATAAGAATGTTAGTATAATTGATAACCCAAGTGCAATACAACAAAAGCTTGGAGTTGTTCCTCAAGAAATAGCATTATATCCTACACTTTCTGGATATGAAAATCTTAAGTTTTGGGGGCATGCCTATGGATTAAGAGGCAAGGAATTATCTAATAGAATTGAAGAAGTTTCTGAAATAATCGGTATTAAAGATAGATTAAAAGATAAGATTGAAAAATATTCTGGAGGTATGAAAAGGAGAATAAATATTGGTGCTGCTCTACTTCATAATCCAGAAATATTAATAATGGATGAGCCCACAGTTGGTATAGACCCTCAATCAAGAAATCATATATTAGATACAGTTCTTGAGTTAAATAAAAAAGGCATGACAATAATCTACACTAGCCATTATATGGAAGAAGTAGAGTATCTTTGCACTAGAGTTAGTATAATGGATAAAGGGAATATAATAGCCTCTGGAACTCAAGAAGAACTGTTAGAAATCGTTAAAGGCAAGAAAAAGATTAATTTGAGGTTTGATAAAATATCAGATAATTTAATAGATAGAATTAATTCAATTGATTATATTGAAAACGTAGATGTTCATGATGATGAAATAATCCTTACTACTCAAAATGGTGAAGATATATTCAAAGACTTAATTGCAAAATCATCTGAAACAGAAAATAGTATTCTATCAATAGATATTAAAAAACCTAATCTTGAGGCTGTATTTTTACATCTAACCGGTAGAGCATTAAGAGATTAGGGGGGTGTTTTGATGAGAGTAATAGATATAATAATTAAGGATTTAAGGGTTTTGCTTAGGGATAAGAAGACTATTGGTATAATGATAATAATGCCTATAATTCTTATAACTATTTTAGGTTCAGCCCTTGGAAATGTATTTGGAGGTCAGGATAATACTGACAAAATACAAATAGCTATAGTTAAGGAATACAATGAAGTTGAGGAAGCTGAAATGTTTGTTGAAAGTTTGAAAAATAACACGGTTTTTCAAGGGATAGACCAAGAAAATATTAAAGATATTAGTGAAAATTTAAAGGATTTTAGTATGGAAGAAATAATTTTCAATGAATTTCTTAAAAACGAAGAAATCAAGGAAATTATTGAATATAGAGTAACTAATTTAGATTCAGCCAAAGATTTATTGAGTAATGATGAGATTTCAGCTATAGTTATATTTCCAGAAAACTTTGCCTTTGATATGTATACTAATTTTGCTACGCCCTTTAGGAATGAAGTGAGTATTCAAATTTTGGAACATCCTGAAGGATATATAGATAATCAAATAGTAGAAGGTATTTTCAAGGGCTTTACTGATAAAGTTTCCACAATGGTTATTGGCAAAAACGTTTTTATAGAAACGATGATGGAAAATGGCTTTCAACTTGAGGCCCTTAATAAAATGGATATGATAATGGAAAGTATGAGTGATATATTAGACTCATCAAGTATAGCTTTAAAGGAAGTCAATGTAAATAAAAATGAGCCTTTATCAGGATTTCAATACTATACTATAGCCATAACTTCAATGTTTATATTATTTGTAGCAGGAGAAGGAGCAAAGCTTCTTCTGGAAGAAAAGGATAATCTGACATATCAGAGAATGGCTATAGCTGGAACACAGAAGTCAAAGATAGTAATAGGAAAATTTTGTACAATTTTAGTCTTTGCACTGTTACAGATTGGCATAATGATCGCTTATTCAGCTGTTGTTCTAGGGGTAGAATGGGGTAATCCAAGTTTAGTTGTATTAATAACCCTTTGTGCAGGATTTACGATGTCTGGTTTAGGAACAGTGCTTGCAGCTGTATCTTATAGAATTGGAAACTATAAGATGGCCGATGTATTCCAAGGATTCATTTTTATATTTGCAATTTTTGGTGGTTCATTTATGCCAGTCGATGTGTTACCTAGTTTTATTAAACCATTAAGCAACTTTGTACCTAATGGATTGACTTTAAAGCTATACCAAAAAGTAATGTTAGGAAGTGGAATGAATGATATTCTGATTTACTTAATAGTACTTTTAGCTATGGCAGTGGGCTTTACATTAATAGCAGTTTTCATATTAAACGGGGAAGAGAGGTGGAAATATGTTAAGTATAATAATGCTAAGACTTCAAAGATTAAAAGTTGAGTATTATGTGTTTCTAGTTATGACTTTAATGAGCTTAATCTTTACTTTTATTTTTGGAGCAACACAAAATCAAGATTACACGCCTACCATCCTTGTTGTTGATGAAGACAATAGTGACTATTCGAAAAAGGTTTTTAGTGAACTTCAAGATAATAATGCATTTAAATATAGTATTTCGGAATATGATGATGCAGTAAAGAAGGTTCAGGATGACAAGGCAGCAGCTGCATTAGTTATTAATAAGGGGCTTCAAGAAAATATAGAAAACAATCAGAAACCTGTACTAGGAATTATAAAAACAAAAGAAAATATAGACACTATGACTTTAGAAAATATTATTTCGTCTATAACTAGTAAAATGGTTGGAAATATACGGATTGCAAGTATTACTGCAGACTTTATCAATCAAGAAAAAAATATTGATCATAATAAAATCTTCAATGAGGCTTATAATAAGGCAGTAGAAACCTGGAAGTATAAAAAGCCAATAGAGATAAGTTCCACTAGATTGGTAGAAGGTAACGGAACAGGATATGATAATTTAACCCATAGTATAATAGGGTTTGCATTATTCTTCTCCATGTACACTATTGTATTTGCCATTGGTGAAATATTAAATGAAAAAAAATATAATACCTGGAATAGAATTTTAGTTTCTCCAATTTCCAAAAATGCCATACTTGGAGGGAACTTAATTGTCTCATTCTTAGTTGGATTTGTTCAAGTAGGTATATTATTTATTGCGGGTAAATATTTATTTGGGTTAAATCTAGGTTCTAACCTACTGGGAGTAATAATAGTGCTAATAGCATTTGTATTTACTATAACATCTATGGGTTTGTTTTTATCAGGCTTAGTCAAGACACATTCACAATTAGCTGCATTAACTCCAGTAATATTGACAAGTACTTCTATGTTAGGAGGATGTATGTGGCCTTTAGATATTGTTGAAAATAAAATCATTCTTGCACTATCTAATATTACTCCTCAGAAATGGGCAATAGAAGGAATTGAATCCATCGCCATGTATGGAAAGGGAATTAATGGTGTTATAATACCAACATTAGTATTGCTAGGTATGGGCCTCTTGTTTTTCAGTACTGGAGTAAAGCTAGTTAAATCTGAGTAGATTATATAGATATTCAAGTGAAGTTCATTTACAAATAAATAAATTCTTTAATATAACAAGATTTTAAGAGACTGATAAATTTAAAAATGATTTTTCAGTCTCTTAATTTTTTTGATATAATTTAAATGATATCTGGAATCATTTGTAAAGGGGATATGAAATGGGGAAACTAAATAGATTTAATTACATACTAAGAAATATTGTTATGGTGGCAATAGTAATAGGTATTTATACTCGATATAAAGAAGATACTAAATCATTAATTATTTATGTGAGTATTTTCGCAATAATATTAGTCAATGACTATATTAGGCATAATGGTATTATAAGAAAAAAAAGGTTAGTAACCATTTCATTGCTTCTTTCAATAATAGCAGGTGGAATATTAGGATACTTTGCTAGAGGATATTCTGATATTTATCCTTTTATGCTTACATATGAAATAATTATGTTCTATAATGATGGTCTAGGTAGAGCACTTTTATCGTTTAATATAATAACAATGATTTTTTCACATCTTTTTGATGGAGTTGAACTATCTCAGATTTTTTTAAAAAGCTTTTGGATTGAAAACATTTTAGATATTCTAATGTTTGTTTTTTTAATAGCTAGTGTAATTATATTTATTTTATACTTAAAGCTACAAGTAAGAGAAAAAAATAGAATACAGAAGTTAAATACTAAGCTTAATGAGTCATATCAGAAACTTCAGGAATATTCAAATAAGATTGAAGAATTAACTATTTCAAAGGAAAGAAATAGGGTAGCTCAAGAGATACATGATTCTTTAGGACACTCATTAACAGCTTTAATTATGCATCTGGATTTTTTAGAGAAAATTACTAATGAAGATGATACTAAATCTAGGAAGTTAATAATTAAGACTCAAGAAATAGCTAGAAGTAGCATGAAAGATCTACGAAAAGCAGTATTTGCCCTAAAAGAAGAAAAAAGTAAGTTAGGTTTTCTGGATTCATTGGAAGAGCTTAAAAATGATTTGACCATTAATGAAGCTTTGAAAATAAACTATGATTTAGGAACTGAATTAGAGAAAATATCTCCTGATTTAAAAAATGTAATTTATATTACAATAAAGGAAGCCTTGACTAATAGTATTAAGCATAGCAACTCAACTATGATAGATATAATATGTTGTATTAAAGAACATTATGTAAGTCTAGAGATTAATGACAATGGTGTCGGTTGTGAGGAGATTATATATGGTAATGGATTGGATGGAATAAATAATAGAATTTCTATTGTAGGAGGAAATGTAAAATTGAATTCTAGTAAAGATAAAGGGTTCAGTATAGCTATTTTTATTCCTCTTAGAGAGGGAGGGAAATCAGATGAAGCCAATAAAAGTGATGTTAGTTGATGATCAAAATCTTATTAGAGAAGGATTAAGAATGATGCTAAGCTTACATGAAGAGCTTGATATCCTTTCAGAAGCTATCAATGGAGAAGATGCCTTTCAAAAGCTTAAAGATATAGAACCTGATATTATACTTATGGATATAAGAATGCCTGTGATGGATGGTGTTGAAGCTACTAAAAAAATTAAAGAAAAGTTTCCTAGTATAAAAATAATTATACTTACTACATTTAATGAGGATGAGTATATATTTGAAGGTCTAAAAAATGGTGCAGATGGTTATATGTTAAAGGATGCTAAATCAGAGGATATTGTCAGAGGAATAAAAACAGTATATGATGGAAATGTACTTTTACAACCAGAAGTAGCTACCAAAGTGGTAAGGGTATTTAAAGATAACTCTAGTGAAACAACTGATATTAATAATAATGAAACTAATTTATATAGATCTAAAGAAGAAATGATATCAGGAAGATATGAAGAGCTTACTCAAAGAGAAGAAGAGATAGCTAGGCTTGTAGCTAAAGGTAAGGGGAATAAAGAAATTAGTGAAGACCTATTTATAACAGAAGGAACAGTAAAGAATCATTTGACAAGGATACTAAGCAAGCTAGAATTAGAGAATAGAACGCAACTTGCATTATATATAAATAACTATAGTGACTAAAGTAATTCACTCTTAATTATAACTTTTATCATGAGTAAAACTAGCTAAGAGGTTTAATCAAATCTCTCAGCTAGTTTTTTTATCTAAAGCATATAATATATGACCGAAATAGTTACTTTAGTTAGATGTACTATAATTCATAGAGATATAAAATAGTTCTTAATAGAGGAAAATTATAGAAAGAAATTGCATACTAACGATCTATATTAGATTGTATTTTCTTAGCTTAGAGATTTGACTTCCTCAATAACATTTAGAATGGAGGCACTCTGATGAAAAAATTACAAGACTTAGGTAAATCTTTGTTTTTTATTTCTTTTCCAATATCTTTTATTGGTTTTATTCTTCCTATTTATGCAAGAGATATCGGCGCAAGTCCTATCGACATAGGAATTTTATATTCCAGCTTTGCATTATTTAGTATACTAGCCAGACCCTTGGTAGGAGCGTGGATTGATAAAGTAGGTAGAAAGAAAGGATTAATAGGCGGGTTGTTTGCATATGTAGTAGTAATGGCTTTATTTATGTTAGGAGATAGTTATAAATATTTACTGGTCGCACGCGTGGTTCAAAGCATAGCATCATCGTTTCTGTGGATAAGTGTATATACTATGGTATCAGATGTTAGCAATAATGATAATAACAGTAGAAATCTCGGTCATATAGACCAATTATCAAGTAGAGGGGAATTCATTGGGTCATTAATTGGATTTACAATAATATTTGGGAATTATAATATTGAGAATCCATTTAAATATATTTTTGGTATATATATGATCTTTTCTATAGTTGGATTGTTATATGGATTATTGAAAGTAGAAGAAACATTAGTTAAAGATAAAAAAATGAAAGAAGTTACAGTGATAAAGCCTAGAGATAGTAGGTTTATAAAATTTCTACTAGTTATGGGAATATTGGCTTTAGTTGGAAGCATGATAACACCTATATTTTTAATATATCTTAGTGAACATATAACAGAAGAGTTATCATTAATAAGCTTTTTATTTATCCCAATTGCCATAGCTTCTACTTTCCTGCCCAAAAAATTTGGAAATATTTCAGATAATTTTGGGAGAAAAAAAGTTTTGATTTTAGGAATGTTGCTACAAGGCTTATTTGTTATTTTTATTCCAATAGTGAAGAATTATTATGTATTTATGTTAATTTATACGGCTTTTTCTTTAGCAGGTATGCTACGGTTTCCAGCACAAATCGCTTTAGTAACTGAAATAACTGGAAATGAGAAAAGAGGTAAAAACTATAGTTTGTATTGTTTAGCTACAGGATTAGGAGGCATCATAGGTCCTATTTTGGGTAGTGGTATTTATCAATATATAGGCAATGATATAATTTTTTTTATACAAGGGATAACGTATTTGATGGCTTCAATATCTATAGTAGCTATTTTAAGGGATAAAAAATTGATAAATTGAAGTATAAGATCTTAATAATGATAGTATAGTAGTACTAGTTCCTTTAAAGGAACTAGTACTACTTGTTTTTTGGTTTACTTATGATAGAATATGTCGTATAATTAAGTAAAATAGACATATATGAGAGATGAAGTTTTTAGGAACTATACTAAAATTTTACATAAAAATAACCCTTAAATTAACAAAACTTAAAAGTGTATAAGTATTATAATAGTATAAGTGGTTTTAAATGAAATGAAAAGGGTGGTAAATGTGAGAACACTAACAAGGGTTTTTAGTATTAGCGATAGAAAAGTATTTTATTTTTTAAATTCTTTTATTAAATGTAGCTTCTGTGATAATTTAATGCTTTTTATGACCAAGCTTGGTGGAGTAATATTTACTAGTGGACTTACTTTGGCTATGATTATTTTCGGTGATGATTATACTAGGCTTGTTGGGTTGAAAGTATTAATAGCGTTAACTGCGACTACAGTGCTTGTACAGATATTGAAAAAAGCAGTTGGTAGAGAAAGACCATATAATATGCTTAATAATATAAATACTTTTGGGATTGAGATGAAGGACTACTCATTTCCTTCAGGACATACAGCAGCGAGTTTTACTATAGCTACGATGCTTTACCTTAATATATCTCATATGATGATACCAGTTTTATTATTAGCTCTTATGGTAGGTATTTCTAGAATATATCTAGCTGTTCACTATCCATCTGATGTGGTTGTAGGTATTATCTTAGGAAGTTCATCTTCAATAATTATTAATTCACATATTTTGCAGTATATAAGTTAGCACCCTTTATAGGGTGTTTTTTTGTGAAATAATATTGACTACATGGTCAATAGGTGGTATTATAATATTAAACACTGACCAGGTGGTCAAAGGAGGTAGTAGAATGAATATTTTAGAAACTAAGAGTCTTTCTAAATACTATGGCAAAGCAAGGGGAATTGTAGATGTAAATTTACAAGTTAAAGAAGGCGAAATATTTGGGTTTATTGGACCAAATGGTGCTGGAAAATCTACAACAATTAGAACTATCCTTAATTTTATATATCCAACAAGTGGTGAAGCAAAAGTATTCGGAATGGACTGTATAAAAGATTCAAAGGAAATCAGAAAAAATATAGGTTATTTACCTTCAGAAGTAAACTACTATGATGATATGAAGGTTAAGGAGCTTTTAGACTATTCTGCTAGCTTTTATAAAGGTGATTATAAAAAAAGAATTAAAGATTTATCAGGCAAATTGGAGTTAGACCTAAATAGATATATTGATGATTTATCTTATGGTAATAAGAAGAAGGTTTCTATAATTCAAGCATTACTTCATAGTCCTAAACTATTAATTCTAGACGAACCAACTGGAGGCTTAGATCCATTAATGCAAAATAGATTTTTTGAAATCCTTAGAGAAGAAAATGAAAAAGGGGCAACGATATTTTTCTCATCCCATATATTAGGTGAAGTTCAAAAAATGTGTGATAAGGTAGCTATTATTAAAGAAGGTAAAATACTTAAGGTAGAAAATATTGAGGATTTAAGGAATAATAGATTTAAGAATGTAAAAATAGAATTAAATGGAAATAAAGATATGGATTTTAATATAAAAGGAGTTATAAATAAAGAGATTAGTAAAAGAAATGTTAAATTCTTATATAATGGAAAAACTGAAGACCTTCTCAAAAGCTTATTAGAAAATAAGGTTCATGATGTAACAATTGAAGAGCCTTCACTAGAAGAAATATTTATGCACTATTATACAGAGGAGGTAAACTAATATGAACTTGTATTTGAGAGAAATTAATAAAAATAAAAAAAGTTTAATGATATGGACTGCAATAATAGTTACCTTAGTAGTAATGGTAATGGCTTTTTATCCCACTATTTCAGCAGAAACAGAAACCTATGAAAGAATGTTAGAAAGCATGCCAAAGGGATTTACAGCTGCTTTTGGGGTGGGCAGTTTATCGATGGGAAACATTTTTGGATATTATGCAATAGAAGGATACTTAATGATAACTCTGTTAGGAAGTATTTATGCGGTAATGCTTGCTTCGGGCATTCTTTCTAAGGAAGAAAGTGATAAGACTATAGAATTTTTATTATCTAAACCAATTACTCGTAAAGAAATAGTTACCAATAAGCTTTTAAGCTATATTACTAATATCATAATTTTAAATATAATTGCCACTATAGTGTTATTTATCAGTTTTCAAATTTTCAAAGAAGATGATTTTAATATGAAGACGTTCATTCTAATAAGTATAGCACCATTATTACTACATTTAGTTTTTGCAGCAATTGGGTTTCTAGTTTCAGTATTTATCACAAAAGGCAAAAAAGTCACTCCTATTGCTTTAGGTATAGTTTTAGTAACATATTTTATGGGAATATTAGCTGAGCTATCAGACAAACTAGAGTTTTTAAAATATCTAAGTCCTTTCAAATATTTTGAGGCTAAGGATATCATCTCAAATGATGCAATACAGATGAAATATATAGCCCTTACTGTTATAATTAATTTAGTGTGCATAGTACTCACCTATGTGTTTTATTCTAAGAAAGATATTACAGTTTAATAGAGAGGAAGAATTGATTTGTTTGAAAGCTTTGAGAAGCTACCAGAGGATAAAAAAAGTAAAATAATAAATATTTGTATTGAAGAATTTGCTGAGTATGGATATCAGAAGGCGTCTACCAATAGAATTGTAGAAAAAGCAGAAATTTCTAAGGGAATATTATTTCATTACTTTGGCAGTAAAAAGAAGCTATTTATCTATTTACTAGATTATGTAATGGAATATTATGAGGAGATAACTAAAGAATATATTAAGGAAGAACTACCAAAGGATATTTTTGAAAGAATAATGTATTTAAGTATGGTCAAGTTAAAAATTGTTTCTGAAACTTCTCCAGCTTTGTTGGATTTTATGACTAGAGCCTTTATAGACAAACCTAAAGAAATAAACATAGATTTTATGGAAAGATATAAAGACTTTAGTAATATGGTTAAAGGTTTTTATATGCAGGATTATGATAAAAGCAAATTCAAAGAAGATATTGATTTTAATAAAGCTATTGAAATGATATTTTTCATAAGAGAAGGTATGAGTAATAAGTATGTAAAGATATATAAAGGCAGAGAGAAGGATATAGTGAAAGATTATGATAAAATAATGAAAGAATTTGAGAAGTACTTAGATATATTAAAGTGGGGATTATATAAAAAATAGCTTATTAATAAGCTATTTTTTTTATTAATTTGTTTATTTTGGGGTATAAAAAGAATATAGGAATCATTTTTTATTAGATATTTAAATTCTGAAATATTATATTGAAAGTGAAACTAAGGAGGTAACATCATGTTATTTAGTAAGTTTTTAGAGCAACGAAAATCTATAAGAGAGTATAAAGAAAAGCAAGTAGAAAGAAACGCTTTAATTGCATTGGAAAATTATACAATTAAAATCAATGAAAAGATCGGACCAGATGTGAAATTAGTATTAATTGAAGATGGAAAAGAATTTTATGGGAAGCTTAAAGGTAAAGGCGGATATGCTGGAGTCATGATTAAATCTCCACATTATTTAGGTATAATGATTAATAGTGAAAATAATGATAAAGTCGTAGACATAGGGTATCATGTTGAAGATATAATAACCAAAGCATCAGAGCTTGGATTAGGAAGTTGTTGGATTGACTTGAACAATGTATCAGACGATATTAAAGATTATTTTAGGGCAGAATTTAATGGTACACTAAATTTTGCAATATCTCTAGGATATTCTAATGAAAATAAGCATTTAGAGCCAATATCTACTAGTAGCAGACTCGCTATAGAAGATATTGTATATTTAGATAAATGGGATAATAAGATTAAAATTGAAGACTTAGAGAAAGTGGGACTTGATAAATTATTTTATTATGTCAGATATGCTCCATCAAGCTTGAATAGGCAACCATGGAGATTCATCTTGAAAAAAGATAGAGTTATATTAACATTATTAAAACCATATAGTAAAGAAACTTTGGTGGATGCAGGAATCATGATGTATTATTTTGAAAAAATGATTAACAATATAGGGTTTAAAGGTGTATGGAACAAGCATATTATAGTAGATAGCAGTCAAAATGATTATATAACAATAGGTGAATTCAAAATCTAAATAGAAGGGCCCGTATGGATAATCCATATGGGCTTTTTAACATTGATATGTTTAAACTCTGATATTATAACATTGAAATTTTAAAAGGTAATGTAAAAAGTTTTAAACAGTTAACTGGTTTATCGATTTGAGCTTCTAATAATTTCATATAATTGATTTGCAGCATTTTTAATATCTGATTTACCTAAAATAGCGGAAACCACTGCAATACCTTCAACTTTTGCAGTCATTACTTTAGAAGCATTCTTTTCATTAATTCCTCCTATTCCAACAATTGGAATGTTAACAGCTTTCTTAATACATGCAAGGTCTTCTATACTTACATCATCAGTATTACTTTTAGTAGCCGTTGGAAAGATTGCACCCACCCCCAGATATGTGGCTCCTTGTTTCTGAGCTTCTAGAGCTTCTTCGATATTGCATGTAGATGCACCAACTATTTTATTAGGACCAAGAATATTTCTAGCCACACTTATTGGAAGATCATCTGGGCCAACATGAACTCCGTCTGCGTCAACAGCTAGAGCTATATCTATTCTGTCATTGATTATTAAAGGAACATCATGCTCATCTGTAATCTTTTTTATTTTCTTTGCTAATTTGTAAAATTCATTGGTACCAAGGTCCTTTTCTCTAAGTTGTACAAGACTAACTCCCCCTTGGATAGCTTCTTTAATACTCTTACATAAATCTCTGTTACCTAATACTTTTCTATCGGTAACCAAATAAAGAGAGTAATCAATATCTTTAATATCATTTAAATTATTTTCCATTCTATCACTCCTAAATAAATCTATTAACATTTATAAAAAAATATAATAAAAACAATCATAAAATTAAAAATATAGCAAATCAATGATTTACAGATTCAAATTTTATCTGTGATGAAATCTTTGTAATATTAGTATTTTAGGTATATAGGCTATATCATACCAGAATTTTTGTACAAAGAATAAAAATGATTAGTCGGTCCTACACCTTTGCCGATTGACAAAGAATTTTTAATAGCAATAGTTATATATTCTTTTGCTCTAGATATAGCTTCATCTATAGTATAATCATTTGCTAAGTTAGATGCAATTGCAGAAGACAAGGTGCATCCAGTACCGTGGGTATTCTTTGTTTCAATTCTCATTTCTTTATAGTATATATAGTCTTTTCCATTAAAGAGAATATCTGTTGCATCACCCTCCATATGACCACCCTTTATTAGAACATTTTTCGGTCCCATTTTATATATTGATAAAGCAGCTTTCTCCATATCTTTAAGATCTTTTATTGACATACCTGTAATATCTTCTGCTTCTGGTATATTTGGCGTAACAACAGTGACTAATGGAAGAAGTTCACTAATTAAAGCATCCTTAGCTTCTGGTTTAAGCAAGTCATACCCACTTTTTGAAATCATTACTGGGTCAAGAACAATATTTTTAGGTTGATACTCCTTTAATTTCTTAGCTATTATTTTAATCGTACTTGTCTGGGAAACCATTCCAATCTTTAGACAATCTACTTCAATATCAGTAAATATTGCATCAATTTGTTTTTCTATTATATCAGTGGAAATATCCTGTACTGCAAATACGCCTTGAGTGTTTTGAGCAGTAACAGCAGTTATTACACTCATCCCAAAAACACAATGGGCAGAAAAGGTTTTTAAATCTGCCTGTATACCTGCACCACCACTACTATCTGATCCTGCAATTGTTAATCCTTTCTTCATAAGTAAAGCCTCCTTATAATGATTACAAATTCATCTTACCATAGGGGTTTTATCAAATCAATAAATTAGTTTCTATGAAGAATATATTAGCATAATTATAAATAAATGCTAATAACAATATTTTGAAGCCTTAAAAATTATATAATGGCCATATTAGCAATATTATCGATAGTTACTAGTAATCTAGGAGGGTGTAATGAATATGTATTTGAAAAGAATTTTAAGGTTAATTATGATATTTACTTCATCAATTTTAATAATAACTGGATGTAATACATTGAGCTCTAGGGATGTTGAACAAAATGTTAATAGCCAATCACAAATTGAAGATCATATACTTAACTACAAAAATAATAATGATGAACCGATTAATCAAGAAATTAGGTTTAACAATATAGAAGAAGATTCAATTAATGCAGATAACATAATGTATATAATTGAAGAATTGTCATCGGAAAAATATACAGGACGACTTGCAGGTACATCGGGTAATGAGCAAGCTGTGGAATATATTGTGGATTATTTTAAACAGATTGGATTGCAATCACCAGAAAAAATGGATAATTATACTCAAAGGTTTGTCCATGGAGTGAGGATAGCAAATAGTACACCTAAGTTAGAAATAAAAAATAAAGATGGTAATGTAGTAAGACAATTTGTATACCTAAAAGATTTTTCGCCTTATACATTTAGAAATCCATGTGAAATTAATGGAAATGAAGAAGGTGAAATATATGTTATTAAAGATGCATCTAAAATAAACAAAGAAAACAATGAATTAAAAGGGAAAATTGCTTTAGTTGATACGAATGTAATAAATCAAATCGGGAATAATGAATTTTACAATAAAATGTCATCGCCTGAATTGGGAGTAAAGGCAGTAATTATTGGTACTGAAATAAATGCTAGTTCTTCAGAAAATGTATATTCTTTTAGAGTGGCACCTCATCCTCAAAATACAGGAGAGAATAATAAAATAATATTTGTTCAGTGTAATTCTGAAACATTTGCTGAAATAAGTAGTTATAGTAAAAATAAAAGCAAAGTAAGAATAAGTGTAGACTATTTTAGTGGTGAAGTAGAGTCATCTAATGTTATAGGAGTTATACCAGGTTCTGATCCAGAGCTTAAAGATGAGTATATAATATTAACAGCACATTTAGACCACGTAGGTGATAATAAAAATGGAACCTATAACTCTGGTGCCCTAGATAATGCTTCAGGAACAGCATCTATAATGGAAATCGCAAGAGTAATGACGGAAAATCATATTAAGCCTAAGAAGACAGTAGTTTTTATTGCCTTTAATGGTGAGGAAGAAGGCTTGTGCGGTTCTAGGTATTATACAGATTATCCCATTTATCCATTAGAAAGGACAACAGTTATTAATTTAGATATGGTTGGCTCTAAAAGAATCATACCTTTAGAAATAGCTAATGTAACAAATAAGGAAAGCAAATTAAGAGATGCACTATATAGATATGGTAAGTCTTTAGGATTAGATGTAGCTAAATCTACTTCTCAAGCAAGTGATCATGCTCCATTTAACTATAAAGGAGTAGAAGCAGTATTATTAATTCATTTAGATAGGGATAGTGGATACCATACTCCAGGAGATACTATAAAGACAGTAGATAAAGATAGAATAAAAGAAGTAGTTAAATTAGTACTTTATTATTTAGATAATGAAGTATATTAATGAGCTTATTGACAATAGATAATCAGAGTGATACTATTCAATTAAGACAAACGTACGAATTATATTGGAGGGATGACTTTGACTAATGAAATAAAAAATATGAGTCAAGCCCAAAGAATACTTAATGCAGCTTTTAAATGCGTAGCTTCAGAGGGCTATGCAAATGTGTCTATGAGAAATATTGCTGATGAAGCTGGAGTTGTTCTAAGTCAATTGAATTACTATTATAAGAATAAAGAAGGACTTTTTATAGCGATAATAAAGGATTTATCTAAGGATTATTTGAAGGAAATTGAAAATAAACTAAAAGAAGGTGAGTCGGCAAAGGAAAGGATTTATATTTTAATAGAATACTTTCAAAACATGTTAAGGGATACACCCGAGTTATTTAAGACTTTCTTTGACTTAACTAGTATGTCTCTTTGGTCACCAACTTTACAAAAGCTTCAGAATGAACTTTTTAATGATATGGCTAATTCAATTGAGAAATATATTATAAGAGAGTTTTCTGATAAAGAAAAATTTAGGTGTAGTTCATCTAAAGCACTATCTAGAATGATGCTAGGAACGTTATTTGGAACTTCAATACAAGTAATTTTAGCAGAAGAAAAGGAAGAGATGATTAATTCGTTATTGACTTTGAAAGTTCTCTTTGAGTAAAATTAGAATAACGATAAAGATCTATTACAATCTATTACGTTGGAAGGAAGAGTGATGAATGATGAAAAAAAAGAAGAAAGCATTAAATTTGCTACTAATTGTTTTTATTGTTCCTGTGATAATTAGTTCAATATTAGGTGGTTTAATTTGGTTTATTACTGATACGTGGTATATGTTACCATTGTTTGCAGGGGTAGGGTTAATTAATTCAATTATACTCGGTCTTTTCTTACGGTTTTCTATAAAAAAAATAACAGAACGATTTCACAATGATATGGAATCTATTAAGGAAAAAGGATTCACTGAAATCCTCGAGCATAAAAGCTATGGTGTTATTAGTGGGATATCATCTTCTGTAGGCAAGGTTATGAATGAGATGGGTCAGTTAATTCAAGATTTTTTCCAAATGCTAGATTCAATTGTAAATCTATCACATCTTTTAAATACTAAATCTAATGAGACTCGTCTTTCAACAGAACAGATATCCAGTGCAATGAATGACATTTCAAAAGGGGCAACAGAACAAGCAGCTGATACTCAACAAGGAGTAAAATTGGTTGAGCATCTTTCTGAGCAGATTGATTACATAACAGAAAAGTATAGTGAAGTAATGGGTGATACTCAAAAAATTAATGACCTAAATTATGAAGGTATCGGGTCAATAAATAAGCTTAGTGAAAAATCGGAAGGTACTTATAGTGCCATTAGTGATATATATGAAGATATTAACAATCTTACTGATTCTACTAAGAATATAGGTGTACTTTTAGAAACAATTGAAAAGATTGCAGAACAAACAAATTTACTAGCTCTAAATGCAGCTATTGAGGCAGCTAGAGCTGGAGAAGATGGAAAAGGCTTTGCTGTAGTAGCTCAAGAAATTAAAGAGCTTGCAGATCAAAGTAAAACTTCAACTTTGGAAATAAATAAGCTTGTTGAAACAATTCAAGTTGAATCGAATCAAACAATCGAATCAATGGAGTATTTAAAAAATACTTCTAAAGAATTAAATAATGCAATTAATGAATCTGAAAATGCTTTCAATAATATATCAATAGCTACTAATTCAATTAGTGGAAAGATTGATGATATTAATCAAGCTATATATAGTATGCAAAGTGATAAAAATCAAGTTTTAACATCAATTGAGAATATCTCTGCTGTTTCTCAAGAAACAGCAGCTTCAAGTGAAGAAGTTGCTGCTGCTACAGATAGTCAAATGAATGCAATAGAGGATATGCAAGGAATAGCTAATAATTTAGAAATGCTAACGAAAGAATTAGAAGAAAAACTTAAAAACTACAATGGAAAAAATAGAAAATAAATATAATAAAATTAAGTATGTATTAGTAGCATTTAAAAGAGGTTTAGATTTATTTTTTGAAAAGACTCCCACTTTTATAAGTGGGAGTCTTTTCTTCAGGTGGAGTAGAGTCTCCATCTGAAGCCCCGATGTTTTGCTTTAGCAGAACGAGTTTACTTGATTATTTTTTATTGTCTAAATAATAAAAGTATTATAGAATGATAGTGGTATCACTAATGATATCACTATTATTTTTTTAGAAAGGATATGTAAGTATGGGCTTGTTAGCTAATGCAGATACTTTAAAACACTTGCATATAGTTTGCAATATTATTCATGGTTTTGGAAGTAATAGGGAAAGTGTATCCAAAACTAAATATTATGTAAACTAAGTTAAGTGAATCAATTGAGCTCAAAAAGCATGTTATACATAAGTATATAGAATATTTAGATGCTCTAAGTAGTGATTCTACTTAGGGCTTTTTTTGGTCATTTTGGGTGGAGGGAATATAATTTCTTATAATAATGAGATATATTATATGAATGCAAATATATATTACAACAAATAGGCAATTACAATAATAGAAATTGAATAATATAATATGAAAGCTGAGGGGTAATCATGAATTACACAAATAAATTAGAACAAAATGTATGGAAAAATTATATATATGTTTTTTTATCAAATATAGATCTAACTAATGGAACATGGATGATGTTTTTAGCAGTTAAAGGTATGTCGCTATTTCAATTAGGTATGTTGGAAGGTATATTTCATGTAATTTCTTTCCTAATGGAAGTGCCTACTGGAGTTGTAGCTGATATATGGGGAAGAAAGGTAAGTAGGCTTTGTGGAAGAATATGTTCAATAATATTTGTAGCCATTCTATTATTCTCTAATAGCTTTATAATGTTTGCAATATCATTTGTTTTTGCTGCATTATCGTATAATTTAGAATCTGGAGCAGGGACCGCACTAGTTTATGATTCCTTGAAGGAATTGAATCAAGAAGAGAAATTTATGAGGATAAATGGATATTGGGAAGTAACTATGCAATTTGGTAGAGTTTTTGGTCTACTACTAGGAGGATATTTGGCTACTATAGACTATAAATATGCATATGGAACTGCGGCTATTTTAGGAATTATTGCAGCTTTTCAAACTCTAAGCTTTACTGAGCCAAATATAGACTTTGAATTTAAAGGGGAAAAAAATGTATTTAAGGTAATGAAAAGTCAAGTAACAGGTAGTATAAATGTGCTTAGAAATAATAAGAAAATAGGATTTCTCATAGTTTTTTCTCAGATAATATTTGTTTTTGGAACTACAATATTTTATTATCTTCAAAATTACTTAAAGGGAAATGGATATACAGAATCTAAGATAGGTGTATTATTAGCTATTTCAGCATTTATAGGTGCTATAGTGGCATCACAGACCTATAAAATTGAAAAAGTCATTAAGGAAAGAGGTATTTTACTTATAATGCCTATAATTAGTGTAATATGTATTTGGGGTATTGCTCTCACAAAATATCACTTTGTTTTCTTTGTAATAATGATGTCTATAGATGGGATGATATACGTGGCTATAAGTGACTATATAAATAAATTGATTCCTAGTAATAAAAGAGCCACGATTATCTCATTTGCCAGTATGGTATTTAGTTTCTTTATGATTTTAGTATTTCCTATAGTTGGAAAAGTTGGAGATTTATTTAATTTAAAAGTAGCATTTAAATTACTTGGTACTATAGCACTATCATTTTTATTTGTAAATATTTGGGTGATTTTAAAAGCAAGTAAGGAAAGTAAAGTATAATACACAAGGTCTCAAATGTGACAAATGAAAAGTTAACTTGTTGATGTTTTTATGAAAATTACTTATAATAAATAGCATATAAAAGTAAGATTGACCTAAACTAATATATATTCCATAGATGAAAATTTTAGAATTTGAAAATCAAATTTTTATCATTTAAAATGGTATATATACGATTGTACACAATATATATGTATAAAGCATGTATATACCACAAGATAGAGGGGTTGATATATTGGTTAGAAGAGTGCAAAAAAGAAACGGTGACATTGTAGACTTTAATATTTCTAAGGTTGAGGAAGCCATTTTCGCCGCTGCTAAATCGGTAGGCGGAGATAATAGAGAGGAAGCCAAGAAATTAGCACAAATGGTCGAGAACATTTTACAAGAAGCTTATGGAGTAGGTATTCCTACGGTAGAAGATATTCAAGATAAAGTAGAAAAAGTACTTATTGAAGAAGGTCATGCTAGAACGGCTAAAGCATTTATACTTTATAGAAAAAAACATGAAGAACTAAGAGAAGTAAGAAATCTATTTATGGATGCAGAAGGGATTATTGACGAATATGTTTCTTTTGATGATTGGAAAATTTACGAAAATGCAAATATGGGATTTAGTTTACAAGGTCTAAATAATCATATAGTTGAATCAATAACAAAAAAATATTGGTTAAATAAAATATATAGAAAAGGACTTCGTGATTCTCATATTAACGGAGATTTACATATACATGATCTTGGTTTATTGGCACCTTATTGTTGTGGGTGGGATTTAGAAGCCTTGTTATTAAATGGGTTTAAAGGAGCATCGGGTAAAATAGAATCTAAGCCTGCTAGTCATCTTCAATCCTTCTTAGGACAAATAGTTAACTGGTTATATACTTTACAGGGAGAGGCAGCAGGAGCTCAAGCAATTAGCTCCTTAGATACATACGCAGCACCATTTATATATTATGATAATTTAGATTATGATCAGGTTAAAAAAATTGTACAGACGTTTGTATTTAATTTAAATATTCCAACTAGAGTTGGTTTCCAAACGCCTTTTACAAATATTACTTTGGATATTACTGCCCATCCTATGCTTAAGAATAATAGTGTGGTTATAGGTGGAAAGCCTATGGATGAAACCTATGGTGATTTCCAAAAAGAAATGGATATGTTTAATAAAGCATATTGTGAAGTAATGATGGAAGGAGATGGAGCAGGGAGAAGCTTTAGTTTTCCTATTCCAACAATTAATATAACAAAGGACTTTCCATGGGACTCAGAGGTAGCAAACTCAATCATGGAAATGACTAGAAAATTTGGAACTCCATACTTTGCTAACTTTATAAACAGTGATATGAATCCTGAAGATGTTAGAAGTATGTGTTGTAGACTTAGATTAGATAATAGAGAGCTTAGAAGAAGAGGTGGAGGCCTTTTTGGAGCTAATCCTTTAACTGGAAGTATAAATGTTGTGACTCTTAATATGGCTAGAATAGGATATGTATCAAAAACTAAAGAAGAGTTTAAGTCAAGAGTTAGAGAGCTAATGGAACAATCAAAAGAAATATGTGAAACTAAGAGAGATGTATTAGAGAAATATATGGACGCTGGATTGTATCCATATTCTAAATATTATTTACAGGGGATTAAAGATGGAGAAGGAGAATATTATAAGAATCACTTCAGTACTATAGGTTTAAATGGTATGAATGAAGCCTGCATTAATTTTCTTGGCAAGGATATAACTACTGAAGAAGGAAATGAATTTGCTATCGAAATAATGGAATTCATGAATAGAGTAATTCAAATATTCCAGGAAGAAACTGGTAGCTTATGGAATCTAGAAGCATCTCCAGCAGAAGGAGCTGGCTATAGATTTGCTAGAATGGATAAAAGAATGTATCCAAGTATTATAACCCAAGGTGATGAAGAACCATATTATACCAATTCTACTCAATTGCCAGTGGGTCATACAAAGGATGTATTTGAGGCAGTGGAGCTACAAGAGAAGCTCCAATCAATATATACTGGTGGAACTGTTTTTCATGGATTTATAGGAGAGGAAATAGATAGTGCAGAAACAGTAAAGCTTTTAATACAGAGAGTTTTTGAAAACAGCAAAATGCCTTATTTCACAGTTACTCCTACATATAGTATTTGTTTGGAGCATGGATATATAAAAGGTGAACAGTTTAGATGTCCTGAATGTGGAAACCCTACAGAAGTATGGACTAGAGTTGTTGGGTTCCACAGACCTGTTCAGTCTTGGAATCTTGGTAAGAAAGCAGAATATAAGGATAGGGAAGAATTTGACCCTAAATATAGTTTAAACAACAAAAAAAGCAAGCAACAAACGGCGTAGGATGAGTAAATATGATTTTTAAAGGACATCAGAAATCTTCTTTTATTGATTATCCAGATAAAATTTCAACTGTTTTTTTTACAGGAGGATGCAATTTTAAATGCCCATATTGTCATAATAGTAGTCTAGTTAGAAATGAAGGTGGGATTGTATCAGAAAAATATATATTTAATTACTTAGAATCTAAAGGGAAATTTTTAGATGGAGTGTGTATATCTGGCGGAGAACCTACCTTGCAAAAAGGAATATTTGATTTTTTTAGAAAGTTAAAAGAAACGGGATTTTTGGTTAAATTAGATACTAATGGAACAAGACCATTGGTAATTAAAAAACTCATAAGTGAAGGGTTAGTAGACTATATTGCAATGGATATAAAATCACCCTTTGAAAAATATAGTTATGTTACAAATACTGATGTAGATATAAAGGAAATTAAATCTAGTATAAGTATTATTAGAAATTCTAATATTAATTATGAGTTTCGAACTACTCTTTGTAGAGAGTTATTAACTAAAGATGATGTTATATCAATCGCCGAATATTTAAAGGGAAGTAACGCTTATTATTTGCAGAATTTTAAAGATGGTGAGACTATATTAGTTGGTGAAAATAAACTTAATCCTTTTAAAGAGGAAGTATTAAATAATATCGAACGGGAAATAAAAGACTATTTTAAAATCTTTAAAATTCGAAGATAATATTTATTATATTATTAGATAAAGACCCACATTTATTAATTGAAAAAATCGCATATTAAAATTTTATCCAAAGTTATATCTGATTTGTGAATATGAAATTTTCTTGATTAAACTATGCTTCTGAGGAATAATAAACTATTGACTGTTGACAAAATGCAAAATGTTTTGTAGAATATCCATAATCTAGTGAGTGTATCTAAGCAATTGTGGAAAATTGTGAGCGGTACAGGGAGAAATCCTACACGCAGAGTATATAAACCTGCGGAGTCACTTTCAAAGTGATTTCGTAGGTTTTTTATAAAATAAATGTATTTGTTTGTTTCATTCGTGGATAATTAGGAGGTGCTATTTTGATTATTGTAGCTGAGTTAAAAGGCTTTTGTACCATGCAGATTTACCAGAGTGGCTATAGAAAATCTAATTACTAAAATATATTTTAGGAGGTTTTTTTATGTGCTCTGATACAAATAAAGCATCGAATTTTATTCATAGAATTGTTCAAAAAGATTTAGAGAAAGGTGTCTATGATGATAGGGTTCACACTAGATTTCCACCTGAACCAAATGGGTACCTGCATATAGGTAGTGCATATGCAATAAATATAAGTCATAGCACTGCGCAGAAGTTTAATGGAAAGTTTAACCTTAGGTTTGATGATACAAATCCAACTAAGGAAGATGTTGAATATGTTGAGTCGATAAAAGAAGATATGCAATGGATGGGTTTTGATTGGGAAGATAGGTTATATTATGGTTCAGATTATTTTGATGACATATATGAATGTGCTTTAAAGCTTATCAAAAAGGGAAAGGCCTATGTATGTGATCTTAGTCCAGAGGAAATGAGAGAGTATAGAGGGACATTAACTGAACCTGGCAAGAACAGTCCATATAGAAATAGAAGCATTGAAGAAAATTTCAGTTTGTTTGAAGGAATGAAAAATGGAGAATATGAAGAAGGTTCAAGAGTTTTAAGGGCTAAAATAGATATGAACTCTCCAAATATGAATATGAGAGATCCAGTTATATATAGGATTCAATTTGCTGAGCATTATAGAACTGGTGATAAATGGTATATCTATCCTATGTATGATTTTGCACATCCATTACAGGATGCAAAGGAAGGGATTACTCATTCTTTATGTTCTGCAGAGTTCATAGATCATAGACCACTATATGAATGGGTTTTAAATGAACTAGAAATAAAGAGCCCACCTAAACAAAGAGAATTTGGACGTATGAATTTAAGAGGAGTAATTACAAGTAAGAGATATTTAAGACAAATGGTTGAAGAAGGATATGTAGATGGTTGGGATGACCCTAGAATGCCCACTTTGAGAGGATTAAGAAGGAGAGGATATACTCCAGAAGCCATAAAGAATTTCCTTGATGAGATAGGGGTTTCTAAAAGTGAAAGTGTTGTTGACAAAGCAATGCTTGAGCATAGCTTAAGACAAGATTTGAAAGCAAAATCTCTATGCGTAATGGCTACCTTAGATCCACTAAAGGTCGTTATCACCAATTATCCAGAAGGAGAAGTAGAGTGGTTAGATGTAAGAAATAATAGAGAAAATCCAGAAATGGGTACTAGAAAGGTACCGTTTTCTAGAACAATATACATTGAAAAAGACGATTTTATGGAAGAGCCGCCAAAAAAATATCGCAGATTATCTCCATGTGTTGAAGTACGGCTAATGCATGCATATTTTATTAAATGCGAAGAAGTTGTAAAAGATGAAAAAACAGGAGAAGTCCTTGAACTTCATTGTACCTATGATCCTAGGACAAAAAGTGGCACTGGTTTTAAGGAAAGGAAACCAAAGGGAACTATTCATTGGGTTTCTGCAGATTATTCAATTAAAGCTGAAGCAAGATTATATGAAGACCTTATTTTAGAAGAAGAAGATGATGATAAGAAGAATTGGAAGGATAGACTCAATCACAATTCGATGAAGATATTAGAGAATTGTCATGTAGAACCATATGTAGAGGAATGTGGCAAGGAAGATAAGCTTCAGTTTATTAGACAAGGATATTTTTGCTTGGATAATAAGTACTCTAGTGACGATAGGTTTGTATTCAATAGAATTGAGCCATTAAAGAGCTCATGGAAGAAAAGAAAATAAGATAATTATTATCTGAAGTAAGCAATATTAACAAAGCAATATACTTATTATAAGAGGAAAATATAATAAGTATATTGCTTTATTTCTTTAAATGGAAATTAATAATAAATAGATTTTTATATTTTCTCCTACATATGAAGAAAATATAAATGAATTAATTTTCTATATATGTTAGACTAGTATAGTACTTATAAATAATGTAAGAGGTGTTACTTAAATGAGGAATAATCTTAAAAGTTCTGATCGTAGGAATAATTATATGATATTGGCAGAAAGTGCAATTATTGAGGATGATAAACAAAGAGCATTAAAATTCTATAAAAAAGCACTTGAGTTCGATGATGAGACTGAGGATACGATCGAGATATTGTATAATATAGCTATTTTATATGATGAAATGGGGAAAAGAGATCAAGCCTTTGATACCTATAGAGAGATTATAGAAATTAGCGATGATGAGGCAGGTGCTTATTATGGTATGGCTATAATCTATGATGATAAGGGAGAAAAAGAGTTAGCTCTAGAATACTATAATAAGGCACTAGACATTGATCCTGAGTATGATAGAGCATATTTTTACATTGCTAACATATATGATGAAAATGGAAAAAAGAAAGATGCTATAGAAAATTATAAAAAGGCTATAGAATTGACTAGTAACGATTTTATCGCATATAACAATTTAGGAGCAATATATGAAGAATTAAAACAATATGACGAAGCTCTTGAGATGATAGATAAAAGCATAGAAATTAATCCTTATTATTATAAAGCTTTTTTTAATAAAGGAGTAATAAAAAAAAGATTGGGAGATTTAGAAGAAGCTATAAAATGCTATGATATGGCTATTGAAACTAATAAAATATATCCATATTCTTATCTTAACAAATCAGTAATATTCATAGAGAAAAAGAAGTATAAAGAAGCTATAGAGATTTTGTCAGAAGGAATAGAAAATAATCCTGAAGCTGAATTTCTTTACTATAACAGGGCTTGCTGTCATGCAAAATTAGGAAATGAAGAAGGAGCGATAGAAGATCTAAAAATAGCTGTAAAGCTGTATCCTAGATTTAAGGATATTATTAAAGAAGATAATGACTTGAAGAATTTGGGGTTTTCCTTTAAGACTTTCTAAAATTAAACAAATATAAATAAGAGGTGTTTGTTATGTTACATGAATTTTCAAGAACGGAAATGCTCATAGGAACAGAGGGCTTAAATAAATTAAAAAATGCAAAAGTAGCAGTTTTTGGTATAGGAGGAGTAGGAACGTTTGTAGTTGAAGGATTGGTAAGAAGCGGTGTTGGTAGCTTTATTTTAGTTGACGATGATGATGTTTGTCTAACCAATATAAATAGACAGATTCATGCTACTAGAAAAACTGTTGGTAAAGCAAAGGTAGAAGTAATGAAGGAAAGAATTCTAGAGATAAATCCAAAAGTAGAAGTTACTACTTATCAAGAACTCTACAATGAAGATTCCGCTGAGCAACTTTTATCTGATGATTATGACTATGTTGTAGATGCAATAGACATGGTATCTGCAAAGTTAGATTTAATAGAAAGATGTACTAACAGGAATATTCCAATCATTAGCTCAATGGGAGCAGGGAATAAGCTTAGCCCTGCAAGTCTAGAAGTAGCTGATATCTATGAAACCTCTGTATGTCCATTAGCCAGAGTTATGAGGAGAGAACTAAGAAGAAGAGATATTGAAAAACTAAAGGTAGTATACTCAAAGGAAAAGCCAATTGAACCTCAGGCTGTAGGTGGAAATTGTAAGACTGACTGTATATGCCCAAATAAGGATAGAACATGTGTGGAGAGAAGACAGATACCTGGAAGTGTTTCATTTGTACCTTCAGTAGCTGGATTAATTATAGCATCAGAGATAGTTAAGGATATTATAAAATAAATAACAGAAATAAAAATCTTCCCAAGGGAAGATTTTTTTATAGCTAAAGACCTTACTTTGTTTTTTTATAGTATAATTTATTTTCCACCCACAATTACTTCAAAGCCATTATTGATAAATTTTTTCTCAATATCTTTGATTTCTTCATCATTGGGAGGATTAAGGTCTGTTAGGGAATAGCTTATTCCAAGACTTTTATATTTTGAACTACCATATTGATGAAAGGGTAAAATATGAACTTCTTTAATACCCAGTGGTTTTAAAAAGTTAATTATAGCATCTATATTATCCTCAGGCATTGTATAATTTGGTATAAGGGGAATTCTAGGAATAATCTTTATACCTTTTTCAACAAGTCCTTTAAAATTGTTCTTTATAAGTTCAGCATCTCCTTTAAGAACTTTTTTAGCTTGCTGTTTATCCATAATTTTAAGGTCAAATAAAACTCTATCAAGATAATCGCTCATCTTATCTAGAATTTCCCAAGATCCAGATCCACAGGTTTCTAATGCAGTATCAATCCCTAAAGACTTAAGTCTTTTAAGTAACTCAATTGCTCCCTTGCCTTGCATTAAAGGCTCTCCACCTGAAAGTGTAACTCCACCTTGGGAACTATCATAAAACACCATATCTTTTTTTACTTCTTTTACTATTTCTGATATAGTCATTTCGCTTCCTAGAATTTCTAATGCACCAGTTGGGCATTCCTCAGGATTAATATTACAAGTTGAACACTTGTTACCATTACAGCCAATACACAAGGACTCTTTTCTCATTAATTGAGGTTTGGAGACTTGGGACTCTGGGTTAGCACACCATGGACATCTCATAGGGCAGCCTTTGAAAAAGATAATTGTTCTAATTCCCCCACCATCATGAATGCTAAATTTCTGTATATTAAAAATCATCAACTTTGTCACATTAATCACATCCTATAAACTGTGTTCTGTTCTATTTATTATATCATCCTGAATGGATTTATTTAATTCAACAAATATTGCACTATAGCCAGCAACTCTAACTACAAGGCTTTTATACTTATCTGGATATTTTTGAGCATCTCTTAAAGTTTTAGCAGAAACAATATTAAACTGTATATGTTGAAGCTTTAACCTCATGAATGCCTGCAAATAGCCTACAAATTTATTTATACCTTCATGATTTTCCAAGGCAGAAGGACTAAACTTAACATTCAACAAACTTCCATTAGAAGTCAAATAGTTATCTAGCTTGCTAACACTTTTAAGGATAGATGTAGGACCTTGATTATCCCTACCAATCATAGGAGATAGTCCACCATCAGCTAATTGTTCCTTTGCAAGCCTTCCATCTGGAGTTGCTCCGACTGCTTCTCCAAGGGGAATGTGGGCGGATACTGTGTATGAACCTGGGTGGAAGTATCCGCCTCTGATGTTTGCATGTTTTTCAACTTCCTTACAATAATAAGAAAGTACTTCACTACCACAATTATCTACTTCACATATATCATTACCATACTTAGAGTATTTATTTATAAATCTCTGTCTCATTATTTCATTACCATCATAGTTATTTCTTAATATATCTAGTAAATCTTTTAGTGTAATATATTCATCTTCAAATACAGCTTTCTTTATAACATATAGTGAGTCACTTAGGTTTCCTATGCCAATGCCTTGTACTCCAGAAAAATTGTATTTTGCTCCTCCAGCAGAGACATCCTTTCCATTAGGGACACAATTTTCTATGAAACAGGATAGAAGAGGAGTTGGAGCAAATTCTCTATGGGCCTGGTCAACAATATTTGAACCCTCTGCCATTAGAATTACATTTTCTGATACTTTATTTTCAATAGCTTTAATTAAGTCATCATAGCTATTGATATTATCTTCTTCTTCATACAGAGTTTCTTCCATAACTTTTAATAAATTAAATAACGCGATATCATGAAGACCATAGGTTTTACCCGGAATAGAAAGCTCAACACATCCTACAACAGAATAATCTCTAGCGTCTTCTAGACTGACCCCTCTATTTAAATAACCAGGAATAATGACTTCATCGTTAAATACTTGAGGAATCCCTGTACCTAATCGTATAGTTTCGGCAGTTTTAATTAAGAATTCTCTAGGTGTTTTTTCACTAACCCGTACACCTAGATTAGGTTGAGGTAGTTTAATATCTCCATATGTTTCTAAAATTAAATATGATAATGGATTTGTTGCATCTTGGCCATTTTTATCTTGACCACCTAGTATTATGGTATAACCTGTAGGGAAACCAGCGAAATACTTTGCACTATTTTCACTACGTAATAGCACAACATCATTCATCTTAATCCATAGACAACGTAATATTTCTTTTGTAATTTCAATATCTAAACCATTTTCTATATCTCTCTCAAAGAATGGATACATATATTGGTCAAATCGACCTGGTGAAATAGAACTAGCATTTGACTCATACTGTAAGCATATATTAATTAACCAGAAAAGCTGTATAGCTTCATAGAAGGTATCAGGTTTACTTTCGGAAATTTTATTTGTAATCCTATTTATTTCTAGTAACTCTGTCTTTCTCTTTTCATCGTCAGTTTCATTTGCCAAGATTTGTGCAAGACTGGCATATCTTATGATGTGTCTTTGTACTGCATTAAGAGTGATTAATGAAGCTTTATAAAAATTATTATCACTATTATCATTAAGCTTGTCACTTAATTCATCTATCATATATCCTAATCCCTTATTTAAAATCTTATCAAAGGATGGTATTATATGACCTTGTCCCTTATCAGTTTGATTAAGTTTAACTATTTTACTTTTTTGAGCTTTTTTTACTGGTTCTGTCAATCTACTATTTACTAAATCCTTCAATGAATTTTCTTTCCAATAAGTATATAATTCTTCTCTGAAAAAGCGTTTATCATTAGCTGATATATTGAATTGATCTTGAGGTCTAGTAGGAAGTGTATCTAACTCTTCATAAATCCAATATGGTGACATCTCAGGAGAAGCAATACCAGACCTAGGCTTTACAGTTCTACCACCTACTATTAATTCATGGGGATTGATTGTGATTTCTACATTATCAAGTATATAAGCAGTCGCCTTAGCTCTTCTTAGTATTTGGGGTTGTCCTTCAGTTGACTTATAACTTTCTGTATACAGTTTAGCTCTTTCAATGGATATCTCTCTTTTGTTTTTAAATAATAACTCTTTTAAATAATTAACTCTATTACTTAGATTACTCATTACTTCACTCCCTTTAGAAATTAAATTATTATTAAACTAATCAGGAATATTATTCTTATTTATTCTTATTGTATATTATTTATTATTATTTTGCAATATGTGGCAAACTATTACAATTAGTCCGTTTAACCTCATGAACAACAGACGTTCTATAAAAAATACATCCTTGTTCTTAAAAAATAAATAATATATAATAAATAACAAGAAGAAATAATAAATAATAATAAGTGAAGGAGAATAATATGTTTGCAAAGGAAAGATTAGATAAAATAGTCCAAATTCTTACAAGGGAAGGAAAGGTTGTAGTAAAAAAATTAAGCGAAAAATTTGAAGTATCTGAAGACGCCATAAGAAAAGACCTTAAAATATTGGAGAATGAAGGAATACTTGAAAGAACCTATGGTGGAGGTATTTTAAAGAAAAAATTTCCGCAGCTTATAAAGGTGAATGAGAGAAAAAAATATAATTATGCAGCTAAGAATAAAATAGCTGAGAAAGCCTTTAGCACTTTGGAAAGTGGAGAAACAATTTTTTTAGATATATCTTCAACAAATATGATTTTAGCAGAGAAAATAGCTAATTCCAACATCAAGCTTACAGTAATAACAAACTCAATTGATATTCTGCCTATACTCTGCAATAACAAAGATATTAGTATTATTTGTCCAGGTGGAATTTTATATCAAGAAATGGAAGGATTCGTGGGTTCAGCTACAATAGAATCAATATCTAAATATACTGTTCAAAAATCATTTATTGGAAGCTGTGGAATTGACCTAGCAAATAAGAGTGTTACAACTATAAGTGTTGAAGATGGTAATACGAAAAAAGCAATTATAAGAAGTAGTAAAGAGGTTTTATTAGTTATGGAAAATAGGAAGTTCTTTTATGATGGTATATATAGATTTGCTGATGTTACGGATATAGATACAATTATAACTGAAGAAAAGCCCTCAGAAGCCATACTAGAAAGTTTGAAAAAGTATAGAGTTAAGCTTTTATAGCCAGAAAAATTAAGTTTTTACACATTAATGTGTCAGAATTTTTTGATATTGAACTGTAGTTTTCAATGATAGAATCTATATTAGGAATATTATTCTTTTAAATTTATCGGAGGTTTTCAAATGAAATTATACTTGGAATGTATGCCCTGTATTATAAGCAATATAACGGAAACTGTAAACAAATATGTTGACAATCCTGATGACCAATATAAACTAATTCAACAATCCATCAAAAGTCTTGATGGACATATCTATGCCAAAAGTAGTGCACCTATATTAACTGAAAGATATTTAGAGGTTATACAAGATGCCGTTGGGGTAGAAGATTTATATAGTGAAGAAAAAGACATTTTTAATAAAGAGATGCTAGCCTTGGAAGGCGATTTTAGAGAATTTATTAGGAAATCAGAAAATCAAATTGAAACTGCTTTAATTTTAAGTGGAGCTGCAAATATTATTGATTTTGGCATAATGCAAACTATAGATAAAACCTTTGTTAAGGAAAAAATATTAGAAGTGCTTGAAAACTATAAAATGTCGAAAGATGGGCATTTATTTATTGAAGAATTATCTAAAGCGAAAACTCTTATGTATGTAGGAGATAATTGCGGTGAGATAGTTCTTGATAAGCTAGTTTTAGAAAATATTAAAGCAGAATATCCAAATATAAAAATTTATTATGCTGTTAGGAGTATACCAGTACTTAATGACGTAACGAAAGAGGTAGCTTTAGATATAGGAATTGATGAGTATGCTGAAATTATCGAAAGTGGGGCTACATACCCTGGAACAATACTAAGTAGATGTAGTCCTCAATTTCAGAGTTTATATAAAAATGCAGATGTAAAGATACTGAAGGGTATGGGCAATGTTGAAACAGCAGCACAAGATGAAAAAGAAGCTTACTTTGTATTTATGGTTAAGTGCAAATTTTTTGAAAGCAAGCTTAAAACAAAGCTACACGATGTAATTATCTCAAAAGGAAATCCGCTTTATGGATAGATTATATTTAAAGTCGGTAATAAAGGATAACAGATTTTTGATATCAAGGATATGGATTTGAAAAATGCATAGTGAAAAGCTAAATATTGTTTTAAAGGATTAAATATTATATGAAAGAGACTTATTTATTTGAGGAGATTGCATATTAAAATTTTATGCAAGATTGCATAAATATATTGAACTTGTAGATATGCAATTTCTTCATTCAAGAATATATGATTTGAATAATTTAGATATATAATCACTTTTTATTATGAAAGGATTTCATTTTATAATCTGTAGTTTAAGATTAATCTTAAACTCAATAGGAGGAGTAATATGAAGAAGAAAAAGATGTTATTGACTGGTGTCAATGGATTTTTATGCTCAAGGGTTGCAAAATATTTTGAAGAAAAATACCATGTAATACCATTAACTAGAAAGGAATTGGACATAACCAATCATAAGGAAGCTGAGAGGATAATCAAAGAAAATAATCCAAATATAATATTTCATGCTGCAGCTATGTCTGCAACATTACCGTGTGAAAATAATCCTGAGTTAGCGCATAAGGTAAATTTAGATGCTGCCTTAAATATAGCTAGGGTAGCTAAAGAAACAAAAGCAAAGATGCTTTTCTTAAGCAGTGAACAAGTTTTTAATGGTAATACAAATGAAGGACCTTATGGAGAAGATGATAAAGCAGTGCCGAGTACAGTATATGGAGAAACTAAATTAAAGGCGGAAGGGCTTTTGAGGAAAGAACTCAAAGAGCTATGGATATTAAGATTAAGTTGGATGTTTGGGTTACCAGAGAAGAATGTACCTAATAATCCTAATTTATTATGGAAATCATTAAAGGCAGTGCTTACTAATCAACCAATTAAAATTTCTACTAATGAATATCGAGGTATAACCTATGTTTATGATTTGATAGAAAACTTAGAAAAAATATTTGATTTACCCTATGGCACCTATCATTTTGGTTCAGTAAATGAAGAAAGCACATATGATACTGCTGTATATATTTTAAACAAAATAGGTATTTCCAAGGAAATAATTGACAGAGTTATCTGTAGAGATGATGAAAAGCATAGGGACCAGAAAAGAGATTTAAGGATGGATTATAATAAAATCATTAGTAAAGGAATTAATATCAGAACATCCCAAGAAAGTATAGATAGAGCTATAAAGGAATTTGATTTTAAGCTTTAGTATAAAAATCTAAATAAAAAATGTAACGAACGATTTAGGAGGTATTAACTGCTTAAGAAATTAATAATAAATATTTTAGATGAATATATGAATGAAATAAATGAATTAATGACTGTTTCTTCATCAGCTAAAAGATTTGCTTTCAATAGACTTATTGAGAATAAAACTAAAAAAGGAAACCCTAACCTAAGAATAATAATTAAAAACAATATGACCTTTTTAGAAATATCTACCTTAAATAGTGGTCTATAATAAATAAAAGAATTAAAAATAAAGGAGGTGAATACCCTGGTTTGTGGCTAAAACATAGGAATTTGTTTCTTAATATAGATTAATTCATTAACTTAGTTAATGTTTACTATATAAGAATATATCTTGCTAAAGGACACCTAGAAGGAAAAACCTTTAGCAATCTTAGATATAGATTAGGGAGAAGTAATACTTCTAGCTCTGTTGTACTTAATTACTGTATGTAATTAAGGATTACTTTAAGTATGTGGAGTTTATAGTCAAGTGACTATACCCTAGTAGCTGAATCCTGTGATGCTACCACTTTAATAAAAGTGAAAAATCATAATAAATAGTTATAAATAATACTATTTGGAATGATTCTAGAATCCAGGTTAAAATGTATCCATTAAAATTTGAAAATATATATGTAGAAAAAGTTTGGGGGAGTAGAACCCTTGAATCGATGAGAGATAATCTACCTAGTGGATCAATAGGTGAAAGCTGGGATGTGGCTTGTCACCCCCATGGTATGAGTATTGTAGCTAATGGGAGATATCAAGGGATGAAACTTGAAGCACTAATAGCGAAGGAAGGATCAAAGGTCATGGGAACTAAGATTGAGAATAACTGGTTCCCTTTATTAATAAAATTACTAACACCAAGTCAAAAACTCTCAGTACAAGTACATCCAGATGATAAATATGCTTTAACGATTGGAGAACAAATGGGGAAAACTGAAGCTTGGTATATAGTTGATGCTGAGGATGATGCAAAGATAATATTAGGAACAAATGGATGTACCAAGGAAGAATTTGCCCAAGCTATAGAAAATGGTGATCCAGAAGGGTATATGAATGAGATAAATGTTAAGAAAGGTGAATTATACTTTGTAAAAAGTGGCTTAATTCACACAATGGGTGGCGGAGTTACAGTGGCAGAAATTCAGCAAAACAGTGATACTACATTTAGGGTTTTTGACTATGGAAGAGGTAGAGAGCTGCATATAAAAGAAGCACTAGATGTAATTGACTTTAATCTCCAAGGACGAAAGAGCACTGGTCTTAGGCTTGAAAAAGATGGATATGTTAAGACATATTATTGCTTAAATGAGAATTTCGCTATAATAAAATATGATGTAGAAAGATGTTTAACTGAAAGCAGTGATATGGAAAGGTTTTTTATATTTACCTGTGTAGAAGGAGAAGGTCAGATTAAATATTTAGAAGGAATTGAGGACATAAAAAAAGGGGATAGTATATTTATCCCAGCATCCATGGGAGAGTATAAATTTGAAGGTAAAATGGAGCTACTAAAAAGTTTTGTTCCTGATATAGAAAAGGTTAAAAAAGAAATATTAAAAACAGTTATAAAGTAATATAAGAAGCTAGATTGGAGGAAAGACATGATTTTAACTGTAACATTGAATCCTGCTATTGATCAGACTATATATATAGAAGATTTCAAAAAGGGAGAAGTAAATAAAGTTGATTATTCTGTTAAGGATCCTGGTGGAAAAGGGATTAATGTTTCAAGAGTTATGAAGAACTTTGAAATTCAATCCACTGCTATTGGATTTATAGGGGGGAAAAGTGGAGAGTTTATAAAAGATTTCTTATTTAAAAACAGTATCAATGAAGATTTTACTAAAGTGAAAGAGGATACAAGAACTAACATTAAGATTGTTGACTCAATATCTGGCAGTACAACTGATATTAATCAAAGAGGGGCTTACATCTCATCAGATGAGCAAATTGAATTCTTAAACACATATAAGAAAATGGTTAAGGAGTCCAATATAGTTGTAATAGCAGGGAGTGTGCCCGATGGGATCGAAAATATAGTTTATAAAAGTTTAATAGAGATAGCAAATGAAGCAGAATGCAAAGTGATTTTGGATGCCAGTGGAGATTTATTAAAGGAAGGAATAAAGGGTAAGCCTTTTATGATAAAGCCTAATATTCATGAGTTAGAAGAATTGCTTTCAATTAAATTAAATGATAAAGAGGATATAGTTAAAGCTGCAAGGGAGCTTGTAGATACTGGAATAGAGTTGGTATGTATTTCAATGGGTAAAGAAGGCTCTATTTTAGTTAGTAGAGAGGATGTTTACCAAGCAAAACCTGTAGAAGTGACTGTAAAAAGCACAGTGGGTGCAGGTGATTCATTGGTTGCTGGTTTTACAATAGGTTTAGCCCAAGAACTGAGTGTAAAAGAAGCTTTTAGACTTGGTGTTGCAACTTCAATTATTGCTGTTAGTAAGGAAGGTACAAAGGCAGCCAATGAAAAGGAAACCTATGAAATGGTTGAAAGAGTAGAAATCATATAAGAGGAGGAATATCAATGGGAGATATTAATATAGGGTTAGTTGGATCGGGGAACATATCTAAAATTCATATACTTGGTTTAAAAGCTATGGACATAATATTTGATGATATTGATGTTAAGCATAATTTTAAAGGTATCTGCACTAGAAGTGGAGTAGACAAATTTGGAATATTTGATTATGCAACAGATGATTTAAATGAACTCCTAGAAGATAAATCCATTAATATGGTTGATATATGTACACCAAATTTTCTGCATCTCGAACAAGGAAGTAAAGCAATTAGGGCAGATAAAAATATATATATGGAAAAGCCTATTGCGAAGAATTTAGCTGAAGGTGAAAAATTAGTGGAACTTTGCAAATCTAAGGATGTAATAAATCAGGTGGCATTAATGTACAGATTTGTTCCTTCCGTTGTAATGGCTAAAGATTATATAAGAGATGGTAAATTAGGTGAAATTCTAAATTTCAGAGTTACTCTATATCATAAAGGATATCTAAATGAAGAAAGACCAATATCTTGGAGATTAAAGAATGATAAATCTGGTGGAGGAGCTCTAATGGATCTAGGTATACACATGGCTGATCTAGTAAGATTTTTATTAGGAGAAGTTAAAGATGTCAGAGGTAGAACTAGTACCTATTTTAAAGAAAGATATAAGGATAGTAGCTTAACAGAAAAAGTGTCTGCCGATGTGGATGAATGGGCATTACTAGATATTAATTTAAAAAACGGAGGATATGGAACCCTTGAAGTATCAAGAATATCCTCAGATATTACTGAAGATACAGTTTTTGAAGTTTATGGAACAAAAGGTAAACTGAAAATTTCAACAGATCATATGGACTATCCAGAAATATTTCTACATGATAAAGGACATTTACTTAAAGGTGAATTAGAAAGAACAAGTGATTTTAGTAAATATCATAAGAGCATTTTTCCCAGCGCCAAGTTTGATATGGGATGGAATTTAAATGCACATATGTCAAGTTTGATTAACTTTATATTAAATATAAAGCAGAATAAAATAGTACACTCTGAGACACCAACCTTGGAAGAAGGATTAAAATCTCAAAAAATAATAGAGATGGGATATATATCTGCAAGAGAAGGTAATAGAGTTGTAAAATCTGATGAAATTTTATTGTAAAATATTCTTAAATACTAGAATTCTATACAAAATTTTATTTTCATAGCTATTTCATTAAGTCGTTTTAATGTTTAATTTAAGAACTAATACATTTGTTGAAATACTTCTCTAAAGAAAGACTGATTAAATGAGGGAATTGCATTTTAGAATTTTATGCAAGATTGCAAAAATATATTTAATTTGTAAATATGCAATTTACTCAAATAATAAAGTTTGTCTTCGGAGAAGTATTTTTATGTCATATGAGTAATTAAAGAAATTTTTACATATTCTTTGATTAAGAAGCAATATAGATTTCATGTAATGATTTAATGAAGTTTGTTAAATTGTGGATTTTAATAAGTGTGACTCTAAAAAAATGTAGAATACACGTTTTGATTTTTGTGAAAAGGATAATCAGGAAATAAGAAGTTTTAAAGTTTCCATTGAAGTTTATAAATAAGTGCCACATTAATCCGTAACTAAATGGTACCTTTAAAACGTTCTAAAATAGCCGATAATGTGGTATTATAATAATATCAGTAAATTCAGATTGCTATTAGTTGCCACATTAAACAAGCTATAAAAAATAATTATTGAGGTGGAAAGATATGAATGACTTTCTTAATGAAAGATGTGGTGAAATACTAGACATTTTAATCGACACCAATAAACCAATTACGATTGATGATATATCTAAAGAAATAAGTGTTTCTAATAGGACGATAAGAAATGATTTAAACAAGATACAAGAATATCTAGAAGCTACTGATAAAGGAGAGCTGATTAAAAAGCCTAGAGTTGGTGTATGGATTAAAGTAGACAGCGAAGGAAAACGATTTTTAAAAAATGTGATTTTAAAAAGTAAAAACTATATTCAGCCATTTTCTCCAGAAAAAAGACAATTATATATTATAAAAAGATTACTGCAGTCTAATGATTCAATTACAATGCAATTACTAGCCGATGAATTATATGTTAGTAGAGTAACTATATATAAAGATTTAGATGAGGTAGATGAATGGTTAGATAAATATGATTTGAAGCTTAAAAGAAGACAAAATTATGGAATTGAAATTGTAGGTAATGAAAAGGGATGGAGAAAGGCTACTGCAGATTTATTGAGTATTTTAAAGGATGAAGAAGAATTAAAAGATATGTTGTCAGATACTCAAGATATAAAACCAAATAGTAGATTAGATTATGAGAATTATATGCAACTTAAAGAATTATTTCCAAATATTGATGTAAAAAAGATTGAAGTAATTCTTAATGAAGCAGAAGATGACATGGATTTTTTATTATCTGATGAAGCCTTTGATGGACTATTGGCTCATATTGTTATTAGTATTGAAAGACTTAAACAAAAGAAAGATATTAAGATGGATAAAAAGCAACTAGATGCCATAAAGAAACAAAAAGAGTTTGAAATAGCTCATTCCATATCAAAGAGAATTGAAGATGAGTTTAACATTAAAGTACCAGAATGTGAAATAGGTTATATATCACTACATGTTTTAGGGTCTAAGGTACAAAGAAGCTATAATATAAAAGGCACTGAAGATGTATTAAGCAATATGGATGAAAGTATTATCAGCTTAGCAAAAGATATAATTTCATTAATAGGCAATATATTATCTGTTGACTTTAGTGGCGATGAAAAATTATTGATAGGACTTGTGTTGCATTTAAGACCAACAATAAATAGATTGAAATATGGATTAAGCTTAAGAAACCCAATATTAAAAGAAATTAAGACTAATTATCCAAGTGTATTTGGAGCAGCTTGGGCAACAAGTGTACTGTTTGAGAAACATTTTGGAGTTAAGGTAAATGAAGAAGAAATAGGATATATAGCAATACATCTTGGAGCAGCTTTAGAGAGATTAAATAAAAACACAAGGGCTATAGTAGTTTGCAGTAGTGGAATAGGAACAGCTCAGCTTGTAGCTGTTAAGCTTCAAAAATCTATTAGTAACCTACAAATTGTTGATGTGATTTCAGCCCATGATTTAAATAAGAAGCATCCTAATAATTTTGATATTATAATTTCTACTATTCCATTAAAGTATCAACTGAAACAAGTAATTCAAATAAATCCCTTTGTTAATAAAGGAGATATAGAAAGAATTAAGAGATATATATCTAATATTGAGAATACTAAACATTTTAACAAGGATGCTATTCAAAATCCGATGATAGAATTGTTTGATAAAGAGCTAATTATTCCTAACCTTGATGTTGAAAGCAAGGAAATAGTTATAAAGAAACTAGGAAACATTTTAGTTGATAATGGATATGTGAACTCTAATTTTATTAAGAGTGCTCTTGAAAGAGAAAAAATAACATCTACCGCAGTTTCAGAGAGGGTAGCAATCCCCCATGGAACTCATGATAATGTTAATAAGTCAGGTATTGCAGTTGCAACATTGAAGCAACCAGTCAATTGGGGAGAGAACAAAATTGATACAGTGTTTTTATTAGCATTAAAGGTTAGTTCACCAAGCTATACTAAAAGCTTTTTTAAAAGATTTTATTCAATTTTAAACAATGAAGAAGTGCTTGATGAGATTAGAAATAGTAAAGATGGATGTAAAATATACAATATTTTAGTGAGGAAGGACGATGATAATGAGTAATATAATAAATGAAAATTTAATTAAAATGGAATTACATGGAGATTCAAAAGAAGCTATAATTAGGGAGCTTGCCCAGTCAATAGATAGTGAAGGTAGATTAAATAATTTTGATGACTATGTACAAGAAGTGATTGATAGAGAAGGATTATCAACAACTGGAATAGGCTTCGGAGTAGCAATTCCCCATGGAAAAACTGAAGCTGTAAAGACACCTACAGTTGCATTTGGTAGAAGTAAAAATGGGCTAGAATGGGAATCTTTAGATGGACAACCAGTTCATATGATATTTCTTTTAGCTGTACCAAAGGAAGCAGAAAGTAATACTCACTTAAAAATATTAGCTGCTTTATCAAGAAAGCTTATGAATGAAGACTTTAGAGAATTATTAGTTTCAGCTGAAAAGAAAGAAAACTTAATGAATATATTAGAGGACATATTTAAGAAGGCATTACAATAAAGGAGATGGATAATATGGAATTATTTTTAGATACTGGTAATGTAGAGGAAATAAAAGAATTAGTTGATATTTTACAGGTTGATGGTGTGACAACAAATCCAACAATTGTTTCTAGAAGTGGGAAAAGGTTTACAGATTTAATAAAAGAAATAAGCGATATTGTTGGGGAAGACAGAGCTATACATTGTCAGGTTGTAAGTAGAGATTTTGATGGCATGATTGAAGAAGCAGAATTTATTAATGGACTTCATAAGAACATTTATGTAAAAATTCCTGTTACACATCAAGGATTAAAGGCAATAAAAGAATTGACGAAAAGAGGAATAAAGACTACAGCAACGGCAGTATTTACAGCTCACCAAGCTACCCTAGCTGCAAAGGCTGGAGCAAAGTATATAGCTCCATATGTAAATAGACTTGATAATATCTCTGGTAATGGAGTATCTGTCGTAAAGCAAATTATTAATATAATTGAAAAACATAACTTTGATTCAAAAGTTCTTGCAGCAAGCTTTAAAAATGCTCAGCAAGTAATAGAAATTATTGAGCATGGAGTTCATAGTGTAACAGTTCCAACTGATGTATTGGATAAAATGACTTGTCATCCTTTAACAGACTATAGTGTAGACAAGTTTATTGAAGACTGGGAAAATGCCTATGGCGAGGGAATAAAAACTACTGATTAGGATATTTTATAGAATATACAATAAGTATAATCACGACTATTTTGTATGGAAAATGTAATTTTTTATAAGTGTTATGTAAATATATGCAAATAAAGGAATGTTTAAATATGAACCTGGGTATAAAAAAAGAACTACTAAAGGAGGTGAGAGATGGATAGGAAAAAGAAATAGCTTTCATTTAGTATCATTTAGTTTTAACAGAAGTATTTTGCATCAAGGATATTATCAATAAGATTATACTAAATTAAAGGGGGAAATGTAATGTTAGAACTTTTAAAAGACACACGTAAGCATTTAATGACTGGAGTTTCTTATATGATACCATTTGTAGTAGCTGGTGGTGTATTACTTGCCCTATCAGTTATGTTATCAGGTACACCATCGGTACCTGAAGGTGGAATACTTAAAGATATTTGGGATATTGGTATTGGCGGTATGTCACTATTCGTTCCTATAATGGCTGGATTTATTGCGTTCTCAATGGCAGATAGACCAGGTATAGCACCAGGTGCTATTGGTGGATATTTAGCTAGTCAAATTGGAGCAGGTTTCTTAGGTGGAATTATTGCAGGTTTATTAGCAGGTATTGTAGTATTTTATTTAAAGAAAATTAAAGTACCTAATGTTATGAGATCAGTAATGCCTATATTTATTATTCCTTTAGTTGGTACCTTAATCGTGGGTGGATTAATGGTATGGATTATAGGTACACCAATTGCAGGAATGATGGAAGCTATGACAGAATGGTTAAAAGGAATGGGAACGGGTAATAAAGTTATATTAGGACTTATTCTTGGTGCGATGATAGCCTTTGATATGGGTGGACCAGTAAACAAAGTTGCATATGGATTTGGTGTTGCACTTATTGGTGAAGGTATTATAACAGTTATGGGACCTATAGGGGTAGCTATTTGTGTGCCTCCATTAGGATTAGCATTAGCAACATTCTTAGCTCCAAAGAAATATACTGTTGAAGAAAGAGAAAGTGGAAAAGCAGCAATTATTATGGGACTTATAGGAATCACTGAAGGAGCTATACCTTTTGCTGCAGCTGACCCGATTAGAGTTATTCCTTCATTAGTGGTAGGTTCCGCAGCAGGTTCAGTAACAGCTATGTTACTAAATGTAGGAAATAATGCACCTTGGGGTGGATGGATAGTACTACCTGTAGTAGATAATGTATTGGGTTATATAGTAGCTACTGTAGTTGGTGTTGTTATTACTGCAGTTATGGTTAATCTATTAAAGAAACCAGTAGAAGAAACATTAGTAGATGATTCAGAAGATCTTGATGAATTAGATATTAGTTTTGAATAATTAAACATCAGAAACAAGCATACAATATATAATAAAACAAATTTGAGGTGATTACATGAAAATAGTTGCAGTTACTGCTTGTCCTTCTGGAGTTGCTCATACTTATATGGCAGCAGAAGCTTTAGAGAAGGCAGCAAAAGAATTAGGAATTGAAATCAAGGTTGAAACTCAAGGTTCAATTGGCCTTGAAAATGAATTAACTAAGCAAGATGTTGAGTCTGCGGATGCAGTTATTATAACCAAAGATATGGGTATAAAGAAAGTTGAAAGATTTAAAGGTAAGCCTGTTGTTAAGGTTGGTGTAGGAGATGCGATTAAGAAAGCAGTACCTATATTAAAAAAAGTTCAAGCCCATATAGAATCAAAATAAGTAGTTTTTATAAACATGTAATTAGTGTATAGCCAGTTAAAACTGGCTATATGCTTTTTCCAAAGATTTATGAAAGAAAATATAAAACCCAAGGCATAATAATATTATAATTTAAATAACTTTACAAGGAGGTAGTACAATGTATAAGGTTGAAGTGGAACTGAAAAATGAAACAGGTTTACATGCAAGACCAGCAAGTGTTTTTGTAAAAGAGGCATCGGGATATAGCTCTGAAATATTTGTAATAAAGGACGAAAAGACTTATAATGGAAAGAGTATTATGGGAATCTTAAGCATGGGAGCAGGTAAAGGAGATAAGATAATATTACAAGCTGATGGAGAAGATGAAAAAGAAGCGGTTGAAGCATTAAAGTCCCTAATCGAGAATAATTTTGGTGAATAGGAGTGTAGGTATATGAAAGGAATAGGAGCTTCACCTGGTATAGCAATAGGTAAAGTATTAATAAAAAAAGAGCCTGAAATAAAGATAGAAAAGCTAGCTATATCAGACTCAGGACAAGAAATACAAAGATTAAAGGAAGCAAGAGAAACATGTAAAGAACAAATTAAAAATTTATATGACCGTACATTAAAAACAATGGGTAAGAAAGAAGCTCAAATATTTGAAGCCCATGGAATGATACTAGAGGATCCTGAATTTTTTGGACAGGTAGAAGAAAAAATTTCTAATGAAAGTTTCAATGCAGAATATGCTCTTAAGGAAGTAACTGACACATTTGTTGAACTATTTAAAAACATGGATAATGAATACATGAGAGAAAGAGCAGCTGACATTAAAGATGTAACAACAAGAGTTACTAGAATTCTTCTTGGGATAGAAAGCACAGATTTTTCAAGCTTAGATGAAGAAATTATTATAATAGCTGAAGATTTAACACCTTCAGATACTGCTCAAATGGATAAAGAAAAGGTATTAGGTTTTATAACAGAAATAGGTGGTAAAACTGCCCACTCTGCTATAATGGCACGAACATTGGAAATACCAGCAGTTGTAGGGGTAGAAGATATTACTGAGTTAGCTAATAATGGTGACTATATAGTTTTTGATGGAGATGAAGGAACAGTTGTTTTAAACCCAGAAGATGATGTAATTGAAGAATATAAGAATAAACAAGCTGAATATATAAAGTTAAAAAATAGATTAAATGAATTGAAGGGCGAAAAAAGTATTACAAAAGATGGTGTTGAGGTTGAGTTAGTTGCTAATATAGGTACACCAAGGGATGTAAAGGGTGTAATTAAAAATGATGGTGAAGGTGTAGGTCTTTATAGGACAGAATTCCTTTATATGGATAGAGATAGGTTACCTACTGAAGAAGAGCAATTTGAGGCTTATAAAAAGGTAGCTGAAAAGCTTAAGGATAAACCTATAGTAATCCGTACATTGGATATTGGTGGAGATAAGGAACTTTCGTATCTTGATCTACCAAAGGAAATGAACCCTTTCTTAGGATATAGAGCTATAAGATTGTGTTTAGATAGAACTGATATTTTTAAAACACAGCTTAGAGCATTACTTAGAGCTAGTGCTTATGGAAATATTAAAATAATGTTCCCTATGATATCAAGTATAGAAGAGGTTAGACAGGCAAAAGCTGTATTAGAGGAAATTAAAGAAGACTTAAGAAAAGAAAATATTAAGTTTAACGAAGAGATAGAGGTAGGTATAATGGTGGAGATACCTGCTGTTGCAGTAATGTCGGACTTATTTGCTAAAGAAGTAGATTTCTTTAGTATTGGTACTAATGATTTAATTCAATACACTACTGCTGTAGATAGAGGAAATAGAAAAATCTCCTATCTATATAATCAATTCCATCCAGCATTATTAAGATTAGTAAAAATGGTTATAGATAATGGACACAAAGAAGGCATTTGGGTTGGAATGTGTGGAGAAGTTGCAGGAGACCCTAAGTTGATACCAATTTTAATAGGGTTAGGGCTTGATGAATTTAGTATGAGTCCTATATCAATACTTAAGTCAAGATGGATAATAAAGAATCTATCTAAAAAAGAGATGGAAGAAATGGCTGAAAAGGTAATTAACCTACCTACAGCTGAAGATGTTGAGAAATTTATTGATGAAAATATAGATATTGAGATATAAATAAACCTAATAGTTTACTGTTATTAAACCCTTTATTGTTGACTTCTTTAAAGAAGTCAACAATAAAGGGTTTTTTGTTTTCAAAGGAAGCATTGCTATCAGATTGATAAGCTTAGTATTACTAATAGCAGTTATATTTAAGAGACAAATTATAAAGGGTAATTGCATTTAACATAGAATATATTAGTATAATAGCATATAATTACCACTAAATTAATCCATAGCTTAATATAATTATAACGTAAATAATAAAGGCTAACTGAAGGTAGTCATTATTATTTTAAACTTATACTTAAAAATTATGATGTATGTGTAACTGGGGGCATAACTATGAAGATGATTGATAAGGTGTATGAAACTCTAATATTATTAGAAAAGAGAAATGACAAAGGAATTTCAACTTTAGAATTAAGTAGTTACCTTGAAAATGATAGGACAAATATAAGTAGATATTTAAATCAATTACACAAAGAAGAAAAAATAGAAAAAATAGAAGGTAGACCTGTACTGTTTAAGTCTAAAGAAAATACTAAATCAAATATTGATAATCAAGATAATAATAGATTAGATAGTTTAGTTGGGTCTAATCATAGTCTGTCGATTCCTATACAGAAGGCTAAAGCAGCTATATTATATCCACCTCGGGGATTACATACTTTAATTTTGGGAGAAACAGGTACTGGTAAATCTATGTTTGCTGAATGTATGTATAGGTTTGCTATTGAATCACAGGTTATTAGTAGGCAAGGACCATTTATAAGATTTAACTGTGCTGATTATGCAGATAATCCTCAACTAGTAATCAGTCAAATATTTGGAGTGAAAAAAGGAGCATATACTGGAGCCGAAAGGGACAAGACAGGGCTATTAAAAAAATCTGATGGAGGTATTTTTTTTCTTGATGAAGTCCATAGATTGTCTCCTCAAGGACAAGAAATGTTATTTACTTATATAGATAAGGGATATTTTAGACCCCTTGGAGAAACTGAAAAATTGACTAGGGTTAAAGTACAAATAATAGCTGCAACTACTGAAGATCCAGATTCCCACCTTCTAAAGACATTTACTAGAAGAATAGCCATGACAATAACATTACCTTCTTTGAAGGAGAGAAGTTTAGTTGAACGATATTATTTGATTGAGGATTTTATTAAAGAAGAATCAAAAAGAGTAGGGAGAAGCATTTACATTAATAAAAACTCATTGATATCGTATCTATTATATGACTGTCCTAATAACATTGGTCAATTAAAGAGCGATATCCAATTAGCATGTGCTAAAGCTTTTGTAAATTTTAAGTCTAGAAAAGAAGATTATATACTAATTACAGTTTCTGATGTTCCTCAGCATGTGAAGAAAGGACTAATGCAAATTAAAGATAGCAGGGAAAAAATCGAGGAATTATTGAAGGATAAGGGAGATGTGCTAAAGTACTATCATAAAGAAAATCGCAAAAATATTATTAGTCAGAACTTAAAAGAAGAGGAAGATTTTTATAGTATTATTGAAAGGAAATTTGAATCTTTGCAAAAAGTAGGAATGAATGAGAAAGAAGTAAATGAAATTTTAAATATAGATATTGAGAGTTATTTCCATAAATATATAGGAAAACTTTCAAAAAAGGTTAGTAAAGAAGAATTATTAAGTGTAGTTAGCTCACAGGTTATAGACTTGGTGGAAGAAATATTAGCTGTAGCAGAGAAAAGACTATCTAGAAAATATGATGATAAGATATTTCTAGCTTTATCTCTTCACTTATCAAGGACTATAGAAAGAATAAAAAAAGGAAACAAAATATATAATCCAAAGTTAAACTCTATTCGAATAAACTATGAAAAGGAATTCCTTTTATCAATGCAGTTGGCTAAAACTATAGATGAAAAGCTACAGATAGAAACACCAGTAGATGAAATTGGGTATTTAGCTATGTTTTTAATTTCTACATCTTATAAACCAGAAGTGTTAGAGGGGAAGAAAGTTAGAATAATAGTAATTATGCATGGAAACAGTACAGCTACAAGTATGGCAGAAGTGGCAAATAACCTTTTATCAATTGATGATGTTATTGGTTTAGATATGTCATTAAATACAAAACCAGAAGAGATGTATGAAATAACTAAAGAGAAAATAAAAAGTATCAATAATGAAAATGGTGTGCTACTTTTAGTAGATATGGGTTCTTTAACTAATTTTGGAGATATGATATCAGAGGATACAGGCATTATGATAAAGACAATTGATATGGTTAGCACTGCAATTGTAATAGATGCTGCTAGGAAAGCAGTCATGGGACATGGGATTACTGAAATTTATAACTCTTGCAAGGGAATAAGGATGCTAGATGAGTTAAGGAGGACTAAAGAAATATCTGATAAGAAAAGATTAATAATTACAGTATGTTTTACAGGTGAAGGAGCTTCAGTAAAGTTAAAAGATATAATTAAAGAAAAAATAAACGGTAGGAGAAATATAGACATAAAAGCTCTAGATATCTTAGAGCAGAAAAAGTTTTTAGAGATAGTTGAAAGACATAAAGAGCACTATAATATTATAGCTGTTGTAGGAACGATTAATGTGTCTTTAAGAGGGATTCCTTTTATTTCAGCAATTGATATTTTTAATAATAGCGGTATTGACAAAATAAATAAACTAATAGATGAGGAAGAATTATTTCTTAAAGTGGGTAAGTCCTTAAGAGAGCATACGTCCACAGTTGATGGCGAAAAAATAGTGGAGGATGTAAAATATATAATTAAGGATTTAGAAGAAAATCTAGATATATCTTTAGAAATGGATGTAAAGATGGGAGTGGCTATACACATAAGCTTTCTGGTGGATAAGCTGGCTAATGGAGAAAAAACTAAACCTTTTGAGGATTTAGTTTTGTACAGGGATAAATACAATTATGAAATGAATATTGTTAAGAAGAGTATTAAGCCCCTAGAGGTTAATTATAAAATTAATATAGGAGACGATGAAATAGCATATATATCTAAACTATTATTATTTAATAGTAATAGAGAAATAGAATAGTGTGAATTAGTGTGTAAAATAGTGCAAGGAGTAGTGTGTAAGTTTTCTTGGAATATCTTACACGCTATTTTTTTATTTGAAAATAATTTTGCAAGAAAAGAATTATTAATATTTGCATATTTAAAGCTATGTGGTTTTAGGTTAAAAACAATAAAATGAGGAAATTACATACTAAAAAATCATAAAATCTTGGAAGGATATATTTGATTTATGAAAAATAATCTTTATAAGTATTTTGGAAGATTTGGACAAATAAAAAGTTGGCATCATTTATGCAAATATTATTGTAAAAGAGAGGAGTGATAGGGGTGTGAAAAGGATTAAAGTTATAGTTACTAGTAGAATTGGATTGCATGCGAGGCCTGCTAGTTTAATAGTAGAAACGGCAAAAAGTTTCAAATCTGATATTAAGCTCAGAAAAAACGAAAATTTAATTAATGCAAAAAGTTTAATTGGTATATTAAGTATTGGGGCAAATAAGGGTGATTACCTAGAAGTTCTTATAGATGGACAAGATGAAGAAGAAGCACTAGATGCAATAGAACAGGTTTTTAAGAATGAGTTAGTTAATTGTTAAAAATAATCATTATTATTAGTAACTGAAGGGGGAAGCAGATAAAATGAGAACTATTATGTTAGTTTGCTCAGCAGGAATGTCAACTAGTTTATTGGTAACTAAAATGAATATTGTGGCTACAAAGGAAAATATGGATTTAAAGATTTTTGCTGTAGCTGAGGCGGAAGTAAAAAGTCATTTAGATGACGTGAATGTGGTTCTTTTAGGGCCTCAAGTAAGATACTTATTACCTAAAATGAAAAAAACATTTGAGTTAAGAGAAGTGCCAGTAGATGTTATCGATAGCATAGAGTATGGAACTATGAATGGTGAGGCAGTACTGAATAAAGCAATAAGTTTAATGGAGGAATAGAACATATAGAGTTCTAAAATGTAATTCCATAAAACTATGGAAATTATATAAAAAATAAGGGGGAATTTTTTATGAGAAGTATATTTGATTTTCTTGAAAAGCGTTTTGTACCTATTGCAGCAAAAATAGGTGCACAGAGACATCTAGTAGCTATTCGTGATGGATTTGTAGCGATTATGCCACTAATTATTGTTGGATCTATGGCTGTATTAATCAATAATCTGCCTATAGATGCTTATCAGAATTTTATGAGCTCCATCTTCTCTGATTCATGGACTAGTTTTGGTGGAAATCTGTGGAATGGAACCTTTGCTGTATTATCTCTGTTTATTGTTTTTTCTATTAGTTATAATTTGGCTAAATCATATGACTCTGATCCATTGGCAGCAGGTATAATAGGATTTGCAAGTCTTATGGTAATTACTCAAAGCGCTGAAGAAGCTTGGGCTATACCATATAACTGGACTGGTGCATTGGGATTACTTGTTTCAATCATGGTAGCAATTATATCTACAGAAATATTTGTTAGGTTATTGGGGAATAAACGATTAGTAATAAAAATGCCAGAAGGAGTACCGCCTGCAGTAAGCAAATCTTTTGCAGCATTATTACCTGGAATTATAACATTATCGGTATTTTCAGTAATAAAAATAATCACTGTAGCAATTGGAATAGTAAATATACATGCTGCACTATATGATTTGATACAAGGACCATTAACTGAGATGGCAAATACAATCTGGTCAGCAATCTTTATTGCATTTATCAATCATTTTCTATGGTTCTTTGGATTACACGGCTCTAATATATTAGAACCAATAATGCAAGCTGTTTATTTACCAGCTTTAGATGCTAATATGACAGCCCTTGCAAATAGTACAGCATTACCTTATATAGTTACAAAGCCATTCTTTGATGCTTTTGTTTATATGGGTGGAGCAGGGACTACTATTTCTTTATTGATTGCCATATTTATAGCCACAAAAAGAAAGCACATGAGAGACTTAGCAAAGATGGGATTTGCTCCTGGTTTATTTAATATAAATGAGCCTATGATTTATGGATTTCCAATAGTCTTAAATCCAGTATTATTTATACCATTTTTATTAACACCAGTAGTTTTAACCATCTTTAGTTTTATAGTTACAGCTATTGGAATTGTTCCAAGAACTGTTGCACTGATTCCTTGGACGACACCACCTATAATTGGAGGATATTTGGCAACAGGGGGATCTATAATGGGAGCTATATTACCTTTAATTAATATTGTAATTGGTGTTCTATTATATGTGCCTTTCGTACTTATTATTGATAAAATAGAAGCAAAGAAAGAAAGTTTAGCGGAGAATTAATATTATATGGAATAATTACTTACAGTTAGACAGGAGATGAACATAATGGAATTTGAATCAATTGTATTAAACATAATTACTAAAAGTGGTAGCGCAAGAAGTTCTGCAATGGAAGCAATACAATATGCTAAGAACAATGAATCAGAGAAGGCTAAAGAGAGTATAAGAGCAGCTGAAGAAAATATTGCATTAGCTCATAAGGAGCAAACGATGCTAATTCAAGAGGAGTCAAAGGGTAAGAAAGTTGAGGTTTCATTACTCTTAGTTCATGCTCAGGATCATTTGATGAATGCAATAACTTTAAAGGATTTAGCACAAGAATTTGTAAATATATATAATAAAATATCTGAATAGACAATTGTCTATTCAGATATTTTCAAATATGGGAGGACTAATAATGAGAGAGTTAGGTGTATCAATTTATCCAGACAAAACTTTATTGCAGGAAAATAAAGAGTATCTAACCCTAGCTAGTAAATATGGCTTTACTAGAGTTTTCACTTGCCTATTATCAATTGAAGGAAATGAAGAAAAAATAATTGGAAATTTTGCTGAGTTAGTAAAGCATGGTAATAAGTTAGGCATGAAAACAATAGCAGATGTAAGTCCTAAAATCTTTGAAAAATTCAATTTAAATTATAATGATCTTAGCTTTTTTAAACAATTAGGGTTATATGGTATTAGATTGGATTTAGGTTTTTCTGGAAATGAAGAAAGTATTATGTCTTTTAGCAAAGAAAATATAAAAATAGAAATAAATATGAGCAATGGAACTAAGTATCTCGAAAATATCCTAGAGCATTGGCCAAATACAGAGAATATTTTAGGGTGTCATAATTTCTATCCCCATAAATATACAGGAATATCTAGAGAACATTTTTTAAAATGCTCTAGACTATTCAAAACTAAGGGAATTAGAACTGCTGCTTTTATATCATCCAATCATGGAAAGTTTGGTCCATGGCCGATATCAGAGGGCCTATGTACATTAGAAGAGCATAGAGGGTTGCCTATTGAAGTACAAGCTAAGGATTTATTTAACACTAATTTGATAGATGATGTTATTATTGGTAATTGTTTTGCATCGGAGGATGAGTTGAAATTATTGAGTGAATTAAATAAATATATGTTAGTCTTAAATGTAGACATTGAGGCTTCAATCTCAGACTTAGAGAAAAAAATAGTTATCGAAGAATTTCATTTCAATAGAGGAGATGTCTCAGAATATATGATTCGATCTACCCAAAGTCGAGTAAAATATAAGGGGCATGAATTTAAAATATTTAATCCTAAGGATATAGAAAAAGGAGATATATTAATTGAAAGCTCTTTGTATGATAGATATGCAGGTGAATTACAGATTGCATTAAGACCTATGAAAAATAGTGGAAAAACTAATGTAGTTGGAAAAATAGCTAGCAATGAAATATTTCTATTGGATAAAATTAAACCTTGGCAGAAATTTCAATTTAAATTGAAGAAATAGGTTATAAAGACATGACTCTAACTGTGTTTATAAGTAATTCTATCAAAAAACTGTTAGGATTAAAATCCTAACAGTTTTTTGCTGGTGTGATAATGAAATATAGTGTATATATTTAACTTTAGTATTATTACTCAAATTAGGTTTTCAGGTAAAGGAATGGAATATTCATTTTTAAACATATAAAACAGTTTTATAGTAAAAAACATTAATTCTATCTATAGTTATCTATAATGGAATTAATAAATTCTATTTTACATTAGATATAATCATGATTATAATTAAGGGGTTAACTATAAATAAGAGGAGGTAAAAAGATGAAAAGGATGAGATTATTTTCAATATTACTAATAGTAATGATGATTAGTGTAGTTGCTTTATCGGCTTGTGGAGGTAGCACTGATACTAGTGCCTCTGATAATAATATGAAATCAGAAGATAATTCTTCTAAAAGCAATGAGAAAGATGGAAATATAAAAGCTGAGACGATTAGTACTGAAGAATTACAAAATCACATTGATGATGCAAATTGGATAGTAGTAGATACTAGAATTAATGATGCATTTAATGGTTGGAAGCTTGATGGAGTGGCAAGAGGTGGACATATAGAGGGGGCCACTGATTTTGCAGTTAATTGGTTAACTGTTGAAGATGAAAATAAAGAAGTTAAATTAGAAGAAGTTTTAGAAGATAAAGGAATAGTATCTGATAAAAATATTGTACTGTATGATGCCAATGGGAAAGATGCAAAAGCAGTTTCGGAATACTTATTATCTAAGGACTTTAAAAACTTATACATTTATGATGTAAAAGAGTGGGCTTCTGATGAAAATTTACCAATGGAAAGCTATGCTAACTATGAAATGTTAGTTCCAGCACAATGGGTAAATGAAGTTATTGAGACTAACAATAATGAAAAAGACTATAAAATCTTTGAAGTAAGCTGGGGTGAAGTTAGCGAGGCTTATAAAGCAGGACATATTCCAGGAGCTATTCATATTAATACCGATGAAGTGGAAGAAGGTCCAATGTGGAATAGAAAGTCAGATGAAGAATTACTAGATTTTGCTCTTAATAATGGTATAAACACTGATACAACAGTAATTGTTTATGGAGCAGATTCTACAGCAGCTAGTAGAGTTGCAGTGGTTTTGAAGTATATGGGAGTAAAAGATGTGAGACTTGTAAACGGTGGATTAAAGTCTTGGGAAAATGCAGGCTTTGAAATAGAAAAAGAAGAAAATGAAAAAGAAGCAATAGATAACTTTGGTGCAGATGTACCTCAAAATCCTAATTATATTATTGATTTAGCAGAAGCAAAGGAATTGTTAGCAGATAAGGAAAATGGCAGACTTGTTGATATAAGGAGCTGGGAAGAGTATATAGGCGAGACATCAGGATACGATTATATAGATGGGAAAGGTCGTCCAGAAGGAGCTGTTTGGGGACATGCAGGTACAGATCCATATCATCTTCAAGACTTTAGAAATATAGATAATACTATGAGAAATGAATCAGAGATACTAACTATGTGGGAAGAATGGGAAATTACACCTGATAAGAATATGGCATTCTATTGTGGTACAGGTTGGCGTGCAGCTGAGGTATTATTCTATGCCGATGTAATGGGATTCGAAAACATATCCTTATATGACGGAGGATGGAATGAATGGAGCGTTAACCCTGAAAATCCTATTGAAGTTGGAAAGCCTAATAATACTAGTGATGAAAAGCTTAAGTAATAAGACTCATACAAAATTTATAAAAGGGGTAATCATATTATTATCTGTAGTTCAGATATTGCTTGTTGTTGGTGCAATTGTACTAAAGCATTTTTCTGATAAATCTATGGGAGTGTCAAGGTACTTAGTTTACAAAAACCAAGTACTTAAAAATTCTGTTTTTTCATCAGAACTAACGAAAATATATCTTGGACTTCTTATAATTAGTATGATGATTTCTGTAGTTATATTAATAAAAAAATACAAATGGAATAAAAGTAAAATATATATTTTGGAAAGTATATTTCTGATTGTAATAAATATCATTAGTATATTATTTATGTATAATAAATTAGAGATTTTAACCTATTATTTCACATTAATTATAAGTTTTATAGTTTTGATTTTACAGTATATAAAAACTGTAGCTTATAATTTAATTGTCATTAAATCATAAAGATGAATTATAAAAAGATCTACTAATGCTATCTCCTCCTCATAATACATGGTTTAAGTTATAACCATGTATTATGAGGATTTCTATTTATATCTTCATACTAACTTTTCATAATATGATAGGTTTGGACATATATATTATTGGGGGGATTATATGGGGAAGAAAGTATCTAATCAATTAAAGGAGATAAATGAAAAGATAACTAAATTAGAAGAAAATCAAAATATTATCAATGATAATATTTTGAGGATTTGGAAGAGTATTAAAGAGCTAGGTAGTAAATAAAAAATAAAGCCATCATAATTATGGCTTTATTTTTTTATTTCTTTTGGTAGCCTTGTACAATAATTATGAGTTGTAGAGTTATTGACATTATCCGTACGCCGATATATACTATTAGTAAATAAATTATTTGACAGAATAATTGAAAAAATACTATTTTATAACAAAATAATCAAATATTTTACCTTTGAAAATTAGTATTTTATTTGAATATAAAAAAGGATGAAGATATTTTTAATTTTAAAATAGATTAATATACTTGAGTCAAAGGATAATCGTTGAGGGATGGAGAGAAAGTTCTAATGAAATTAAAGGATAATGCTTGAAGTAAACCAACATAGCTGTGGAATGTACTTGAACAAGGTATATTTGTGCTGTTATGTTGGTTTTTTAGTAATATAAATTATTAAATAAGAGAGTTAAGTAGTAAAGATATGTTAAGCATTGGAGGGAATGCAATGGATAATGATTCTGAATTTGAAAATAAGTTCTGTACTGAATATGGATTATGTTTAAATCTATTCTATCGACATCCAGATGCAGTTTTAATAGTTAAGGATGACCTAATAATAGACTGTAATAGCTCTGCAATTGAACTATTCAAACTAGATTCAAAGGAAGATATATTAAATAAGTCTCCATATGAACTATCTCCAAAATATCAAGATAATGAGGAAGATTCAATTGAATTAGGCAAAAAAAGAATTGATCAAGCTTTGATTAATGGTTATAATCGATTTGAATGGATTCATAAGAAAAGCAATGGTTGTATATTTTATTCAGAGGTAACAATTACAGCAAAGGCTATTAATGGTGAGAGATTCTTAATTTCAATCATTAAAGATATTAGTGAAAATAAGAGGTTAGTTAGTCGTATAAAAGAAAGTGAAGAAAAGTACAGGGTGGTATTTGACAATAATAAAGCTATAATGCTTATTGTGGATCCAAATACTCAACGAATTATTGATGCTAATAATAGCGCATGTGGATATTATGGGTATTCTAAAAAAGATTTAACGACTCTAAGGTTGAATGATATTGATATTGCAATGGAAGATAAAATAATTGAACAAATGCTTCTTCTTAATAAGAGCAAGCAAAAAAATCTTAAGTCAAAGCATAGAATATCAAATGGAGAGATTAGAGATGTGGAAATCTTTGGTTGTCCCATAGAGATTAGAGGAAGAAATGTACTGCACTTAATAATAAATGATATTACTGATAAAAAACATATGGAAGATGAAATTAGATATTTAGCATATACTGATACTTTGACTAATTTAGATAATAAGGAAGCTTTTAAATTGAAATTTCAAGATAAAATTAATAAAGCCAAATATAAAAAAAGAAAAATAGGACTTTTATCTATAGATATAAATGAATTTAAAGATATAAATGATAATTTAGGTCACTTAGTTGGAGATGAGTTTCTAAAAATTTTTGCTGACAGGATAAGCTCATGGAGTGATAGTAGATATTTAATTGCAAGATATGTAGGAGATGAATTCTTGATATGTATACCTAATATTAATTCTTATGAAGATTTAATAAGAAAAGGTAATGAACTATCAAAAGTATTACAAAATCCATTTGAAATAAATAAGAACACAATTTTTGTTAATAGTAGCATTGGAATATCAATATATCCCGATCATGGAAGTGATTTTGATACATTGATGAAAAACTCTAATATAGCTATGTATAAGGCTAAAGAAAAAAAAGATGGAAGGGTAGAAATATTTAAAGAAAGCTTAAAAGAAACTATAAATGAAAAATTTCTTATAGAGAAATATCTAAGAGAAGCTCTTCAAAGAGATGAACTATACATAAATTATCAGCCAATAGTAAATAGTCAAAATGACAAAATTATTGGGATAGAAGCTTTAATAAGGTGGAAAAACAAAGAAATTGGAGTTATCCCTCCTGATAAATTTATTACTATTGCAGAGAGCAATGGAATGATAATTCCAATTGGAAGATGGGTCATAAAAACAGCATGTCAGGAATTAAAAAGACTTAATAAAATAGGATATGAGGATATTTTTGTTTCTATAAACATATCGATCAAGCAATTAGAACAGAAAGATTTTTCGAAAATGATTAATGAGATAACTGATGAGTTTGGAATTGATAAGAAATACTTGTTTTTGGAAATAACTGAGTCAATTTATATGAAGAATCTGCAAAATATTTACTATAATCTTCAAGATTTAAATCAATCAGGGATAAGGATATCTATTGATGATTTTGGAACAGGATATTCTTCATTAGCTCAATTAGCTAATCTAGATGTTTATAAACTAAAAATTGATAGATCTTTTATTCAAGGATTACATTTAGGAGAAAATAATAGCAAAATAGTTTCAGCTATAATTGCTTTAGCAAAAAGCTTGAATTTAAAAATTGTAGCTGAGGGAGTTGAGGAATATGAACATGTTCAATTCCTAAAAAATGAAAGCTGTGATATGTTACAGGGATATTATTATAGTAAGCCTGTTAGTGGGGCAGACTTAGAACTTTTACTAGAAGACAATAGTTAAAAAATTAAGAGATATATAGTTATGAAGCATAGGAATAGGGGCTAAGTGAAATATAAATAATTGATTTTATATAGTTTATATGTAAGCAAGAGTTGGAGAGGTTTCCAACTCTTTTTTTGATATAACCTAAGTACACGAAACTACAACTTGAAATTTCCCCAATTATTAAAAACTTAATCTATTCATAACAAACGCTTTTAAAAAATATGATATGTTGATGAAGGAGAGAATTAAGAATTCTAGAGTACAATATAGCAGGATAAGGGGGATATTATGAACATATACAATAATATCAAAAATTTCATAATTGGAATCATAAAAGAAATACAAAAGAATTCAAGAAATGGATTACATAGGCTAAAGAATATAAATTTTAGAAGATCAGCTTCTAAAAAGGAAAATTCTAAATTAAATGAAATCATGATAAGTATGGGGAAAAAATCAATAAAAAAACAGCTAATTATATATACAATAGTACTTGTTTTGGTGTGTATCATTGCTACAAGTGTTTTTACTTTTATTAGAATGAAGGATACTTTAACAGAAGAAAGTAGAAATATGTTAAGTGCTGTAATAGAAGGACAAAGAACAACCATTGAGACGATGTTAGAAAAAGAGAAAGTAGCAGCACTAAAGCTAGTTGGTCATGATCAAGTATTAGATATGCTGAAATTCTACTCAAAAGGCAGTGATGAATGGGATATTATAACAGATTCTTTTAATTTTAAACTAAATAAAGAGGTAGCATTGTCATCAAATTTAGACTACATATTTGTGGCTGATAGAGAAGGGGAAATAACGTCAAGCAGTATTCCTGAATTAGTTGGGGAGTCAATAAAAAACGAGAAGTATTTTCAACCAACTATAGAACTGCAGAGACAATCAATAGGTGATGTAGTTGTATCACCTACCACGGGGAAACAAGTAATAATAGTAACTGCTCCAGTTTATGATGAGTATCATAGTATAATAGGATTAATAGGAAATGCAGTAGAACTAGATTCAATCGCTGAAAATATCAACAATTTTCATGTAAGTGATAAGGAAAGCTTTCATTCTTATCTTGTTAATGAAAAGGGAATCATAGTGACTCATCCAGATTCAAATAAGATAGGAACTAAAATTGGAAATGAACCAATAAAAAATATAATAAGAGGACTTAATAACGATGAACAAATAGATTCTGGAATAGTTGAATATACTAGTGAGAATAAAGAAAAAATAGCATCTTATGATATAGTTGGAGAAACTAAATGGATTATTGTAACAGCTGGTGATGAGGATGAAATTACTCAACCAGTTATGGATATGGCACTATCTACTCTAATAATAGTGTCTATTATTCTTTTAATATCTATAGTTATTAGCTATATAGGAGCAAAAACATTCGCTCGACCTATTGAAAATATAGCGAATGACATAGCAAAGATTGCTAGAGGAGATTTATCTGTCAAGGTAAAGATTAAGGCTAAAAATGAGATAAAGACTCTAGCAGATAGCATCAATATTATGAGTAAAAATTTAGGACATTTTATACAAGAATCTAAGTTTGTAAGTAGCAAGTTAAATTCATCGTCTAAACAACTACATACGGTTTCCAGTGAAACAATAAGAACATTTGATGGTATTTCAGTTGCGGTGGATGAAATTGCTCAAGGATCATATCACCAATCTCAAGATGTTGAAAAAACAGCAGATTTAACTAAAGAGCTAAATGATAGATTTATAGAATTGATGGACAAGTCTAAAAAGATGTATACAAAAGCCATCGAAGTTAATAAAGTGAATAGTGATGGTCTTCAAACAATAAATGAATTACAAAAAAATAATCGTTTAAACAATGAGAGTGTAAGTAAAATTCAGAATGCAGTACTTACCCTTGCAGATAAAATTAGTAATATAGAAGTTGTACTTAAGACTATTTCAGATATCTCAAAGAGAACAAATTTACTTGCCTTAAATGCATCTATAGAAGCCGCTAGAGCAGGAGAAGCAGGAAGAGGATTTTCAGTTGTGGCAGAAGAGGTAAGAAATTTAGCAGAGCAATCAGAACAGTCAACAAAGGATATAAGAGACATTATAACAAAGGTTCAGAATGATACTGAAAGTACTGTAGCCCTAATAGGTGAAGTAGAAAGTAGATCTGATGTTCAAACGAATTCAGTTACAAGTACTGAGAAATCATTTAAAAACATTTCCTACTCTGTAGAAGATATAAGTGGTAGTATTGAAGAAATAAATAATTTTATAGAAGAAATGATAAGTACTAAGAATAGTATTGTGGATTCAATACAAAATATATCTTCTGTGTCAGAAGAAACTGCTTCATCGGCACAAGAAGTATCCAGTTCTGTAGAGACGCAGTTAGAGCCACTTAATCAGGTATTACATTCAATAGAGGAATTAAGTAATCTAGCCCATGTCTTAGAAGAAGAACTAAGTAAATTTAAAAATGATTAACAGTTTTATTTTATTCAATAATTTGATATTATGGAATTAAAGAATTTGTATATCGACATTTTAGTACTTGAATTATACAGTTCTACATATTAATAAATGGGGGGATAAAATGAGATTTTCTGGGTCTTTTACTTTAGGTATTCTTTTTGTGATATTTGGAATACTCTTTATTTTAAAAAACATAGTGAATATCAACATACCTGTTGCAAGAATCATTGTAGGAGTTCTAATTATTATATTTGGATTAAATGTGTTGTTTGGAGGAAGTATCTCAAGAAAAGATAGTGATTTGATTTTTCAAAGTGGAAATATAAATTATCAAGCAAATGTAGATGAGTATAATGTGATTTTTGGCAATGGAACAATAGATCTTTCAAATATAGATATAGATAATAGTAATAAGAAGATTGAGATAAATACCATATTTGGACAGACGAGACTAATACTTAAATCAGATACTCCTATTAATATGAAATCAAATACAGTTTTTGGAACGACTAGAACACCAGATTTGGACTCTAACTTTTTTGGAGAATCTAAGTATAGTCAAGAAGGAAATGATTCAGAGCAACCTAAACTAATAATTGAGACAAATACTATTTTCGGTCAAACTAGAGTTGTTTCTGAATAATAAAATATATAAAATAAGAATATATACTAAGGATAGAATCTGTAGAATAAAAGAAGATTAAGGTTGCTATAGTCAACCTTAATCTTCTTTTGCGTATAATTAAATTTTAAAATATATATTATGTAAGTCAGTTTAATTACAAATTTTATCGTATAGCATAATAATATATTATAAGGCCGTATTATAGTCATTAATAAATCTTCTTTTAAGATTTATATGCTTTTCGTACTCATCTTCATTAATAATTCCATTCGACTTTAATTCAGTAAAAAAATCAATAAATTTAGTACATAGATCATATAATTCCTTGTCAACATTTGAGTTCATAACATTTCTCCTTTAAAAGTTCTTATGACTTAAATAAAAATCAATTTTTAGGTCCAAATTTCTTCCTAAGAACATTTTGTATCTTCTTTCTATCTTCAACATCTTTTTTTAGGTAGATTCCTTTTTTTATTGAATTAAGCTTACCAGTTCGATTCATATCTGATAGGCGCTGTCTACTAATACCGAGAAATTTAACAACCTCACTACTTTCCATAGTTTCTGCTTTCAATAATTCTATTATCTTTTGTCTCTTCAAAATATCAACCCTTTGCAAATTTTATTTTATAATTACAAAATGCAACTAAATTGATTGAAACTATAGTTTATTACTTAATTACATTATAACATATCTACGTAAAAAGTAAATAGGTTTTTGTCAAAAAATCTCAAATAAGATAAAAATTACTGCAAATTACTTTTTAAAATTAATTATTACATATATAATTTAAGATATAACTATTAGATGAGGTGATAAATTATGATTTATGAACTAGATAGAACCAACTACTTTAAAGTAGAAAATCTTTTAACAGGAGATTTAATTAATATAGAAATAGCAGGAGTTATTCAAGGTTTTAATCCTGGGTGGATATTTGTTGATGACATCAATAGTCCTAAGACAGCTATGGTGTGGTCAAAGGCCATCGAAGGATTCTATTTTATTGGAGATGAAAATAATAAGAAGTTTAATGATTGTATTGATACATATATTGATAATGAAATTGTCCGAAGAGCTAGAGTCTTAGGATTAGATTCTTTTGAGTTTAGTGGAACCAGTTCAAAATGGGATAATACAATTGAAGAGATATTTAAAAATAGGAACTTAAACAAATCAAAGCAACTTACATATAAAAATAAAAAAATAGATGGTAAATTGGCTGATGATATCAAGCTTCAGGATGAATATAAATTAAATAGAGTGACGAAAGCGCTATTTAATAGTGAAATTTCTAACCTAAGCTTCTTAGAGAATATGATATTAGACTGGTGGAGTTCAGTAGATGATTTTCTAAATTATGGAGTAGGATATTGTATTATAGTTGAAAACAAAATAATTTCTTGCTGTATAACTAGTTGTGTAACAGATTATGCATTAGGGTCTCATACAGTAACTATAGAAGAGTATAGAAAAAAGGGATTAGCTAAAGTTCTAATCTTTGAATTTCTAAAGTATTGTAAAGAAAATGGTTTAGAAGCCCATTGGGATTGTATGGATAAGAATATTTCATCAAAAGCGTTGGCTGAAAGCTGTGGATATAAAAGAGAATTTGATTATACTTTATATGAGTTTGAGTTTCATAAATAATGGAGGGGTTATAATGAATGAGCTACCAAGACATGACTATGATAAGGTAATAAAATTACTTGATATGGGAATTAGATATCCAGAGGTTATCTCAGTAATAGAAGGAAATAATCCAGGTGATGTTTATGTGGATAGTTTAGCAATAAATTGTGTTAATGATATATTAAAAGAAGGTAAGATTCCCTACTGGGATTGTATGGAAGAGAACATACCTTCGAGAAAGATGACAGAAAAAATAGGCTTTAATAAATCTAGAGAATATATATGCTATAGTTATGCATTGTCTTAAATGATTATAAAGATAAAATTTCATTATTGGTATAAAACTATTGATATAACTTAAAAGGGTATTACTTTCTATCATTAAATATCGCTATTATACCAACTACTATCATTGCTAAAAATAAAAAAATGCCTATGATAAACACTAGAGAAAATGCCATGAAATCACCTCCTAGTTTCAATAACATATATTACCATATTATAAGTCAAATAGCAATTAGAATTCAGATAAAACAAAAAATATATTTAGGAAAAAATCATTTAATATGATATGCCACCTGAGAAGTAACCTATAAAATCGTATGTAATTTATAAATATGTAATTTTATGGTTTGTAAGTTGATTATTGAATTATAGCTATCTAATTATGATTTCAAAATATAGTGTATACAGGAGAATAATATGAAAATTAAAAATAAAAAATATAAGGCTATTGATTATATAAGAATACCTATAAAAGTTAACCCTATAATGGGAATTTTAATGATATTTTTGAGAATAGCTGTAGCATCTATTCCAAGTCTTCAAGTACTTGCAACATCTAGATTTATTGATACTGCTATTGATATTTTTGAAAGTGGAGGAATGTATAGAATTTATACATCTTTAATTTTTATAATGATTTTAGTAGCATTTTCTTGGATTTCATCAATGCTATTATCCTTTATAAAATTAAGAATAGAGCTAAGTATGAATAAAACATTTCGTACAGCAGTAGTAGAAAAGAGGAGTCGTCTAGCATATAAACATATAGAAAATAATGAAACATGGGATTTAATATCAAGAATAGGTAAAAATCCATCGGAACAGATAATGAAAGGATTTCGAAATCTTTTAAATATTGTTGAATACGGAGTTAAAATAATGGGATTAATGTTATTAATTGTATCACAAGTATGGTGGGTAGCAATTGCAATCATAGGAATAGCAATTCCTTTATTAACTCTAGCTTCAAAGAGTGGTAAGTTGGACTATGAAGCATTTTCAACTGCACAAAAATATAAAAGAAAAGCTGATTATTTAAAAGAAGTCCTTTCTTCAAGGGAAAGCGTAGAAGAACGTTCATTATTTGGATACACTCAAGAAATAGCTAACAGATGGTTAAATAGATTTGAACTCGCTCGTAAGATAGAGTATAAAGCAATGAAACACAATTTTTTGAGGATGAAGACAGCAAGTATTTTGACTGCTTTTCTATCTATGGCTATTGCCTTAGTATTACTATCGCCTGTTAATAATGGCATGATAACAGTTGGTATGTATATAAGCTTAGTTACAGCTGCTTTTAATTTGGTACAACAGATGTCATGGCAATTATCTGTTGTTATGCAGGAATATGTAAAAAATAAGTTGTATTTAAAGGATTTAACTAGATTTTCAGAACTTGAAGAAATACAAGGAGTTGATGGGTTGCCAGATACATCTATTCAGAAGATTCCTTTTGAGAGTATAGAATTTAAAAATGTTTATTTTTCATATCCAGAAACTGAAAAGAAGATATTAAATGGTTTATCTATGCGTTTAGAAAGGAATAAGCAATATGCTTTCGTTGGTAAGAATGGCGCTGGAAAAACCACAATTACAAAGCTTTTGACTGGACTTTATGATAATTATGAAGGAGAAATTTTGATTAATGATAGAAATATTAGAGATTTTACTCAGGAAGAATTAAAGGCTTATTTTTCTGTGGTATATCAGGATTTTGCAAAATACCATTTAAGCCTAAAAGAAAATGTTCTTTTAGGTGACTGTGGCGGAACTAAAAATCAACAAATTGAAAGAGATAGAGTAAAAAGAATACTTACTGATTTAGAGATTATGGATGTAGTTGAAAGGCTGCCAAAAGGAATTGAGACATCTCTAGGGAAGTTAAGCGAAGATGGTGTAGATCTATCTGGAGGACAATGGCAAAGAGTGGCGATTGCTAGAAATTTAATTAGTAAAGCGCCTATACATATACTAGATGAGCCTACTGCTGCTTTAGATCCAGTTAGTGAGAGTAAGTTATATAAGCTGTTTGGAAAAGTGAGTAGAGGGAAGACTACTATTCTTATTACCCATAGGTTAGGTGCTGCAAGGATAGCAGATGAAATACTAGTAGTGAATGATGGAGTAATTGCAGAGTGTGGATGTCATGAGGAACTAATAACTGAAGATGGCATCTATGCAGAAATGTTTAAGGCCCAAAGGAGTTGGTATCATGAAAAATAAGGACAAGCATAAAAAGATATCTCCATGGTCAATGATGAAAAAAATTTTTCCTCAAATACTTTCAGTATCACCAGGATTATTTATATTTAACTCATTTGTTTTTGTTCTAGATGGAGCTTCATTCGCAGCTACTATTTTGAGTATGCAAATTTTGTTTGATAGGGTAACGGACTTAGCACAGAATAAAGGTACAATTAAAGAGGCAGTATTAGCATTAATGCTTTTATTTGGCATAAAAGTATTTCAGCAAATAGTCAGTGGTGTATCCAATTTCATTGGAGAGACCTATGATTCAAGGAGCAAAGGTAAGCTTTCTCATATAATTAACTTGAAAATGAGTAAGTTAGATCCTGTTTCTTTCGAAAACGCTGAAACACTAGATGATATCAATAAATCTTATAATGGAGTTAAATTCGCTATAAATTTTATTAATACGATTGTGGACACTATGACTCTATATCTACCACATTTTTTATTTATGGGAATTTATCTTTTTAACTTAAAGCCAATTTTAGCAGTGTCGTTAGTATTTGTGTTTTTACCAGTTCTAATTACACAAATAGTTAGAGTAAAGATTTTTTCAAGGTTAGAAGATTTTTCTGCTCCCTTGAGGAGAAAAGGAAAATATTATGAGGAGTGTATGACTGGTAGAAAATATGTTAAAGAAACACGTATACTTGGAGCTAATCCATATTTTATGAACTTATTAAGACAAACAATAGAGCAAATGAATAATTTAAAATGGAAAGCGGATATTAAAGCCAACCTTGTTGAGCTTGGCACAAAACTTATTTCTCTCTTTGGATATCTATGTATATTATGGATGCTATTCGATGCTCTAATGAAGCAAGAAATTACCCTAGGTGCATTTGCTGCTGTTTTTGCCTCTATAAGTAGTATGTTTGATATGATGGAAGAAATAGTATGTGAACGTCTTGGGTATTATGCGAAAAATTTTGGTAAAATACAGAATTATTTAAGATTTTTAGAACTTCCTGAAAGGGATGAAAATAAAAAATATGAAGAAGATATTTCTTATGGTGATATAACTTTAGAAAATGTCAGTTTCTCTTATCCTAATGGAGAAAACAACGCACTAGATGGTATAAATCTTACAATAAAGGATGGAGAGACTATTGCAATAGTTGGAGAAAATGGGTCTGGCAAGTCTACTTTAATTCGATTGCTCACGGGATTGTATCTTCCTGATTCAGGGAATGTTCTTCATAATAATGTGGATACAAGGGCAATGACTACAGAGAAACTATTTAAGGATATATCTGGCATATTCCAAAACTATCAGAAATATCAGCTTAGCTTGAAAGACAATATCACCATAAGTGAAACGGGAAATAAATTTAAAGGGAAAGAGCGTATAAAACATGTAACTAGTCAAGCTGGAATTAATTTGAAAGATAACATATTTAATAAAGGATTTAAAACAATGCTTTCTAGAGAGTTTGATGGTGTAGATCTATCTGGAGGACAATGGCAAAGAGTGGCGATTGCTAGAGGACTTTTTAGGGTTCATAAATTCATAATATTAGACGAACCTACAGCAGCTATTGATCCAGTAGAGGAAACTAAGGTATACAAGCGTTTTTCAGACATTGTAAAAAATAAAACAGCAGTTATAGTTACCCATCGTCTAGGTTCAGTAAAATTTGCTAATCGTATTGTTGTCATGAAAAATGGGAAAATAGCAGGTATAGGTAATCATAATGAATTATTAGCAAGTTGTTCAATCTATAAAGACATGTGGGAGTCACAATCACAATATTATACACAACAGGCTTCTACTAAATAGTAGAAGCCTTATATATAAATGGGGGCCTTTGGGGGAATTTGATATCTTCTTACTATTATAATAACAAAGTAATATGTACAAAGTGTGAACAGATTGTTAATAAAAATTACGATATGATTGCAAATTATGAGATTTGTTAAAAAATAGATAATTACAAACTAGATTTCAATAGTTTTATAACTGAATACCTTCTATCATTGCTAGAAATATAGTAATAGCTAGTAAATCGGCAGAACCACCTGGACTAATATTCTTCTGAACAAATGTATCATTTATTGATCTAAGTATTTCCTTTGCATTTTTCTGATTCATACCTCCATATTTTAGAAATTCTCTTGAGATATCTCTAACATAGTGTAGGCTTTCTATACCACCTCTAATCATCACATTTGTGTCTTCAGAACTTGCCATAATATGGAGCAATACCTCTAAGCACAAGTCATTTATATTTAAATTTTTATGAATGTCCCATTGTCTTATTATTGAAATAGGCTCTTTTAAAATTGTTTTAAATCCACTTTCCGCTTCTCCACGAATCCCTTTAAATCCATAATGCTTGTACAAATATTCCCCGTGACTTAATTCTTTCTTTTTATCTAAATCTTTAAAATCATTAAGGACTAATCCCTTGGTCATATGTTTTGCAATAGAACAAACTTCATCTGCTAAAAATAATTTTTTATTACTTTTTCCATATAGTCTACCAGTAGCTGCACCTAATACGCCCATTGAGAAGATAATTCCTTTATGAGTATTTACTCCATAGGTTGCTTGAAACATAGATTGTTCGCACTTTATTCCTATAGGTCTAATTAGGTCTAAAAGCTTAGTAAGATCATTGTCAGAAAAACCTATTCCTGTTAATACACATTTATATATTCCCTTATACAAAGAAGAACTACTAGACATAAATGTGAAAAAATCCATATCACTATGTGAACCATTGTTTTCACGATCCACTAGACCAGGCTTAGGGGTTGCACTTACCTCATATAGTATTGCCTTTTGCGCAAGGGAAGCTACATAATGGGCATATGTTTTATTATTCATAAATATTCTCCTTATTTAGAAATATTATTGATCACTTATAATTGTATTTTATAAAAAGGAATGCAAAATACCAAGGATTTTATGTTTTGAAATTAAATAAGAATAGGATTTAAAGTAAAAATAAAATCTCAATTTGCAATAAGCTTAGTTGAAGATGATGATCTTATTATTACGTTTATGTCAGTACTAAATTTGGTATTTGAATATTTATCCTCCCAGTTTATAGTGTCCCAATAATCTTGATATTTTGCCCTAACATATTTGCCAATGCCCAATATATCTGTATTGTATTCTTTTGATTTTTTTATAAGCGACTCTAATTCTATTTTTAAACGTTCTTCTAGCTGTTTTGAAACAATATTATATAGTTGTTGAACATCTTGATTCTCTTTAGTGTTTGAGTATTCAGTTATTTGAGCATATAATTTAATATATAGTTTAGTTTCTATACGATTATCCTTGAGGTTAACTTTAATTTTACTAGATTTATTATCAATTTTTACAGTGACAAAATCACTAGTATTTTTTGTATCTTTCTGTGATAAGGTATAGTATTCTGTAGTAAATTTAGGATAAATTAATAGGGAGAGCACTCTTGATTCTTCACCATTTAATTCTCCTATATAACTATTATTATGGAAAATAGCCATACCATTAACTTCAATGATTTGATTAGAAACCTTTGCAATAGGTAATAAGGCGTCATATCCAGAACTCTTGTATTTAAAAATGAATTCATCCAAGGTTATAGGTATAAAGTTATTGGTCTTATTAATATCAAACATATTCACTAAATCAGGTATAGGGGCAACATCTAAAGGATTAACAGCCTCCATTACTTTTTTCGCTTCTTCTTGGCAAACTATAATATAGAGTTTTCTCTGTATATTTGGATTTCTAGATAAGCTATCGACTATATTTGCAACATCAGTTTTAGCAATTTCTTTGCTAATGATAATAACCTGTAAATGACCTAGGAAAATTTCTTTTTTTAGTTCATTGCTCATTTTTTGTAAAGCATTTAAGATAGTAGTACCTTTACGAGATATTACTCTCCCTTCTGTTGTGAAGGTATTAGATGTCTGTAATCCAGTTATTGGAGCAGATATTCTTGTTGAAACTATTAGTTCATTATCTTCACCTTTATCAATTGAGAGACCTGTTAAAATATAATAATTATCTATTTGTTTAAAATCCCAACAACCTATCATAAGGATTATTGTAAGAATAAAAATCAATAACAAGCATATTTTCCTCATCTAAATACACCTCTAATTTTTCCGATACTTAAAAGTAATACAGTAATAATAAGACATATAAGAATTCCAAGATTTCCAGTATAATTTAATAATTTAAATGTTTCATCTATATTTTGAGGAAGTCTCGATAAATAAAAAGTTATAGCAAAATAAATAGGTAAAATTGCATGGGAAACCTTTTTAGGTAGTAAAACCTTAAGAAGATAGAATCCACAATAGTAATAAATACATATGGTAGTGAATGCAGCTGCTAACCAAAGAGTTAGAAAAAATAATTCTATACGTTCAAATATAAAGTAGCGAACTTCTATAGTTTTAAATAAACTAATTACGGGAAAAACAAGAGTTTTAATTTGATCCACTCCAAAATAGCCAATTGTAGCTTCCACCAATAATACATATAATATTCCAATAAAAATAATACTTTTATAAGTACTAGAAGCAACATCTTGTTCGTTATTTATAAATTTATGGAAAACAAAAAAAGTTTCAATTCCAAGTAAGGAGAGTAGAGATTCTTTAGTTCCTTTAAGCAATTCAACAAAAGTAGTATGAAAATATGGCTGTATATTATAAGGCTTGACTTTTGTAAATGTAAAGAATAGCACTAATAAAACAGACAAAATATTAAAAAATAAAAAAGCTGTACAAAACCTACCTAAAGTTTCAGTACCTTTAAGACATACATAGGAAGATACAATTAATAATATAAAAATAATTGCACTCATAGGAGTTAAAGGTAGCATCCAAACATTAATAGCATCGGTTGTAAATCGTACTGTTGATGAGGTTACAAGAGTATAATAAGAGATAAAAATAAGCGTAATTATTATTGATAAATATTTACCTAAAATAGTTTGCGAAATTTCATATATATTATTGTTAGGGAAATAATTTAGTAATCTTAAAATTAGAAAAGAGATTACAATAAGAATTACTGTACCCAAAGTCATCGCCAACCACGATGCTGTACTAACTTTATTTGCCAGTGCTCTTGGCAATGTTATAAGACCTATACCGATAGTAGCAGTTATTAATATTGCTCTATATTGATAAATATTTATTTTTCTATCCTTCATTTTTTCACCCTTGTTTCATTTTTAATTCTATAGTATCTGTTCCTTTCGAAATCTATGATAAAAGGTTTCCTAAAAATACTATTAAAGGCATCTTTAATACTCGTCTCACTAAATGGAGCTAGGTAAGGAACTCCAAAAGAAGTTAAAGAGCAAGAATGTATAATTAATAATGATACTGAAGCTCCTAATCCAAACAACCCAAATACACCTGAACTTATTATAAATAAAAACTTTATAATTCTTAAGGAAGTAACTAAGTCTACTGAAGTGACTGTAAATGAACCTATTGCTGATAATGCTACAATAATAGTCAGGAAAGGGCTAATAAGTCCAGCATTTACAGCGGTTTGCCCTACAACTAATCCTCCAACTATACTAATAGCAGGTCCTATAGGATTTGGAATTCTTAAGCCAGCCTCTCTTAAAACTTCTAAAGTAATTTCCATTATTAGAGCTTCTACTATTAGAGGAAATGGAACAACATATCTAACCTGAGAAAAAGGAATTGCAAGCTTTGTAGGGAGCATATCTACATTTACAGCAGTAAGTGCAATATAAATAGGCGTTGAAAATACAGCTAAAAATGCACCTATATAACGTATAACTCTAGAGGCAAATGCACTATAAAATCTTTCATAAAAATCATCTTGAACATGTAAAAAATCAGTAAAAACTGATGGTAGTAAGATTGCGGTAGGGCTATTGTCGGATAACAAAGCAATTCTCCCGTTTAAAAGACTTGAGCTTACCTTGTCTGGTTTTTCTGTTGGTGCCATTAATGGAAAAATAGTAATAGGGTTATCACTGATTAAGTGAGCTAAGTACGTAGAATCTTGGACATCATCATAATTGATATTGACAAGTCTGCTCTTTACCTCATTAACAATGTCAAGATTAACGATATCCCTTATGTATACAATAGCAACATCAGTGTTTGTTCTAGATCCAATAGTTAATTTGTCAACTTGAAAATTTCTACTCTTAATTCTTTTTCTTAGTAGTGCTAAATTTGTCTTAATATCTTCTATAAATGCTTCTCTTGGCCCTCTTAGATTTTTCTCTAAGTTAGAGTCAGTTATACTTCTTTTATTAAAGCAGATATAATCTAAAGCATAAGCAGTGTTACTACCTTCAATCATTAAAATTGAAAGTCCATTTAATATATGTGCAATAATATCACTATAGTCCTGAACTTCATGTATTGAAGTAACAGGTAAATTGCTATTAATTATAATTTCTTTAAATGAAGTAGATTCCTTATTTTTAAAGGAAAAATATTTTAATATAAATTCATTTAAGTCATCTTCCTTTACTAATCCATCAATGAAAATCAATACAAAGTTATATACAGAGCCCCCTGGAATTTTTCTAATCTGTAAATCATCAGAGTCTCCAAAAGTTTTTCTTATATTGTCAATATTTTTTTTCAATGAAGAACTCAATCTTTCATTTTTTTCATAACTAGCATCGACGATCTTACTTTCATATGTTTTATCACCTTGATTTCTAGCAGCTCTTAATATATTTTTGATTTTGCGTAACATAACTCCACCTTCTTGATTAATAGAATTTATCTAGATATAAACTAGTGTTATCTAAAAAAAATATTTTATTACGAGAGCAAATAAAATCTAAAATTTTTTCTTTTTTAATATATCTAAAAAGTATTAGAAATTTAGATGTTGATGGTATGTAAATATAGATTCATGGTATACTTAAAATAAAAACATAACTAAGGGGGATAATTAAATAGTTGATGAATAAGAGGGATACAAATATATTAAAGACACAGACTATATACTTTTTAGCTGCAACTTTAATTATGATAATATTCAATTTATTTTTAGAAAACCAGAAAGCTGTTATTCAAATTCTTGTACTTTTTATTACTATTAATATAATGACATTTACCTATTATAAATATTTAAGAAAAAAGATTAGTAATATTGAAGTGAAAACTGGAGAAATTGGGGGAGAGACAGAAGAAAGATATTTTGGCCAATTTAACAATTTATTTCTTTCCTTATCTAAGAAGCTAGTAGAGCAAAGGAATTATATAGAAGAAAAGAATAATTTAATAAAAAAGCATAATACCTTAAATACGAAATTGAATAAACTAACTAAAATTAAAGATTCAATATTAGCCATAAGCCATTTAATCATGGAAACTAAAAATATAGATGAGATTTTAAATGCAATATTAAATAAGGCTGTGGAAATTATAGATCACGCTGATAAAGGAAGTTTTTTAGTTTTGAAAAATGAAAAATCGTTTGAGTTTGTTGCATCAATTGGTTATAATCATGAAAAATTAAAGTTAATAAAGATTCCCTATAATGAAACTTTCTTTAAATATCATGATATCAGTGATTTAAACAGTCCATATATGGTTAATGATATTTCAAAATTTAATAAAGCAAATATGAAAAAAGAGAATTATCAAATTTTAGTTGAAGCAAATGGTGTTAATATTAAGACAACCATGAGCTCTGCTATAATTATTAACAATGACATATATGGAATTTTAAATGTAGATAGTTACAAAGAGGACGCTTTTAATGATGAAGACTTAAAGATGATTGAGTACTTTAAGGAACAAATTCAACTTTTAATTAAAAATAGGATTTTAATTGAAGAGAAATTGTACTATTCTCAGCATGATGGATTAACAGGTTTATACAGTAGACACTTTTTTAAGAATGAATTAATAAAAATGAAAGAAATGGTAAATAAAGAACAAAGCAACTTTAGCCTAGTACTCTTCGATTTAAATGATTTTAAAAAAATAAATGATAAATATGGACATGATATTGGAGATAAGGGACTTAAGGTTTTTAGTGAAATTTTAAGCAGTAGTTTTAGGGACACGGACATTTTGGGTAGGTATGGTGGAGATGAATTTATTGCAGGCATTTATAATTTAAATAATGATGTAATAGAAGAAAGACTGATGCTAATGAATGAGGAACTAGAAGAGACTCCTATTTATATTGATGAAAACAATTCATTTATTTTGAGTTTTAGTTATGGTATAGCAACATATCCTGATTCTGCATCTAATATTGATGAACTATTTAATAAAGCTGATCAAAGGATGTATGAACAGAAGAAAAAGTTTCACAAAGAGTCTAATAACTGTATTTAATTTTATATTGTAATTAGTTGCGCTGGCTAGATAATTGGTTACTTTTGTTTAGTATAATTTTTTTATTATCACAAAAAATATTATCACAAAGTAAACAAGTCAATCTAGGAGGAAAATTTATGACTAATAATAGGAGTAGAAAGAAAATAGTTGTTCCAGAAGCAAGACAAGCATTAAATGAAATGAAGAATGAAATAGCTAATGAACTAGGAATAATTGCTAATCAATCAACTGATAAATACAATCTAACATCTAGAGAAAATGGTCACATAGGTGGTAGCCTAGGGGGAAATATGACTAAAAGATTGATAGAGCAGGCTCAACGACAGTTAATTGATACAGGAGATTTTAATAAATAAGGGATTTGCATATTTAAATTTTATGTAAGACTAAAAATAGAGAAACAAACATCCTTATAGAAGTGATTAAATGAATAAGGATGTTTGTTTTTCATTATATTATAATAAGAAATTTCTAGAAATAGTCCATTTTTTCAAAAAATAAAAAGAACAAAAAAATATGTTTTTGATATAATAATTACTTAATAGTAGTTTTGTCGTAAAGGAGGGAATTTTGTGAAGATAGACTTAAATAAAGTTATAAGTCAATACTCAGTCTCGAATCTTGAAATTGATGGTATCTATAAATTGACTATACCCAAGGGAAGCAAAGATCTTAATAGGAGAACCATGAAAGGAGGATGTGGGATTGTTGTTCCAGTTCGTGGTAAAGCTAAATTTACCTTGGACAAACATCACTATTATTTAGAATCAGGGAGGATACTTTTTGCTGGATCAAATATACCATTGGATAAAATGGTATTAGGAGACTCTGAATGGGAATATTTTCTATTACACTATAAAATAATAGAAGAATCTAAAAAGTCAAAGACACCATTGTCTAAAATGCACTTTGTTGTAGATATCGATAAAGTATATTGTTCAGAAATATATAATTATATGAGACAAATGATACAGTATCAAAATAGTGGGGGGGTTTTAGATAAGTTAAAAAGTAAAACTAAGCTATATTCAGTTATTGATACAATTTTTCAGTATGCAAAGGAAAGTTTGAGCAGTTCTGAAAATGAATTAATTCAAAAGATTATTATATATATACATGATAATTTCAATAAGTATATAACCGTTGGGAATTTAGCTAACAAAATAAATATGGATAGCAAACAATTTTATTATATTTTTTCAAAAATAGTTGGAATTAGTCCAAAACAGTATCTGATACAATATCGCATAAATCATGCCAAATATTTACTACTCCAAGAAAATTACTCCATTAATGAAATAGCTAAAATGGTAGGTTACGAGGATGCCTTTAATTTTAGCCGAATCTTCAAAAAACATACAGGACTTGCCCCAAGTTTCTTCAGAAAAAGATTTGGAAAAAATCCATAAAAAATTCGAAAAAAAGCTATGTATCAATATTTAATCTTATGTTACAATATATCTTGTTAATGATAATGATAATCATAATCAAAATAAAATATAATTAATGGAGGGTATTATGTACAAAAAGATTAAACTATTCATAGTTATTGCAATTATTGCATCATTGATAATTGGTTGTTCTCAAAATGGAGTCAATGATGTGAGTACAGAAGATAAAAATAATCAAAAGGAGAACATAAAATCGGAAGAAGATATGGAATATGGGTCTAACAATGGAGAGGAAGCTGATAATGAAAGTGAGCCAGCATCTTCATATACATATGTGGATGCAGCAGGAAGAGAAGTAATTTTAGAAAATGAACCTGTTAAGATAGTTACAACATATTTACCACTATGGGAAACATTATTAATGCTTGATGTTACACCTATTGGTGCAGGTGGAGCTGAGAATTATACTGCAACATGGGATCCTTTTGAAGACATGGATTTAAGTGAAGTTATAGATATTGGGAGTACTGAAGTGAACTTAGAACTATTAGCAGAATTAGAACCAGATTTAATTTTAGATCAAGCATATAATTTAAATAGTGTTGATGTTGAAAATCTTGAGAAAATTGCTCCTGTAGCAGTTTATGGTCCAGAAACTAAGGTAGATTGGAGATTAAGTCTTCGTGAAGTAGGTAAAGCCATAAATAAAGAGGATAAAGCTGAAGAAGTTATAAAAGAAGTTGATGAAAAATTAAGAGAATCTAGAGAAAAATTAGAAGAAAACTATAATGGTAAGACGGTAATGATGATTTCAATGATGGGAGCTGATAAATACTATTGTATTTACCGACCTGATTTGTATGATGATGAAACAGGACTTGGATTGAATGCGCCAAAGGGATTTCCAGAATCTGAAAACTACGTTCAAGTTTCAATGGAAGCATTGGTTGAAATGAATCCAGACTATATATTTGTAAATGTATTTGATGGAGATGAAGCTATTTATGAAGAGTTAAGTCAAAATACTGTGTGGAAGTCATTGAAGGCTGTTAAAGAAGATCATGTATTTAGACTTGATGGATCAGGTCATGCATGCAGTGCATTATCAACAGTGTATACTGTCGACAAGATTGTAGAAACTCTTTTAGCTGAAAAATAATAAAAAAGTAGATGTTAAAGTTTCGCGCTTTACATCTACTTTCAATTTAGTCAAGAAATAGGAGAATAGTATGATTAAAGATAGAGTTAATAATAAACAAAATCAATTAAATAAGATAGCTATTGCACTACCGATTATAATATTTGGATGTATATTTCTTTTTTTTGCAATAATGTTCTCTGTTACTCAAGGGGCTGCATCTATATCATTATCTACCGTAATAGATGCATTTACATCATTTGAGACAGACAATCCTAAACATCTGTTAATAATGGATATGAGATTACCTCGAGTTTTTGTAGCAGCTATTGTTGGAAGTGCATTAGCAGTATCGGGAGCTATTATGCAAGGATTAACTAGGAATCCACTGGCAGATTCAGGATTGATGGGATTAAGCTCGGGTGCAGCTCTAGCTATAGCTATATGTTTTGCTTTCATTGACAACATATCTTATACACAGATGGTCTTAATGTCTTTTATTGGAGCAGGGATTGGGGCCAGCTCTGTATACATTATAAGCAGTGCAATTGCTGGGGGAAATAGCTCCATGAAATTGATTCTAGCTGGAGCTACAGTTACTGCTCTTTTTTCAGCATTAAGTCAAGGAATTTCAATTATAGCTAATGTGACACAGAATGTTACATTTTGGACAATGGGAAGTGTTGCGGGAAGTCAATGGAAGCATGTAAGCATAGGAGTACCAATAATAACTATTGCTATTATCTTAGCCATAATTATTTCAGGAAAAATTACAATAATGAGTATTGGTGAAGAGATAGCTATTGGCCTTGGACTTAATACTAAGGCTGTTAAATTTTTTGGTACAGTTATAGTTGTTTTATTGGCGGGTACTTCAGTGGCATTAGCAGGAATGATAACATTTGTTGGGATGCTTATACCCCATTTTGCAAGATTTCTAGTGGGGAAGGATTATCGACTAATAATTCCCGTAAGTGCCGTTCTTGGAAGTATCCTATTAGTTCTAGCCGATATTGGATCTAAAACTATAAATCCACCAGCAGAAATTCCTATTGGTGCTATCATATCTTTATTAGGAGTACCTGTGTTTTTATATTTAGCTCGTAAGAAAAAGGGAGGGATATAGTGAAGTTAAAAAATCATCAAATTATGTACATATTGATAGCTCTTATCCCTATAACTATTCTAATAAGCTTAAAAAGTGGATATAAGGATATTACTTATTTAGATTTATTAAGAATTATTTTCGGTGGCGGAACTGTGAAAGAAAATCTAATTATCGTGGATTTTCGATTACCTAGAATTATCATAGCAATGCTAGTAGGAATTGGATTTTCATTATCAGGGTGTGTATTACAAGGAATCACAAAAAATCCCTTGTCTGATCCAGGACTACTTGGAATTAATGCAGGGGCAGGATTTGTGGTAGTTATATTTATAGTAATGGCAGGTACACTAAGTTTTAGTTCGATTTTTTTGCTTCCCTTTTTCTCATTTATAGGTGCAGGAATTACAGGGGCAATTATATATAAACTATCAACTAATAAGTTTCTAGGTGTAGAGCCTATTCGGCTAGTACTCAATGGAGTAGCTATTCAAGCTGGAATAAATTCTATTATGATTTTAATAATTCTTAAACTAGATAAAGATCAACATGACTTCTTGGCCAGATGGCAAGCAGGCAGTATATGGAACTCAAATTGGAAGCTAGTTGTGACTTTATTGCCATGGATTGTTTTGGGTTTTATCGCTGTGATGTTAATGGCTAGAAATCTTGATATTTTAGCCCTTGGAGAATCAATATCAAAAGGGTTAGGTATGCATGTTGTTAAGGAGAAACGAAAGCTACTTTTTACAGCAATAGCATTAGCTGCTGCATCGGTGGCAGTAAGTGGTAGTATAAGTTTCGTTGGACTTATTGGGCCACATTTATCAAGAAAATTGGTTGGCCCAAAACATAAGATATTACTTCCAGCTAGTGGATTAGTAGGAGCACTTTTGGTTTTAATAGCAGATATAATTGCCAGAACAATAATTGAACCTGCTGAATTACCTACAGGAATTGTAGTATCAGTTATAGGAGCACCATATTTTCTATTTTTATTAATGAAAAATCGAAAAGTAAAAAAAGAAGCTACATAAAGGAAAGGTGAAATAGATGAAGAAAATCGCAATATATGGTAAAGGTGGAATAGGAAAATCAACAACAGTTTCAAATATATCAGCAGCCTTTGCAAAGCAAGGATATAAAGTCATGCAAATCGGTTGTGATCCCAAGGCAGATTCTACTAAAAATTTGACAAAAGGAAAGAAAATACCAACAGTATTAGATGTACTACGCACTAAGGATAAAATAGAGCTCGAAGATATCGTTTTTACGGGCGATTTAGGAGTTCTATGTATTGAGTCCGGTGGTCCTTTGCCTGGAATAGGGTGTGCTGGCAGAGGCATTATAACAGCGTTTGAGAAATTAGAGGAGCTAAAAGCATATGATAAATTTAAACCAGATATTATATTATATGACGTTTTAGGTGATGTGGTATGTGGCGGGTTTGCTATGCCCATCCGTGGAGGATATGCTGATGATGTTTGTATAGTTACATCAGGAGAAATGATGTCCTTATATGCAGCAAGTAATATTTGTCATGCAGTTAAGAGCTTTGAAAAAAGGGGATATGCTTCATTAAAAGGCTTCATATACAATGCAAAAAATATTGAGAATGAAGATGATCTAGTTCATTCTTCTGCTAAGGAAGAAGAAACAAAGGTTATTTATAAGATTGATAGAAATCCACTAGTTCAAAGGGCTGAGGACTTAAATAAAACAGTGGTATACGCTTTTCCAGATAGTGAAATGACCAGTGATTATGTAAATTTGGCAAATAAATTACTTCAAGGGAGTATATAGGCTATGGATAAAAATAGACTAACTCACCTTAACACTTTATCACAGGTTAATAATAACAAAGGAATTAAATTTCTACATCCTGCTGCGTCGCCAGGTAGTCACTGTCCCATGCATACGACATTGGCTACATTACTAAATATAAAAGGTCTCTCAAGTCTTGTAGTTGGTATGGCTGAATGTGGATATTATAGTAGATTTGTTGTGGACTATTCTAATAACACTAAAGAGGAATGTCACTATGTTTATGAATTAGATTCCAACGAAGTGGTCTTTGGATGTAGTAGTGGAGTAAAAAAGGCAGTATTACAGATGGCAGAAGAAGGGGCAAAAAACATAATGATAATAATGACCTGTGTTCCTGGGTTGATTGGAGAAGACCCACAGGCCATCATTGAAGAAATATCATATGAATCAGATGTTAAAGTGGTATTTGTTGACATGGCCCACTTCAAGAGAAATGGATATAAGGACGGATATTCCAAGACCCTTGCTGCCTTAGCCGATGCTATTAAAGTACAAAAGGATAGTGAAAAATCAAAGAAACCCACCGTTAACTTTCTTGGTAATGGAGGAGAAACAGAATGTAATAGATTACAATCAATTCTGAAAGAATCAGAAATAGACGTCTTAAAATATGGAGTTAAATTAGATATAGAAGAATTAAATAGTTCTCTAGGCTCTCAGCTTAATATTGTATATTCTAACAATTATCTAGAGTTTGCAGAAAAGCTCAAAGAGAAGTATGAAATACCTTATATTAGCCTTTGTGATGCCTACGATTTAGATACAGTTGAAAAAAGATACGAGAAGATATTTAAGCATTTAGATATTTCAGGAGAAAAGCTTGAAAACTTATATACAGAAAAGAAACCTAGGATTGAAGAGTTCTATCAAAAAATTTTAAGTATAAAAGAAAAAAAGAGCTTTATTATAACATCACCATCTACTCTTGCAGTTCCCCTAAGTGTATCTTTAATAAAGCTTGGATTTAAGCCATTTATGCTACATATTGAGGAAATGGATATGACTAATTTAAAATGGAAGGATAAGCTATTAGAGCTAGGTGAGGACCCGTATGTTACTTATATAACTAATAAAGATAAAATTACTGAGGTTTTAGACAATGAGATTGACATATACTCTTTAGGAAATTGTAATGGAATAGAAGAAAAAGTGTTGTTAAATGATCAAGAAATGATTAAGATTCAAAACTTAACTGGATTTGAACGTGTTCTAAAATTATTAGAGTTTATAGATAGTCGACTAAGCTAACAGAGGAAATTTCATATTAAAAATTTATGCAAAAATATATTTGATTTGTAAATATGCAATTTACTCAACTATATAGATAGAAAGGATATGAAAATGGGATTATATAAATATACACCAGAACCGTCTGGTCGAATGGGATTATTATGGACTTTGGGAACAATCGACGAAGCAGCAATTCTAGAATTTGGGTCTATGGGACATATGATTTATGGGGAAAGATTTCTTAAACAGACGGGTATTATTAATAGAAGTAAGCTGTTTTCCACTCATATAGATGAAAAGGATATTGCATTAGGAATAACTAAACGTATAGATAATGCCATTGCTAAAATAGTTGAAGATAAAAAGATAAAAGCAATTTTTCTCCTACCTTCGTCTATCCCAGAAACTATTGGTGTTGATTTAGATGCAATATGTGAGGAACTACAAGCAAAATATAAAGATTTAAAAATTTTGTCCTTTAGAAGAGGGGGTTTTCATGATAAGTTAAATCATGGTATTGAAGAAGCTATATTTAAATTAGCTAAAAATATAGCTTTGCCTATTAAAAAGACAGAAAAAAAATCTTTTAATATCATTGGATCCTGTTGTGATCTGTCTAGGTATAGATCTGATGTAAGAGAGATAAAGCGTATGCTTAAAGGAGCTTTTGATATAAATCCAATATGTACCCTTAGCTCTGAAGCATCTATTTCAGACATAGAAAAGATGGGGTCAACCCATATAAATATTGTTATTCGAAGAGAAGGTATTAAAGCTGGAGAGGAGTTAGCTGATAGATTTAATACCCCATATATATACTGTCGCCCCTACGGATATAATGAAACTGAAAAATGGTTAAAAGAAATTTCTAAAATCATAGATATACCCATAAATAAAGAATTTCTTCAAAATGAATTGAATGAGGGAAAGTATGGATATAACTATTGTAAGCAGATTGTATCTTTCAGGCCTCTTAAAGGACCGATCACTCTTTCAGGTCATATTGATGTAGTAGAAGGAATTAAAAAATTTGCCTGTGACGATATAGGAATGAAAATAAAACATATTAGTTGTGATAGTAAAGCATATGAAACAGATAAAATCCCATATTGGGGAGAAAAGGAAATAATGAATAATATATCCAGAGATTTAGATGGAATTATTATGGCGCAGCCAATGCTATTAAAAAGGTTAGGTAGGCTATGTAATACTAGTATATCTAGAGATATATATAGTCGAAGTTTTAATTTATATGAATCTCCCTTTATTGGATTTAGGGGTGCAATTAAACTTTGCTCAATGTGGATAGAAGAATTATTTTAAAATTAAAAGAACAAGGTTTCTCTGAAAGCGGCTTAATTAGAGGGATACTTGTTTTTTTTATTCACTAGCACTAGAATAGTTTCAATTTTAGTAAAGAGTGCCTTTAAAGGCTATGAATACAATGTTATAATGTTTATAATTCGAATTTAATAATAGGCTAAAGGAGATAAATATGAATACTTATAGTAGTTTTCAAATTATTGGACCTAAGATGATTGGACCTTCAAGTTCACATACAGCAGGTGCAGCACGATTAGGCAAAATAGTCTCAAAGTTAATAAAAGGAGAAATAAAAAGTGTAAAGTTTTTGTTGCATGGCTCATTTGCTAAGACTTATAAGGGTCATGGAACAGATAGGGCTCTAATGGCTGGATTGTTGGGAATGAAGGAAGATGATGAAAATCTTAGGCATTCCTTGGAGATAGCTGAGTCTAAAGGTATTAAGTATGAATTTATAGAGACAGATTTAAAGGAAGTGCATCCAAATACTGTGAAATTCATTGTAACTCAAGAGAATGATGAATTGGTTGAATTAATGGGTTCATCCATAGGTGGAGGAAATGTAAAGGTTATTGAAATTAATGGAATGAAGCTGGAATTTGTTGGACAATATCCTACACTTATAACAAGACATTTAGATAGCCCAGGGGTAGTAGCTAGGATTACTAAGATTTTATCAGAACATAATATAAATATAGCCTTTATGAGTGTATATAGGCAAGATAAGGGGCGAGATGCTTTAATGGTAATAGAATCCGATGATAAATTAGAGCAGGAGTTAGTTGGAGCCATAAAAGATTCAACGAATAATATAAAAGAAGTCTATATAATAGATTCTCTGTAAAGTAGGTGAAGAAGTTGTATAATTTTGATAGTGGGGAAAAACTAATAGATATTTGCATGAAACATAATAAAAAGATATGGGAAGTAATGATTTTGAGAGAAGTTGAAAACACTGAAAAAAGCTATAATGAAATCTTTGACCAAATGGAAGATAATCTTGATACTATGATGAATGCAGTGGAAAAAGGCTTAAATGATGAAATAAAATCAATAAGTGGACTGGTAGGTGGAGATGCTAAAAAGCTTAAAGAAAGGTATGATAATGCTAAGGGTCTATCAGGTAAAACCACTTTAAAAGCAGTTGCTGGAGCAATGGCAGTGCTAGAGGTTAATGCATCAATGGGACAAATTGTAGCTGCACCTACTGCAGGCTCATCGGGGGTGCTACCAGGTGTTCTACATGCAATAAAGGAAGATTTTCAAGTTGAAAAAAATAGATTGGTAGAAGGGCTATTTACAGCATCTGCCATTGGATTAATAATTGCCAAAAACGCAACTGTCTCGGGAGCCGATGGTGGGTGTCAAGCAGAAACGGGTTCAGCAGCTGCAATGGCGTCGGCTGCAATAGTTGAATTAGAAGGTGGTAGTCCTAAGGAATCCCTACATGCTGCTGCTATGACAATTAAAAATATTCTTGGTTTAGTTTGTGATCCTATAGCAGGTTTAGTTGAAAGTCCATGCGTTAAAAGGAATGCAATTGGAGCAACCAATGCACTAATATCTGCTGATATGGCATTGGCGAGGATAGAGAGTATCATTCCCTTTGATGAAGTAGTGGAAGCTATGTATAAAGTTGGAAAGTTACTATCCCCAAGTTTAAAGGAAACTGCTTTAGGTGGATTGGCAGCCACTCCCACAGGAATAAGAATTGCAAAAGAAATCTTTGGTAAGTAATTTTCAAAAAATATCTGATGAGTTTTAAAGAAAATAGAATATTTAAATGCATTAATCAATGAGGAAAATCTTTCTATTAGAGAATTTTAATAGAAAGATTTTTTTAGATTAAGCTCATAACATCCCTTAAAAGGACTAGATAAATATGAAGTTTTCTTAAAGTTAACAGATTTCAGTAAAAAAGTATTGACAGAAACTAAAGTCAAATATATAATGATTCATGTAATGACATTGATAATCGTTATCAATAAATAAGTTTTATCAAGAAGCGGAGGTTAAATTATGAGTCGCTTATATACCAATAGTATAAACATTGGTTATGACCAGCATTTAGTTGTAAAGGATTTAAGTGTGGAGATACCTGATAAGAAAATAACTACAATTATTGGGTCAAATGGATGCGGAAAATCTACATTACTTAAAGCAATTACACGTATCATTTCTCATCAATCGGGATCTGTCGTTTTAGACGGAAAAAATATTATCCATGAAAATACAAAAAAACTTGCGAAAAAGATGGCAATACTTCCTCAAACCCCAGAAGGAACAGCTGGATTAACAGTAGGGGAATTGGTTTCATATGGTCGATTTCCATATCAAAAAGGATTTGGCAGATTAACAAAAAAAGACTATGAGGTAATTGACTGGGCATTAGAGGTAACAGGAACAAAAGATTACAAGTTCCGTACTATAGACGCATTATCAGGAGGACAGCGTCAACGTGTTTGGATTGCTATGGCACTTGCGCAAGAAACAGAGATTATATTTCTTGATGAACCAACTACATATTTAGATATGGCTCATCAGTTAGAAGTTTTGGAATTATTGCAGAAGTTAAATAAAGAACAAAAGAGAACTATTATCATGGTTCTTCATGATTTAAATCAAGCTGCTCGATTTGCTGACTATATAATCGCACTTAAGGATGGTCAGATAGTTAAAGCTGGAAATTGTGAAGAAGTAATAAATAAAGATACTTTGAAGGAAGTATTTAATATTGATGCGGAAATTAGTAGAGATCCAAGGACAAATAAACCAATGTGTGTTACATACAATTTATTAAAAGGAGAGTTACAAAATGAAAAAAGTTTTGATTTCAATTCTAATGGTATTTGTGTTAATTACTAGTGCTTGTAGCAATGAAACTGTTAACAATGATGAATCTTCAAATACAGGTAAAAATCAGGAAAATGTATCACAGGAACAAACAAATGATGATGAAAAAGAATCAGAGGGAAATGAAAGTCAAACAATAACTTATGAATCGGAGAATGGTCCAATTGAAGTACCGGCTGATCCACAACGCATTATTGTTTTGAATTCCTTCCTATCTGGAAGTGTTATGAAATTTGACCAAGACATAGTTGGTGTGGAGTCATGGACTATGGAAAATAAACTATATGATGATTATATAAAGGATGCTGAACTAGTATCAGATGAAAACCTAGAGAAAATTATTGAGCTAGAGCCTGACCTTATTGTTGCTGCTCCAACAAATAATAACTTAGATAAGTTGAGTGAAATAGCTCCTACAGTGACCTTTACATATGGGAAGGTAGATTATTTAACTCAAATTATAGAGATTGGAAAAATGCTTAATAAAGAGCAGGAAGCTCAAGAATGGATAGATAATTTTAAAGCTAGGGCACAAGAAGCAGGAGAAAAGGTAAAACAGAAAATTGGTGCTGACGCCACAATTTCAGTTGTAGAAAGCTATAACAAACAAATTTATGTGTTCGGGGATAATTGGGGTAGAGGTACGGAAATTCTTTACCAAGAAATGAAACTTAAAATGCCTGAGAAAGTTAAAGAAATGGCTTTAGAAGCTGGGTATTATGCCATATCACCAGAGGTGCTTTCTGAATATATGGGAGACTATGTAATTTTTAGTACAAACTCAGAAGCGGAGAATTCATTCCAAGAAACTGAGACATATAAAAATATTCCCGCTGTAAAGAATAATCGTGTATTTCCAGTTGACGTTAATATATTCTCTTTTAATGATCCAATTACATTAGATTATCAATTAGACTTTTTCATAGAAAATTTACTTGGTAACTAATAAAAAGAAGGTCATCAGAGGAATTCTTACTTAAGGGTTCCTCTTCTTTATTTTTGACATGAAAGGTGAGAGATTTAGTATGGAAAAGAAACAACGTGTCACTTCATTTGGATTAAAGTTATTTGTAGTGATACTTGCATTTATAGGAATGTTTGTAGTGGCGATGGTAGTAGGTGCAGCAGATATCTCCATTAAAGATGTTTGGCTTTCCTTAACATCCAGTAAAATAAATGATGATATTTTAATAATACGTGAAATTCGCTTGCCTCGTGAAGTGGCAGCAATATTTGTTGGAGCTGCATTAGCGGTATCCGGTGCGATTATGCAAGGAATAACTAAAAATCCCTTGGCTGACCCTGGATTGCTTGGATTAACAGCAGGTGCAAATGCTGCATTGGCTATTACGTTAGCATTCATACCTTCAGCCAATTATTATATTATTTTTACTGCCTGTTTTATAGGTTCGGCAGTAGGGGTTATGCTAGTTTTTGGTATAAGCTCTTTGAAACGGGGAGGGTTTACTCCCTTTAAAGTTGTATTGGCTGGTGCTGCAGTTTCAGCTTTTTTATATGCAATAGCAGAAGGTATTAGTATATATTTTAAGCTATCAAAGGATGTATCAATGTGGACAGCAGGAGGAATGATTGGTACCACTTGGGACCAATTAAAAATTATTATTCCATTTATAGTAGTAGGTCTAATTATAGCTATAATGCTTTCCAGACAGCTTACTATATTAAGTCTAAGTGAAGAATTGGCAGTTGGACTAGGGCAAAAGACAATACAAATTAAAATAATACTTTTTATTGTAATTACTGTACTTACTGGAGCTTCAGTTGCATTAGTTGGAAATATAGCATTTATTGGATTAATGATACCTCATATAGTCAGAGCAATTGTTGGGACAGATTATAGGTTTATAATACCTGTTTCTATCTTTTTAGGTGCTACTTTAATGCTTCTTGCTGATACTCTAGGACGTACAATCAATGCTCCATATGAAACACCTGTAGCTGCAATTGTTGCAATGCTAGGGTTACCATTTTTCTTATTTATTGTTCACAAAGGGGGTAAAGCTTTATCATGATACAACCAGATTTAATTAAAAAGCAACGATTAACATTATTTGCTTTATTAACATTAATCATTGCTACAATCGTTATAAGCATGGGAATTGGAGATGCTTCTTTATCTTATAATAGGCTTATACCTACCCTATTGGGACAAGGCTCTTTTAAAGAAGAATTCGTTTTATTTTCACTAAGATTGCCAAGAATTTTAATTACTTTTTTATCAGGTATGGCACTATCTTTATCAGGTGCAATATTGCAAGGAATCACAAGAAATGATTTAGCTGACCCTGGAATTATAGGTATCAATTCTGGTGCAGGAGTTGCTGTTACCATATTCTTTTTATTTATCCCAGTTAATGCTGTTTCTTTTATTTATCTACTTCCCGTAGTTGCATTTGCTGGCGCACTTATTACAGCCTTTATAATATATGTGCTTTCCTATCAAAAAAACGAAGGTCTTAAGACTAATAGATTGGTTCTTGTAGGGGTAGGACTTTCCATGGCTATGTCAGGATTAATGATGGTTATTATTAGTTCTACGGAAAGGGTTAAAGTCCAATTTATTGCAAAATGGCTAGCAGGAAATATTTGGGGAACAGATTGGCCTTTTATTTTGGCTATTCTTCCATGGCTTATAGTTTTAATTCCATTTACTTTATATAAAGCAAATAGGTTAAATATCTTAAGACTTAGTGAACCAATAGCCATTAGTGTTGGTATATCTGTAGATAGAGAGCGTATTCAGCTTTTATTAACAGCTGTAGCACTGGCAGCTTCAGCGGTTTCTGTTTCTGGTGGAATCTCCTTTATTGGTCTAATGGCTCCCCACATTGCAAAAACCTTAGTTGGTCCTAGAAATCAGCTATCTATACCAATTGCTGTTTTGATTGGAGGTTGGTTGTTATTATTTGCAGATACAATTGGACATAATGTAATTCAACCTAATGGTATACCAGCAGGAATTATGGTTTCTCTTATTGGTGCTCCATACTTTATATATTTATTGTTGAAGAAGTAAATAGAATAAGAGGAATTATATTATAGTGAAATAGATTGGATTTGTAAATATGCAATTTTCTTAATTGTATGTATTGAAAAGTCTTATAAGAAAAAATTAAATATAGAAATTATTTTGTGTAAAGCTCAGCAAATAATTGCTGGGTTTTCTTGTGCCATATTATATTACAGATAATAATTTATTACTATATCTTTTATATGTAAAGAATATTTATTTCTAAGCAATTATGTTGATTAGTTGGACAAAATATTGTCTTTTTGAGGTAAGAATATTTCACTTCAAAATGCAGTCTTTGACACAAATATGTATATTACTTCACTTAAGCTAACAAATTATTGCTTAAAATATGTTGAATTTTGTTTAATTTTGTAATATAATCCAAAATAGTGCTGTAGTCCTGAGGAATATGTAATGAAAGTAAAACAAAATCTAAAAAATTTGACTATACCGATAATAGCAAACTTATCGAAAGGTGAGGACGCAAAGTTATGGACCTAAGGAATAAAACTCTATGGTTGCCAAACTGCCGAAGTTTAATAGTTATTTAAATTTCTCAAAATAGTTGTGCTTTGGGAAGAGAGTAGCTTTGGCAAATGAAGCTGCTCTTTTTTATTTCAGTTTATAGTGGATATGATTTTATTCAAATACTTACCTATATTTTTATGGGACTTATAAAAAATAATTATTAAAAAATGAAGAGGAGTGGATTTTTTATGGCAAGGAAGAAGACAGAAAAAAAAGTCACGAGAAATAGTGCAAGGAATAAATTAATAGCTATTATTGTGATTATTACATTACTACCAATTATAGGACTAGGATATTTTACATATCAAAAATCATACGGGCTGTTAGAAGAAAAATTAGCAGTTACGTCTGAACAAACAATTGAAGAAACCAATAGAGCTGTAACTCGATTTTTAGAGGGAATAGAAAATCAAACAGAGGTTTTATCAAATGATTCTATATGGATGTTGATGTTAAATGATTCTATTAATCAAGATAATGTAGTAGAAGTTGAGAGGGAAAATGCAGATGGGGGAATGGAAACAATTCAAGTTGATATTAATAAGTATCTTTCTAATCAGCCAGACTTAGAAGAGAAGGCTTTTGAACAATTGAGAATTACAAAAGAAAGTAATAATGATATTAAAAGCACATATTTTGCGACAACTGAAGGGGGGATTTACTTATATCCAGAAGCAGATCTTGAAGAAGGATTTGATCCAAGGGTCAGACCTTGGTATCAATCGGCAATAGAAAATGTGGGAAAAGTTATATGGACGAAACCATATATAGATGCCGATAGCAAGGAAGTCGTTGTAACAGCAGCCAGAACTGTCGAAGACAAAGGTGAGATAATTGGGGTAATAGGAGTTGACATTCAATTAAATGAACTATCTAAAGCTCTTGGTAGTAGTACTATTGGAAGAAAAGGATATGTTTGTGCAACTGACAAAAACGGTACTATGATTGCACATAATGATATAGACCTTATTGGAACAAACATTGCTACTGAGCAGAGCTTTTGGGAAACTGCTAAATCTGGGGAAAGCGGATTTGAAAAATATAGTTATGATGGGAAAGACAAATTTTTAAGCTATACTACAAATGAAATCACTGGTTGGAAATTAATGGCCACTATGGAAGAAGAAGAGTTAAGAGATGACACAGATGTAATATTAAAAACCACTTTATATATAGCTATATTAGCATTTATATTAGCTACAATAGCTGCAATAGTAATATCTTATAAAGCGACTAAACCAATAAATATGTTAATGAAATCCTTTGCCAATGCAGCCAATGGTGATCTAACCACTAGAGTTAATATAGGTTCAAAGGATGAATTTGGACAAATAGGTAAAAGTTTTAATTCGATGTTAGAAGGAATTAATAATCTAATTAAAGATATAAAGACTTCTTCTCATACAGTTTTAAATACATCTATATCCTTGGGAGATATTACTACACAAACCACACAAGCCACTAGGGAAGTCTCTAGAACTATAGAAGAAATTGCTAGTAGCACTAGTTCTCAAGCTAAGGATACAGAAAATGGAGTATTAAGAATTAATGAAATATCAGAAAGAATTGAATCAGTATCAACTACCACTGATTATATGAATGAAATTTCTTATGAGACTAATAATCTTACTAATAGAGGTCTAGATATAGTTAAGACCTTAACAGAAAAATCCACCAAGACAGCAGACGCTTCTAAAAAGGTTAATGAAATTGTAATAAATGTAGATAAAAGCACCTCGGAAATTGGAGTTATATCTGAAACAATTTCTAAAATAGCAGAGCAAACAAATTTATTGGCACTTAATGCAGCAATAGAAGCAGCCAGAGCAGGAGAACATGGAAAAGGATTTGCGGTAGTTGCTGATGAAGTAAGAAAATTAGCAGAAGAGTCATCTGAAGCAACAAATGATATTAAAGAGCTTATAGCTAGTATTCAAAATCAATCCAAGACAGCAGTTAAATCTATGGATGAAACAAGAGTTACTGTTAGTGAACAAGATGTGGTAGTTAAGGAAACAGAAGATATATTCAATCAGATATTGGTTTCAGTAAAGTCTTTAATTGAGAAGGTTGCGGAAATCAATGAAAGTAGTTTAGAAATGAGAGAGCAAAAGGATACTATAGTAGATGTAATGGAAAATATTTCAGCTGTATCTGAGCAAACGTCGGCTGCAACTCAAGAGGTTTCTGCTTCAACAGAGGAACAGCTTGCTTCAATTGAAGAAGTAGAGACCCATACTCAACAACTAGAAGACTTAGCTCATCAGCTTGAAGAGTCCATAAATAAGTTTTCGGTTAATTAATAATTATTTGCGAATAATGATTTAAAATGAAGGAATGATATACAAGCATTTTGAATTTAAAGGGGTAGTTTGGTATATGAAAATAAGAATATCTAATAAGGTCATAAATAAACTTGAAGAATTATCTTATTTAAAGGGACTTGATACTAATAATAAGGAGATAATCAAGTCGCTCCTTATATCTCTAGAAGCAAAGGATGGACTTACACTGGAGCACTCAATTAGAGTTGGTAAATATGGATACAGAATTGCTAAAATGATGAATCTTTCCGATTGTATTTGTGAAGAAATACAGGTGGCGGGGATTTTACATGATATAGGCAAAATCGGGATAACATCAGATATACTTAAGAAACCTGATAAGCTTACAAATGAAGAATTTGATAAAGTCAAGGAGCATCCAGTTCTAGGATATAAGATATTAAGTAATTTAGGTTTTTCTGACGTAATACTTAATGCAGTTAGGTTTCATCATAAGAGATATGATTTAAGGGGCTATCCTAATAGGGTGAAATTGGTAGAAGAACCTATAGAGGCTAGTATCATAGGTGTTGCAGATGCCTTTGATGCTATGATATCTAATAGAGTATATAAAAAGGCTCTTACCGTGAGACAAGCTATAGAAGAGCTAGAGATAAATAAGAAAGGTCAATTTCATCCTAAAATAGTAGATGTTTTCATTGAAGATTTATATAATTCTTTAGACCATCATATAAATAAACAAAAGATATAAAATTAAAATCTAAATAAAGCCCTCTAAGTTTTTGATTCAAAAACTTAGAGGGCTTTGATATTTTTATTAATTCTTAAATAAGTCAATAAGTCTTTCAATAAAGTTTTTATTTTCTTCATCAGGTTGTGTAACTTCAGCTTTTTTTTCAGATATAGTTATGCTAGGAGTTCTTAAAATAAATTGAACTGAGTTTATATTTCCTTTATCTTGATTTACAAAGGAGACAAGGCTGGATTCTTCTTTATCTTCACCTAACATAGCATTTATAGAGTTATTAGCTTCATCTATACCACCTTTAATCTTTTCCTGTCCATCTACTAATTGGTCGACGCTGTCAGGTAGAAACTTTACTTCATTATTCAAATCAATCATTCCATCATTAACATTTGATAATCCATTCATAAATTGTTTATTTCCTTCTAATATGGAATTATATCCTTCATATAATTGTCCAGTTGCCATAGGTAACTGACTTAAGCCGTTATGAAAATCTCCATAATTATTAGCGATATTTGATACTCCACTATTGTATTTAGAAAGGCCTCCATTTAATGTCTCAAGAGATTCATGCATTTTTTCTAGACCTGCAATTTGTTCAAGCATTGAGTTTGCCATAACACCCAATTGAACCATAGTTGGATCTGTACTGTTTGCATATTGAGCTAATGCTTGTAACTGGACTTTTTCTTCTTCCGATGGTAATTGCTCTTTTATATTGTCTGCCATCTGTTTATAGCCTTCTACTAAAGAATTACCTTCTTGGGAAATTTGAGAAAGTCCATTATTAATTTCCTTAGAGCCACTCTCAATTGTAGTTATAGAGGTGTCTAGATTTTTAAGACCCTCACTGTATTCTTCCATCTTATCAACCATAAGATTTCCGTTTTCAACTAAATTAGTTTGACCCTTGGTAAGTTCATTAATGCCATTGCTTAGTTCTGCTGTGCCATTTTTTAACTCCTTAGTACCATTAACCATTCCACCCATACCTTCACTTAGGGAATTGAATCCTTCGGTAATTTCTCCTGTATCTATCATAGAAGAAAAATTCATTGGGGTAATACTAATATTAATACTATCCATTTCGAAAGACTTAGCTTCAAGGGTAATTTCATATGTTCCAGATTCTCCAGATAAAATAGTATAAGCTAGTGTAGCCGTCTTTCCAGCTATCACCTTATTTGCTCCTCTATCATTAATGATTTTACTATTATCTAGGTTTATAGGAACTTGGATCTGCATACCATAATTTTTATTAAAATAATCTACAGTATCCTTAGTATCCTTTTTTTGTGTTGCTGAAATAATTATATTAACTTCTCCATCTTTACCTGTTAAATCCTTGGTGGATATTTCTTCACCATCTAATTTATACTTAATATCAAAATTCCAAGGTAGCTCTTTTGCTTTTAACTCTCCTTTATAATAAAATCCATTAAAGGATTCCTTCAAATCCCATTTAATCGTATCCTCAGATACTATAGGCTCAATATTATTTGAAAGATTAGTAATATTTTCATAGTCTCCATAATCTACATAGGTTCCATCCTTTGGTACATAGAGGTGATTAACTACATAAAGCGAGTCAATCTGTCCATTTGTTCCCAACACACCATAAACTGTCTCATCCTTAAGAGCTTCTTGACTTTGAGTTTCATCTGGATAGAAACTATTTCTAATAGAGTAGGTTACAGCATTTGGGTGTGAAACTATAGATAAGCTGAACATTAATATAATAGTTACCATTGCTATGACTGTATACTTGTATATATTTTTTTTCTTCATAATTATTTCTCCTTTCTTGATTGAATATTATTTATTTAGGCGCTTTCTTAAAAGACACTTTTTTAAAGGTAGTTTTGTCTATAACAGAATCAAACATTACTAGGAGCTGAGGAAGTACTACTAAAACCATAATTCCACTTAATGCTGCTCCACGGCCTATTAGTAAACCCATTTCTGAAACGCCACTTATAGATGACATAAAACGAACTCCCATACCTGCTACAAACAGTATAAGGGCAGATGTAATAACTGACCAGCCTGAATCTCGAATTGCACTGACTGCTGCATCCTTTTTTGCCATAGATTTTCTATTATCCATATATCTATTAGTTAGAAGAATAGCATAGTCAATTGTAGCACCTAATTGTATAGCACTAACTATCATATACCCAATAAAAGAAAGCTGAGAGTTCATGAAATATGGTACAGACATATTAATCCAAATGGCAGATTTAATTACTAAAACTAATAATATAGGTAAAGTTATGGATCTAAATGTAATTGCCATTATTACGGCTACAGCAATTATTGATATAAGATTCACTACAGTAAAGTCTTTATCTACAACTTCTTTAATATCTGACACACTTGAAGATGTACCAATTAAGTAGTAATCATCATCATAGTATTTCTTTAACGTATTGTGGAGATCATCTATTGCATTAAAGGTTATCTCACTTTCAACTGGTGTATTTAAAGTGAGAATTAGTCTACTATAATTTTCAGATACAAAATTAGATAACACTTCATTTGGTAAAGCTTCTCTAGGGATATTAGGATCTACTACAGTTACTAGACCTTGAACTGAAGATATATACGGTTTGTCTTCTAGTGTATTAGTAACATCTATCTCAGTAGGTATATCTCCTTTTGAAACTAATAAAGCTATTGGATTATATACCCCAAATTTTTCCTCTATCATTTTTTGAGCATGACCAGTTTCTGTTTCTTCACTTGAAGTGATTGAGGTTTCACCATAAATAAATGAGTTTGAACCTTGGGCTAGGTAAGCAGGGATAACTAGTATACATACAACCAGGATAACAATAAATCTAAGGTTAACTGTTTTTCTTCCTAGTTTTTCTAAGGAAGGAAGTACAGACCCATGATATGTTTTTTCAATAACTTTGTGGAAAACAATTGTAACACCTGGTAACAAGAATACTACACTTATTAAACTTAATAAGATTCCTTTGCCTAGTACTAAACTCATATCTTGACCTATTCTATATCGCATAAACATTAGGGCTGCAAAACCAGCTACAGTGGTTAGACAACTGGATGCGAGAGAGGAGAAAGATTCTCTAATAGCTACCTTCATAGCTTGATTCACCTCTAAGCCCTTATCCCTTTCTTCGGTGAATCTATGCAATAGGAATAAGGAGTAATCCATGGATAAAGCAAATTGAAGAATTGCTGCACTTGATTGTGTTATAAAAGATATATCGCCGAAAATAGCATTGGTTCCCATATTAATAAGAACTGAAATACCTATAACAGATAAATATATTACTGGTTCAAACCAAGATTGAGTTGTTAATAATAATATTAGAATAAATAGAGGTAATGCCATCATTGAAATTGAAAGAACTTCTTTCAATGTACTTTCCCGCATTGCCTTAGTGCTAACAGCAGTTCCTCCTAATATACCTTTTTCACCAATGATCTCTTCAATATCATTAATAGCAGCACCAGTATTGAGACTATAATCATCTTCACTGAATTCTATTTGAAATAGGGCTGTACTGCCCTTATAATAACTTTCAATTAACTCTTCATCAAGAAAGTCCATTGGCTCATATACATCAACCAAATCATCAAGCCAAATTACGCCTTTTACTCCATCAATATTTTTGATTTTTTCTTTTAAGTCTAGAGCTTCAGGTATAGTAATATCTTCAATCATAGCTTGTGCTTGACCTGATAGATTGAATTCTTCATCCATAACATCAATTGCTTTTTTAGTATTCATATCACTAGGTAAATAAGAGCTTAAATTGTAATTTACTCCAACCGTTGGGATGAATATGATACTTATAGCAGTAAAAATTAAAAAAATAATTAATATCAATTTTCTTTTTTCTACGATAAAATTTGCAAGTGTTTTCATTTTATCAGCTCCCTTCACTATTAAATTAAAAAAATTGGACAGTAATAAACAATTGTTCATTTTTAATTATAAAATATAACCATTATGCTGTTATACATAATAGTTATATTCTTTTAGCTAAGTCATTGAAGAAAATAGTTATGGTCTGTTTTATTAAAGACTCAGCCCTTTTAAAATCATCATCACATTCTTTCATAATAATATATACGCTATCCACAATGGCATTGGATATTATATAAAATATGAATTTATCATCTAAGTTTCTGTTATTTTCTTTCAAAATAGGAAGGTACTCTCCTTTTATACGCTTTTCTATAAGACCTATAAGTCTTTCTTTAAAATTACCATATTTAGAGCCAGCACTATTTTGAAATAATATAAAGAGCTCATTGTTTGACCTTTTATAAATATCCATAACAGATGTAATAATTTCAGTTATAGGAAATAAATCCGCAGACATAGTATAGTGTTCAAACATAACTCTTTCAAGGTCATTCCACACTGGATCAACAATAAAGTTAAACAAATCATCCTTATTGTCAAAATACCTATAGATATTTCCTACGGTAACCCCTGCATTTTTGGCTATTGAACGCATAGAGGCTTTTGTATAAGACTTTTCTTTAAACTCCTTTATAGCGGACTTAACTATAGCTTTTTTCACTTCTTCTTTTAAATATTGCATTAGTAAACTCCTGTTCATTATTTATAATTTATTATACATTTAAGAAGAGTATAAGTCAATAAGAGCAAAGAGTTTATTATAAAAAATACATATTAAAATTCTATGCAATTTTATTTAAAAATATTTAAATTATAACTATGCAATTTTTTTCATTATTAAATTATGAAGATATTAAAAGGGATTCAATAAATAGATTATTATGTAAAAATATGGTATAATGGCATTAAGTTTTTATAAGTATAATTCTAAAAAAATAAGTAGCTATTTAACCATTAGAGAAGGGATATGAGAAGAGAGATAGCTTGTGGAAAGAAAATTAACAATTGAATTATTTTTAATTAGTGCAAGGTCTAATATTATATATTTATAATAGTTATTTCTATAATCCCAGTACCTATTATAGGATTTATATTACTGACACATAACTATAGCAAAAAGGGGAGTTTATAAACATGACAAAAAAGGAGAAATCTTTGTATCTTTTAGTATTTGTATCATCATGTTTATTTATTTTATTTATAGCAGGATGTGAAGATTTAGGAGATAAAAAGATTAATAATTCAACAGAGATACAGATGGGATATGAAAAAAATAGTTTAACTGTTTCAATCACTGACGAAGCAAGAATAAGAGAGCTAGAAGATATATTTAATAAAGCAGAGTTTTCTAAAGTTGATACTCCTAGAGAAGAACCTATATTATATATAATATTTAATAGTGAACAAGGAACAAAAAAGTTTTACATGAACAATAAGAACTTTATTAGATTAGAAGATGGTAGCTATGTAAAATCCGATAACATAAGTATAGGAAAATTAGCTTCTATTTACAGAAAAGAGGTAGAAAAGTTAGCATTTGAAAAAGAATTCTCATTAGGTGAGAAGATAGAGAACTCATTGAAGGAGAAAATAGAGGATTCGGTGAGAGTTACTATTTCTCAAGCTCTCTATAGTAGAACTGCCCAAATAATAAATAAAGAAGAAGTAGAAAAATTAGTGGATTTATTTTCTGATACGCAATTTTATAAATTTGATAAATCTAGATATCGAGGAAACTTAGAAGTAATATTCTATGGTGACAATGGTAGAACTAGACTGTATATAGATAATCTAAGTTTTATCAAATTACAGGATGGAACTTATGTAAAATCAAAGGAAATTAATTATGATGATATATGGAATATATATAAGGAAAATATCAAACATTCATTTTCGGAGTATGTAGAAAAAGGATTAGACCATAATATAATAAATTTGTCAGAAGGAAAAATTGAGAATTCTCACCGTGTGGTTATTGGATATTACTTTGCTCGTAACATGAGAGTTATAACTTTGCAGAATGAGATAGAAGATTTGGAAAATCTATTGAATAATGCCGAGTTTTATGAAGTAGACGAGCCAATAGAACAACCTGCAGCAGACATAACTTTTTATAATGATAAGGGTATAACTAGATTTTTTATTGGAACAAACGACGTTATCCTTTCTAAGGATGGTACATATATGAAGTCTGACAATATAACCTATGAGAAATTTAACATAAATTCAAGGTCTAGGAGGGATTTAGATGAGTAAATGGAAGATTAATAATGCTTTAATAGTACTTGTATTAGTAGCCCTATTATCATTTGTAGCTTGTGAAAAATCAAATATATCTACTGATTTAAATATAGATAAAAATGCAAGTAATGAAAAGAAAGTTTTAGCTGAGAACCAAGAGCTTAGACTTTTACTAACTGATGACCTATCTAATTTAGACCCACAACTATGTTCCGATATAGTAGCACTTGAAATACTTCAAGATACTTTAGAGGGATTAATTAGATTAGATGAAGATGGGACAGTGAAAAAAGGCTCTGGTATAGCTAAAGATTGGGATATAAGTGAAGATGGTAAGACCTATACCTTTTATCTAAGAGAGGCTAATTGGTCAGATGGAACTTCTGTGACTGCAAAGGATTTTGAATATTCATGGAAAAGGCTATTGGATCCAAATAATAGTTCTGACTATACTTATTTAGCATATGACGTACTAAATGCAGAGGAATATTCCCAGGGAAATATAACTGACTTTGAAAAAGTTGGAATAAAGGCTTTAGATAATAATACTTTAGAAGTTACTCTTCAGGCTCCTAATTCAGCTTTTATAAGTAAACTTCAGCATAGCGCTTTCTTGCCTGTAAGGAAAGATTTGGTAAAAGAGTATGGAGAAAGATATGGGGCAGAAAAAGAGTTGGTTCCATTCTGTGGTCCATTTATGATTGAGGAATGGGATTTTCATTCAAAGCTAGTATTAGTAAAAAATCCTTTGTATTGGGATGAGGAATCAGTGAAATTAAACAAAATAACATATCTTATAGTTGAAAATTCTTCTTCTATTATGGGAATGTATAAAACTGACCAAATAGATTATCAAAAACTACCAAGTCAGTTTATAGAACAATATAAAGATAAGAGAAAAAATTATAGCAATGGAACTACATATTACTATACATTTAATACTGATAATAAATACATTTCTAGTCCTAAAATTAGAAGAGCAATAAGAATGTCTATTGATCAAAGCAAGGTCTTTGAAACGCTAGCTTATGGCATTAGAGATTCAGCATATGCCTTTGTACCTCCAGGAATTTCAGGATATGATGGAAAAACATTTAGGGAGATAGCTGGAAAGAGACTATTTAGTGATATTGGGAATGGTGCAAATAAAGAAGAAATTGAAGATTTAGTACAAGAAGGATTAGTAGAACAAGGAATGACATTAGATGATATTCAAGGAAAGATAACCTACTTAACTAGTGAATCAGATTCTTCTCTAAAATACGCTAAGCTATATCAAGAAATGATTGAAAAGTACTCTGGAATAAAGATTGGGATTGAACAATCAACTTCAACGGTTAGGCAGAAAAGATGTGTTAGTGGAGATTTTACCATGGTAGGTAGAGGATGGATAGCTGATTATAATGATGCTGTGACTTTTATGGAGATATTATTAAGTGAAAGTTCCTATAACTATGGAAACTTTTTTAACGAAGAATATGATTCGTATGTAAATAAGGCTATGGAGAATTTTAATCAAAAGGAACGTGTTGACTATATGGTAGAAGCTGAAAGGATACTTGTAGATAGTATGGCAATAGCTCCAATGAGTTATAATATGGAAAACTTAGTTCAAAAACCTTATGTTAAAAATATAATACGACTTCCTATTCAAATATATAGCGGTAAGAAGTGGGCATATATTTTAGAGCATTGATAGCGGATAAGTAAAGTACATTGATTATCTGGTATGATTAATAAAAAGAGTATATAGAAATATAGAAGTACTATGATATTTGATAGGTAATATCATAGTACTTCTAATAGTCTCTATCTAGTAAACTTTTTCTCAATAAAGGCAACTATCTGGTACATTAGTGATGCTAAAACAGCTAAAATAATAACATTCATCATAACTAAATCTAATCTAAACACCTGACCACCATATACAATCAAGTGACCAATTCCACTTTGAGAAACTAGAAACTCCCCAACTATTACACCTATCCAAGAAAGTCCTATATTTACTTTCATAGTACTAATCATAGTAGGGATGTTAGCTGGTATAATTACCTTTCTTAAAATCTGATACTTTGTAGCCCCGAATGTTTTAAGCATTTTAATTTTATCCTCATCTACTGCCCTAAATCCATTGTATATATTCATAATTGTTATAACTATTAAAACGGCAATAGCAGTTGTGATAATACCGGAATACCCAGCACCAGCCCAAAGTATAATTATAGGAGCTAAAGCTGTTTTTGGTAGACTGTTAAGAACTACTAGGTATGGGTCAAGAACCTTAGAGATAAAATCTGACCACCATAACAATATAGCTATTAATATCCCAAGCAGGGTACCTACTACAAAGCCTATTATTACCTCCATTAAAGACACCCCGACATGATGGAATAATGACCCGTTATAAAGATACTTTACAAACAAATCCCAAATGGCGCTAGGATAACTTGTTAGCCATGCATCAATCCATTGCATTTGAGCAGCTATCTCCCATAGAGCTAAACCAATTATCAATATTGCAATTTGAGTTATGTGAACTGTTTTATTACGTCTCTTAATCTTTCTAATAAACTGTGTATGTTCCTTTGATATATTTTGATTTTTTTTCCTAGACATGAATATCAAGCTCCTTCCATATTTTATTGAAGTAATGCCTGAATTCAGGAGCTTCTCTGCATTTCATTGGAGATTGTTCTCCATTGGGACAGGTTAAAACAATATCAAATACCTTTTTTACAGTAGCTGGTCGGTTAGATAAAACTACAACTCTGTCTGCCATGGATATAGCTTCAGGTATGTGTGGATAAAGATATAAATAACTAAATATAACTAAACATTAAAGACTTTAGAATAGTACAATATTAGAGTTATATTAATAATTAAGTACTATGCTATTTGCTAAGGAAAGAATGAAAGCTAAAATTGAAATAATTGTCAATACATGTATTTTTATGGGATGAAAGAGTTGATTTTATGATCAGGGAATAATATACTAATAATTAATAGATGTTTTCCATTAAATGTTAAACAATGAATTTGAATAACCATTATTAAATTATTTGCTAGTTTATCATAGTACTTAAGAGGTTAGAGGAAACTGTAGAATAATTATCCAGTTTTATTATAAACATTACCTTGCCTCCAAAAAGCTGATGAACACTTGTATATATTAAAAATAAAGACTATTGTATAGGGATAATAAGTATAACTAGGGGGAAGGAAAAATGATAGTTGTGTTCTTTAAGTTTATAACAATATTTGTATCTAATAAACTCATAAATTTGCAAAGGAAACTACAGATGTCATGGAAAAAACTAGAATCATATGTAAAGAATAGTGCTAGTGAAGAACAACTACCATATACGAATTTAGCTCCAATAGATAATGTTGAGAAGAAGAAAAATTATATAGATGCCATCAACTATGCATTAAAAGATCAAAATGTTTTTAATATTGCTATAACAGGAACTTATGGGTCAGGGAAAAGTAGTATTTTAAAGACTTACTCTAAAAACCATCCAAGTTATCATTATATTAATTTATCGTTAGCTACTTTTCAAGATGATAAAGAAAAGAGTTATAATAGAAAACTTGAAGATAAATTAACAATAGAAAAGAGTATATTACAACAACTTTTCTATAGAGTTAAAACTAAGAGGATTCCGTACTCAAGATTCAGAAAAATAAAGAACATAAAACTAATAGATATTATTAAATGGATATTTATTATACTTAGCGTTGTTATTTCGGGAATATTGATATTTTTTCCATCAACTATACCTAAAGTAAAAAGCAATATATCTGTATTACAAGATAATGGTTTTACAAATACTCACTTAATGATTTTATTTGTTGTTTTCGTAATAACAACTTTTTTTATGTTAACTGCTTTCATAAGTACACTACTGAAAAGAGTGAAATTAAGCAAAATAAAAGTACAGAGTACTGAATTGGCTTTAGACAGAGAAAATAATGAAGATAATGACTCGGTATTTAATAGATACTTAGATGAAATTCTATATTTTTTTGAAGTTACTAAATATAATGTTGTTATAATAGAGGACTTAGATAGGTTTGAGGAAATTGAAATATTCACAAAATTACGTGAATTAAACACGCTCATTAATAATTCTGAACAAATTAAAAGAAGAGTAGTTTTTATATATGCAATTAAAGATGAAATTTTTATAAATAAAGAAAGAACAAAGTTCTTTGATTTCATTATACCAGTATTACCTGTTATAAATTCATCTAATTCGAATGAAAAATTATTTAAGAAGATTGAAGAAGCTGGTTATGAAAATATACTATCCAAATCATTTATAAACGATATTACAGTATATATAGATGATATGAGAATATTGAATAATATTTTTAATGAGTTTATTATTTACTTGAAAAATCATAGTAATATCACTTTAAATTCGGAGAAGTTATTCGCAATGATTGTATATAAAAACATATATCCTAAAGACTTTGCAAGACTACAATTTAACCAGGGATATACATCTGAGATTTTTAATAAGAAGAAATCGTTGATTTCTTCTTTGACCAAGGAATTAATAGGTAAACTTTCTGAATTTGAGGCTGAGATTAAAAAGTATGAAAAAGAACATTTAAACTCAGTAAGAGAGCTAAAAGCTGCGTTCATATACTTATTAAGAGGTAATAATACAAGCATACGTGAATTTAATGTAGATAACACAAGACATCAAATAAACCAATTTTATGATAGACAGGATGCTTTTAGTATTCTTAAAACTTTCAATAGAATAGTTGTAATTAATAGCAATGGAACTTGGGGTAAGAGCTATACTCCTTCTGATATGATTAATATGTCTCCAAATAAGATAGGATTTTATGAAAGAGCTAAAAGGTTAGAATCGAAAACGGAATCCGATATAGAAGAAATAAAGGAGAAAATTAGCAATATAAAAAGTGATTTGCTTGAAGTTAATTCGTGGTCATTATCTCAAATCATCGAAAAAGTAGGTGTTGATAGTGTATTTAAAGATGATTCACAAGAAAACAAATTAAGAATTTTTTTACTAAGGAATGGATATATTGATGAAGAATATCATAATTATATAACTTATTTTTATGCAGGAAGTATGACTTATGAGGATAAGAACTTTGTTTTAAGTATAAAAGATCAAGAAAGTTTAGGTTTTGATTATAAGCTTAATAATATTAATACTGTAATAAGTAGATTGAATAGAGTTGAGTTTAAAAGGCCAGAAATATTAAATTATAGCCTTGTAGATTATCTATTTAAATATAGAGACTATGAAAATTACCAAGAATATTTAAATCTAGTATTAGATCAGTTGTCTAATGAGAGTAGATATTCTGTCGATTTTATAGACTCTTTTATGGATATTACTAAACATAAAGATATATTTATAAAACTACTATGTAAAATTTGGGATAATATTGGACAAGCTATAATAAATGAGTCAAGTTTTCCTGCTAAAAGGGTTAAAAAGTATATAAGAGATATTATAATCTATGCCGATTTTGACAGTATTCAAAGTATAAATTCAGATAAAGTTTTAACTGAATATATTTCAGAAACGAACGACTTCATTAAATTGATAGAAAAGACAGACTATCAGAAGGTGGAAAAGGTATTCAGCCAGTTAGAAGTGAAGTTTATTGATATAGAAGATACTTTGACTCAATCGAGGCTACATGATTATATTTATAGGAATGAATTGTATCAAATTAACATTAATATGATTATTCAAATAGCACATAAAAAAGAAGGATGCAATCTCCAAGATTTATATGCTAGGAATTTAACATGCATTATTAACTCCAACAACAGCTTACTCTGGAACTATATTGATAATAATATGCAGGTTTATATAGATAAAGTTTTTTTGCAACTTCCAGAGAACAAATATGAAACACAGGATATATTAAAGATGTTACTAAATAGATCAGACATTGATGAAGAGAGTAAAAAACTAATAATAGATAAAGAAGAAATAGTACTTAATGATATTACTTCTGTTGATGAAGAATTGTGGAGTTATTTAATTAATAATTCAAAAATAGATGTGACTTGGAATAATTTGATCAACTATTTTTTATATGCTGAAAAAATAGATAATAGCATGATTTCATTTTTAAATAGTGAACAAAATTGTAGTATATTATCAGAGACAAAACTATTCAAAAAAAATCAATTTAGTGATGAGGTATATAACAAAATTTCAAGAGCAATTATTCATTGTGAAGGTATTAAAAAGAACATATTTATAAAACTAACTAAAAGTATACCTTATGTTTATACTCAAATAGACACGACTAATATGTCACATACTCGAGTAGAGGATTTAATTAGTTGTAATTTAATTAAACTGACTAAAGAGACCTATGATAATATAAGAGAATTTCATAAAGATAAAGTTATTTTATTAATTGAAAAGAATATTGATAAGTTTTTGAAAGAGTTGACACAGTATAAGATAGACAGTAATGATATTACTAATATATTACATTCTAAAGAAATTAACTGTTCTAACAAAGTTAAAATTTTGCGTGGCGTAGATATTAATGAAATAGCTAATACTATTGATGAGATAAATTTGATATACGAGGTTTTGACTAACTGTAAATCTGGTTCTAATCAAATTAATAAACCTTTATTTAAAAAGCTATATAAGGGACTTACTACAAAAAAATTGAAAACTAAATTATTAATAGATCAAATGGTAATGTTAGAAGATGAAGATATTACTGATTGTCTAAATAGCTTAGGTAAACCATATTCACGAATTACTAATAAAGGTGAAAATCCAACGATAATGGACAGTGATTTGAATAGATCACTTATTAGTAAGTTGGAAGATAATAATTATATTAGTTCGCACAAAAAAGACAGTGGTAGAATACGTATTTATACAAAGCGTAAATAGATTATTTGAGACTAGGATAACTAGATGTAGTAATATTTAACTATTTCAATAGATTAGTATTTAAAGGGAGAAGATTATGAAAATTACTCTAATTACTTATCCACAAAATAATATTAATGAGGAAATAAAACTTCTAAAGACAGCTTTATTATATGCTGATAAAGTAGACTTGTGTAGTTTTACAAGTTCTGGAATCTTGCCATATTTATTTATTAATAATTTAACATGGCAAGATAAAATAAATGTATTAGAAAATCTATTGCCTTTTTTTGAAACTTTAGGTAAAAAAATAAATGATGATGAAAAAACAGAGTTTCTTTCTTTTTTAACAAAGTTGAAAGGCTTTTCAAGAAAACAAAGACGTACAAAAGAATTTAAAGATACTATAAAGCAAATTGATAAACTATTAAATCAATTAAATGAGAAAGGAACAGAGTTAGCTGAAAAAACAGGTGTCATAAACCTAAAAACACCATTTGAGCTAGGAAATCTAAACTTTGTTGAACTGTATGATGCTATAGACATTAATGATTTTCAAGATTTCGATATAGAAAATGTTACTGATAGTATGGTAGAGAGGTACTCAAATAAAATATTAAAAAAATACACAGATTTTATAAATGACACCATTGTAAAAGATGCTGAATATCCTATGTTTGATACTAAAACTAGTAAAATCGTGTTGAATAGGGAAAAAATTAATAGTCACAAAGGTTATGATTCTATCAATAAAGAATTTACTTTAATGCATAACTTGTTTCAAAATCTCCCAACATTTGAAAACTTCTCTATAGATGAAATACTTGATATTAGAAAAGAATTGAATAATCCCTTGATTAGATTTAGAAGTGGTTTAAGTGATTTATCTGAAAAGGTTGATAGTATACCTGATAGTAATGATTTTAAGTATGATGTTGATAAGATATACCGTAAGTATATAGCAGATCAAATACTAGAAATTGAAGAGTCTATAAAAGAAAATAGTTATCTTCGGAAGTTCATGTCTACTGTTGTTAAAGAGTCTATTAAGTCTAATACGATTATAACAGGAGCTTTTGGATTTGCTATATCAAATATCTCATCTGTGTCATTAAATCAAGCAGCTGTAGTTGGTGGTTCTATAATGGCATCCAAAGCTGCTAGTGCGTACCTTAAGTTCAAGGAAAATAGTGAAGCAATTAAGAAAAATAAATTGTTTTTTTACTATAAACTTAAAAATTTATAATAACTCTTATTGCTAGCAAAAAATAATAAGTCTAATGCTTATATTTTATATCTTCTTGGATTATTTTCTTCTTAGCTTTTACATCTTTGAGCATTTCTTCATATATTATATCTGCTAGTATACTAGCAATTGCTTTTTTCTGTTCAATACTTATAGGTATTTTCATGAAATAAATCTCCTCTCATTTTATTGTAACAATATGTATTATACACGAGATAACTAGTAGTATGCACAAAGACTAAAGAAGTCTAGATTATAATTTGTTTTAAGTTAATATGTTGTGAAATAAATATGTTACTGGGTAATTAAGATCCTCTTTATTTCACAACATATTAACTCATTATATCTATCTTTATACTAACCCCATCCCACCAAATTTCACCAATAATCTTTGATAGCAATTTCTTCTTTTCTTTAAATTCTAGCTTAGCAATATTATCTGAAAAATACCTTATTAAATTAAACAGCTCATCAATTCGTTTGATTTCTTCATTAATCACTTTATTTGACTGCTTTATATTATTTAATTTCGACTCAATCTTCTTGATTTTATTATCAAACTCCTCTATCTTCTCAATTATATATTTAGAAGCTTTAGATTCTTTATTTTCTGCTAATTGAGCTGTAAGGTTACTTACTGCTCTTTTATGATTTTCTAGTTCTCTTAACAGTGTTTCTTTCTGATACTTATCACTGGATGACTCAGTTACAATTCTATTTTCCATTGATTTCAACTGCTTATATATTTCACTATTTTTATAGTTAATTTTCTTTATTTCATCTATAACATATTTATCTGCTAATCGGCCATTAAGGTTTTTTATATTGCACTTGTTACCTCGTGATCTTTCCTTAAGAGTACATTTGTAGTAGTGATAAATATTATTGTTCTTTCTAGAAGAAATAACCCTTAGTTTAGAGCCACAATTCTTACAGACTAATAAAGGAGTAAGTAAACCAACATTACTAGTACCACTTCTGGGAGCCTTTTTACGGTTCTTAATAAGCTGCTCTTGAACTTTAATCCAATCATCTGAAGGTATAACTCCTTTGTGTTTTCCAATAGCTACAATCCAATCTGATTTGTCTTTCTTAGTAATCGTTTTTTTTCTTTCATCATGTTTGTTAAATACCATTAGACCATGGATTCCATCAAAGTCATCTATATTATTGGCTATATCAGATTTATGGTTTTGAAAATACTTATGTATTTGTTTATCTGATATTACATAGACTGGATTACTAAGTATCATTTTCAATGCACTTATATCAAAATCATTACCAGCTTTAGTTTTAATATTATTTTCTAATGTCCAACTTTCAAGTTGAGTTAATGAACCTAACTCAAGATATTTATTATAAAGAGACTTAATTAGTTTTAATTCTCTATCTATAGAAGAAAGTACGTACATCTTCCTAGTTATTCCATCTTTATTTACATATTGTTTGGGTTTACTAGTATATCCAGTAGGAGTATTACCACCTAACCATCTTCCAGTTCTAGCTAGTTCATACATATTATCTTTGATTCTTTCAGCAATAGTTTCCCTTTCTAACTGAGCAAAAACTGAAGATATATACATCATAGCTCTACCCATAGGTGTTGATGTGTCAAACTGTTCTCTTATTGAAACAAAATCAATATTATTTTCCTGGAGGTTTTCTATAAGGGAAGAAAAATCTGCAATATTTCTACTTATACGATCTAAACGATAGCATATCAAGACATTAAACTCTTTATTTTCTGCTGCTTTAATCATTTCTTGAAACTTAGGACGTTCAGTATTACCACCAGAGTATCCTTCATCTTCATAGATTAATATTTCCCCTACTTGAAAATGATTATAAGCATATTCTTTACAGAGTTTTATTTGATTTTCAGTAGATTCTCCCTTACCTGTGAATTTTGATTTACGAGAATAAATAGCTATAGTAGATATAATTTTCACCTCCATGAAACTATTTTCATATTTATTGTTTTAAGAATTGATATTAGATATGTGTTGTACCTTTTATCAAAATATGAAATAAGAGACTATTATTACATCTTATGCCAGTACTATAGTAGTAATTATTTATTAATTGATTTAATGGAAATATTATATTTAATCATATAAAGGTTTCAAAGAATAGTACAAACTTCCCTCAGAATATCATTTACAAAGGGGGAAGAGTAATGGAAAGTAGAATAAAAGTTGAAGTGAATATATTAGATAAGGACAGAGCAGAAAATTCCATGGGAAATGCAATAGCTGAATTAGTAATTGATAAAATCAATAAACTTCCTCCTGATCAAAGGTTAGAAGTATATAAAGGATTGCTTGAGAAGCTAAAAATATAATTATATAAAGTAAGCATTAAAAAATCCTCATTCGCGTGAATGAGGATTTTTAGTTATTTTCATTATAAAGACTGATGAGTAATGCTGTATTAATCGCCAAAGATGCATTGTTTTTTATACCATAAGACTGTGATATTTGCTTTAACACTCGGTCTCTAATTTCAGTATTTATATTTACCGACTTCTTATCTTTTTCACTTGCATAAATGCTGATAAAGTCATCTGTCATTTCTCTAATCTTATTATATGGATTATTTGTCTTGAGTGCTGACATAAAGTTTTCAACCTTCTTTAATCTTGTGTCGATTCTTTTGATATTATTATTTAAGGTATCTAAACTATTAAGTAAGAGAATTTGAAAGTCACTATATTCTCCACTATCATAAGTGGGAAGATCTTCAACATCAAAATTTCGTTCATCTGAGATATTAGACTTAGAGTTAAAGTGACTATCCTCCTTGATATTGCAGAAGTCACCTTCAACATTAATATTGTTATGACTAAGATCCGAATCTTTTTCTATAAGAATGTTTTGCTGAGAACCTTCTATTTCACTATTATTGAAAAGATTTAATTGGCCTGCCAAGTTTTTTTTATGAGACTTTTTCTTCTTTTTTACATATTTCTCATATTTGCTTAATTCTTTATTCCATTGTAATTGAAGTTGTGTTTTTATTCTCCTACTTAATGTTCCATACTCAATTTCAAAATTTAACTTTTTATTTAAAAATTTTGAAATGTAATTAGGGTTTTTATTTTCTGAAACTAATTTTTCAACCTCTGTTAAAATATCTGAAGGAAGCAATTTATTATACTTCATAGTCACTCACACCCTTAATAATATTATTATCTTATTAAAGAATATGTTGAAATGACTAGTGTTTATACCAATATAAGTAAAATAGTACAAGTAGTAACTAAAATTTCATTTGATTTTCCAAAACAAAAATGAAAAATTATAATAGAAAGAATATGAAAATTAGCAGGATAAATAATATAGGATATAGTAGTTATAAAAATGTAATAAAAAGACTTGAAGTTAGATAGGTGATCTGTCTGTTGCAGTATACTGAAACAGACAGATCACCTCTACTAAATCAATAAATATCGACAAAGATTTACTCCCTACAGATAGTATTTTCACGTTACTAGTAGGGAGTATCAATTTACGATTAATTTAATCCCAATTGGGATTTAAGCACAATTTTAAGTATTAGCTTTTTATCTGTATTAGTTACTATAACTTTATCAACTAGAATGTCTAGTAGCATTCTTTTTCGTTCATTCTCTAATTCATTGAAATCTTCAATGAAGAAATTTTGAAGAGCTGAACTTAATTCAGTCATACTATTAAAGTAAGTGTTTTGTAATTGCTCGATTCTTGATTTCAATAATTGAAGATTATTTAGCTCTTTTTTTAGCTTCGTTTTTTCACCTTCTAAAGTCTCAATAATCTCATCTATCAATGCATCATCTAGTAAAGTATCTATTTTAACTAACTTTGATTGTTTTCTTTCTATTTCATTGATGATCTTTTCTAAGTTTTTAGTATTTTTTTCTTTTATCTCCTTTGTGATAGAACTATAATACACCCAAAGTTTATCAGTCTGCTGGTATTTCATTATATTTGTAAACTCATTTATAAAAATATTTTCAATAAATGTTTGTCTTAAGATTAGTTCAGACCTATTGTTACTCTTTGTGATGCATCTATATACACATTCCCTTTGTTTTCCGTACTTATCCTTACCATAATTCTTGGGCTTCATTAGATTTCCGCAATTACCACATACTAATTTATCTCTTAGTAGATAGGGAGTACTATAGTATTTAGCATCTTGGATATTAGACTTCTTATTTCTAATACTTACAGAGTTTTCCCAATTAGTTTTGCTTATTATCCTAGCATCTTTAATACTTCCAGACTTTATTATTTCTTGATTTGTATCTGGATTCCTTTCTCGGCTTCTTCTATTCCATACAATTTGACCAGTATATACCTCATTGGTGAGGATTGATTCGATTTTGCCTTTAGTCCAGTTAATGGAGTTATCAACTCCATTCATTTCCTTAGCAATTCGTCTATAGCTATAGCCAAACTTATTATAAAAATCAAAAATCTTTTGTACATTTATCATTTGAGATACAGAAGGTTGGAGAAACTTATTACTATGCTTTTTTTTGTCTAAATAACCGTAAGGGGTTTGGCCACCAGGCCATTTGTTGGTTCTTATTGCTTGCTCTTGACCTTCTTTTACTCTAACAGAAATTAGGTTAGCCTCTAGCTCTGCGACACTACCTAAAACTAATTCTATAAATCTATTAATCTTATCTGAGTCTTTATTAATAGTTTCGTTCGTTTTAGCATAGTGTACAGAAATATTGTGTTTTTTCAAGAAAAAGTTCAAAGCTACAAACATTTCAAGGTTCCTAACCAATCTATCTCTATCATAAACAATTAGATGTTTGAACTTATTTCTCTTTACCAATCTAATAATAGTTTGTAGCTCTTTACGATTGTTTAAAGCTGTAACTATATTACCTGTTATATCGAAGTTTTCATCAGGAATCTTTGATGCTGATTTTGATTCTTCATAAAAATCAATGATTTCAAGATTATTCTTTTCTGCATATTTCTCAGCAGCTAGTTTTTGAATCATAATAGAGTTACCTTCTTTTTCTTGTCTATCTGTTGATACTCTAAGATAACATACAGCTTTATTATTAATTATTGTATTTGACTTTGACTGAATATCCATTTTTATTTGAATACTTTCTTAGCACCACCTTTACACAGAACTTTGTAATTAGTGTATTAATCAACTCCCAGTTGTTATTTAAATATTCACTAGATAATTCATTAAAATGATCTGTTAATTCTATTTTGAAAAAGTCTAGATTGTTTATCTTATAATCAAGAGAATCTAATTTCTCTCCAAGGTCATTGACTTTAAGTTTTAAATCTTTTTGCTCTTGCTTTATAGAACTAATTTCTTTTTGGATTATTTCATCACCAGGATCTTCAATGTATATATCAAGGTTTCTTCTAAGTTGTTTTTCATTTATTTTCATTTTGGACCTAAGGTTATTAAGTTCAATATTAGCTTGTTTTAATTTAGGTATTAAAATATCTCTTATAATGTCTACATCAATATCAAGGAGAATTTTATTTGTAATTTTCTTAAATAGCAATAATGGCTCTAATTCTATACACCCATTAGGGCACTGATATTTATTTTCTAATAGTTTAACTTTGCCTTTGCAAGAGCTACAATAAAGGATGTTTTTAAACAAATAATTCTTTGGTTCTATTGGAGAATCTAATTTAGATTCAAAGTGCTTAATTATTGCCTTCTCCCAAGTGCCCTTATCTATGATTCTATCAGTATTAGAAGTTTCCACGTAGAAGTCTTTGAAATTTACTTTATAGTTATTAGCTTTATTATCCCAATAGATTGTTTCTACTAATGGTACTTTAGCATCCTTCAAAATGTACTTTGCATACACTGGTTTCTCTATTGTGGAATAGACCTTTTGGTGGTAAAATGTTAGAATTTCTTTTGTTCTCTTATTTATGATTTTATGTTTATTAGTATAATCATTGATTATTTTCAATAGGTCTTGCATCATGAACTTTTCATCATTATGAATATTACTATCTAGCTTTAGATAATTTTCAAATATTAGTTTGATAAGAGAAGCTTCTATTTCATCTCTTTTATATAGTTTGTTCTTAGTTTTTACAAATCCTAAAGGTACGTATTGTCCACTGGAATATTTGCCATTTTCCCTTGCTATTTTTTTACCTCTTGTAGTACGTTCATTAATGTTCTCAGGCTCGAGTGTTCCAATAGCCATAATAATATTTTCAATGAAATTAGATATGTAGCTTTGATTTGATTTGTCAAACTCACCTTCATTAGCATAGATTACATTAATATCGTTTTTTTGAAATATTTTTCTTATTTTCATGAAGTCTTCCATACTTCGAGTTAAACGATCTCTTCTAGTAATTATGATATTTTTAAACATACCTGCCTTAAGATCATTTAATAATCTTTTGAAATTTTTACGTTCATCAAAAGGAATTTTTCTTCCAGATTCTCTATCATAGTAAACATCATAAAGGATAAAATTTTCTTTTTTTAGTCTCTTTTTACAGGACTCAATTTGGGATTCTATTGAGTTTGTTGATTTCTTTATAGATTGTCTGGCATATATTACTGCATAATTTTCTGGAGTAAAGCATGTTAAAAAACTATTATCTTCAAGTTGCTGGACTTCTGTATGAATGCTAGAAAACTCTAAAGATTTATGGGGTTCCATGTTAACCTACCTTTCTAATTGAATCTTTTCCTCATAATAGTCAATGATGAATTCCACAAACTTTTTGACTGCTTTTTCATTTTGTTTATATTCAATAGAAACATCTATTTTCTTTTGTTCTTTTTTCATTTTCTTCTCTCCCTATATATATTCAGATTGTGAAAATTTCATTATAAAAATAAGAAATTTTAGCTTTAGTATAAAACAAGATACCATAAAAGCTGGATTTCTAATAAAAATTCAATGATAATCATATAAAATCGTGTTAACTTTAGACAAAATTCTTTATAAAATTTAAATCTTAAAAGATGTTTTCGTTATAAGTTTCATTTTCAAAATTTTTTATTTTATTTAAAATAATTAAGTTTTCGTTTTTCAAAGGATCACAAACATTAAAGTTTTCACATTTAGATTCACAATATGCATCAGGCCGACACTCATACTCAGACTTACTAATAATTTCATCGCATAAGCTTAAAACATCATTTGTACATTTAGCAATAAAACTTTCATTTACTTCTTTAGAAATCTTCTTGTTTTCAGCCAAGTAATATAGACTAACTACACTAGGATAGTAACCAAGTTTAGATTTAGCTAACATTAGATATAATGGTAACTGCAAATTATCAATAGATGATATACTCTTTGATGTTTTATAGTCTAATATTTCAGTTGTTCCATTTTCATTTTTATACACTTTATCTAACTTACCACATAAAGTATAATCTTCTTTATTTAAATAAATCATTTCCTCAATTATAAGGTTATCGGAGCCTTTATCCTGAGGGTTTTTAAAATAATTAGTTAACATCTCTAACCCCCATAATCCAAATTCTCTTTCCTCATCTCTGGAGTCATATCCATCTCTAATCCAGTTTTTTCTTAACAGATTATGAAGATTATCTATGGTTCTATATTTATTTTCAGTAAGCTTATTGAAGTCAGCTAAGGTTAAATGCATACTGTTACCAAAGGCCATATATTTATTTGTAATCTTCTGTTTAGGGTTGATCTTATCTATATACTTATATTTAAATCTTCTTTGGCAGTTCAAATAGGTTGATATGCTAGTTTTACTTAGATATAAGTTGGTTGACATTTACTACACCTCCTTGCTAATAGGTTGTGTAGATTCATAAAAACTATTCATTTATATGAAATAAGTTTCATATAAATAAAAGACATAAAAAATAGTCCCTATGAAACAGGGACTTTAGCATTGAAATTATCTAGTTTTTTTATAAAGTTGAGTTGCTCTATCAAATGATTACTTATGTAATTAATAGCTTCTTCATTACAGTCATACTTTGCTGCTACTAGTATGAAAGTCTTAATGATTTTATTGAGATGTTTATTTAGTTCATGTATTCTTTTTGAACCATCACTGATATCTTTTGTTAAAGTAGAATTAAGTTCTTCTAATAAAGCAAGATCATCTAGGTTAATAGAAGTAATGTCTAATAGTTGTATAAGTGAAACATCTAATTCTGCAGCCATTTTAAATATCAACTCTAGTTTGAAAACATCATGTCTTCCATTTTCTATGTTATTCACAAGACCTGTTGATACACCAATCCTTTTAGCAAACTCAGGTGTGGATAATTTTTTGTTTTTTCTGTACTTTCTAATATTTTCTCCAAATTCTTTATATATCTTAGGCATGTCCGATACCCCCTTATTAGGAGTATGGACAAAAATAGGAAAATATAAACAGAATTAATTTATACTATATTTAATATTTCAATTGATATTAAGAAAAAAACTAAAAGCCATTATTTAAAGCTAATAAATATATAAAATACTTAAAATTATAATCAAGAAGGTATGATATTCTATAAATTATGTTATTAAATTTAAAAATAAGGAACTAAAAATCGACAAAAACATATTTTTTTCAACAAAGGACTAATAGAATATAATGTTGAAGTTTGTAAATATAGCGATGAAATAATTTCATTTTTTGATAATGTTGAGGTGAGTAGATGAAAAGAACTTTAAGAGAAATAACAGAAATTGTGTTAGAAGCAATTGAAGAGTATGAGAGATGTGGAACAGACAAAGAAGCAAAAAAGAAAAAAAGAGATGAAATTGCTAACAAATATGGACTTTGGAAAGGTAAATTAACAGAGTGGATTGGTATTTACCATAAACATGGTAATTTAGAAGAACTTTTAGGTCATGATGCTACACCGACATGGAGTGGATATTTATATCAAGGACATGTAGCTCTATATGTAGCTCTAAAACATATTAATGAAAGTGACTTATGTTTAAGTTCTGATTTAGAAATAGAATGGATAGAAGATTTCTCATTAAAAAACAATTATGAAGATAACTATTACTATTCATTACATCAAGTTAAAGCTCGTAAGGGATGTAACTCCTCTGATTACACTACTGCTATTGATAGTATAAAAAAATTGATAGATCAGTATAAAGTCGAAAATTATCCAAAGGGGTACCTTCATTTAATAAAAAAGGTGCAATTTAAGGATGAATTATCTGACGATATATCTGTCTTCAAATATCAGATTGGAGAAGAAGAAAAAACATATTGCGATTTGGAAAAAATAGAAAAATTAATTGATGATGAAATACAAAAGTATTATTATAAATATAATATTGAGATATATCCTGATGATATTATGAATATTAGACTACAATTAAATCATAAAATAGACGAGTTAGTCCGTAAACGTCATCAATACATTGTGGATGATAGAGTAGATGAGAATGAAAAGAAAAACTTAAGAACTATTTCTTTATGCGAACTATGTAAGTTAATTTCTAGCAAGATTATTAAACAAAAAGATTGGGATATGTACTTAAGGAAATTGTTTGAAAAGAAGTACCAAAGCTATAGGGAAGATTTAAATGAGATATATGAGATAGAAGAAAATGAGAAAAAAAATAAATTATTAAGTAAAGCAAATAAATTAAATGACTTTATAGAACAATTTAGACATTCAGACATGTATTGTAATAGAATCAAAGATTTTTGCGTAGGAATCTCACCTCACCATTTAAAAGATAAAGATATTCGTGTGTATTACAATAATTTATTACAACTTGATTCTCTAAAAAATGTTTTCTTTGATATTGTTACAAAGACCCTTGAGCATAATATAGAAATAGATGCAAATGCGAGATTTAAGTTACAAGGTACTAATTATATGATAACCACAATTAATGAAGAGATTGAAGCAGATACCAAAAAAAGGTTACTTATAGAGAAGATTTATTCAAATATAGATAATGCTGGAAACTTATATAATGTAGACTCGCTTATTTCAAATAAAGTGAATATAACGAAAGAAGAAACTTTAAATTGGAGATCTAAATTTATGAATAGATACTCCCATAAAATAGGATTAGATGATAAAGAGGTTGTTGAAAAACACTTCATGGATGTTAAAAGTTTAGAAATTATCGATAAAAGAAGTTTATTTGAAAGGATTGAAGACTATGCAAAAAATAATAAAGAAAATATTTAATTCATTTGGGTATGAAGATATATTTTACAGAGAAAACCTGGAGAATGAAAAAAGTGAAGATAAAGAGATAACTTGTATGTTCTGGTATCCTAGAAAGGAATCTAAACTTAGTAACTTTCACATGATTATATTTTTGAAAGATACAGATATGCTTAAATTAAAAAATATTAAGAAAGAAATGATATATTATTTTAAAAAAGCTGAAAATAGACTTAATTATGCTTATGATATTGAAAAAAATACGAGTTTGATGGTATGTGTAGAAGTAGATAGTTTAAAAGAAAATTTCAAAAACAATGAAAATACTAGGAAACTTATATATGATGTTGAAGAAGATCCGTATATGTTTAAGAAAAATGTACTTCTCTATACTGATAAGCAAGTCGAGAGATTCAGTAACAAGTTTAATAAATCAAATACTTTAATAAAAGAGAAGTTATATTCTATAATTAATAACAATGATATGTTTAAAGAATTTAAGAAGAACCCTTATAAATCAACTTCATATTCTTTAGTATCATCACTGTTTATAAAGATTCCTTTCCTTAGATATGAGAGAGAAACGCGAAAATTAGATGATATCATACAAAAAATACATAACTTTATTAAAGACATAGGAGAAGATAAAGAGTTACTTGTAGATGAGATTGTAAGAAAAACTCAAGAGGAAATAAAAGAAATGGATGACTCAGAAATTCTGACTATGATTGGAGTGGACGTTAATGGGATATAGAGTTAAATCACTTTATATAGAGAACTTTAAGCTAATAAGTAAATTGAAACTACATTTTGATGGTTCGGATATGGTTATAATGGATGGACCTAACGGGTTTGGCAAGACTACAATTTTCGATGCAATAGAACTTGCATTTACTAATAAAATAAAAAGAAATGAAGATAATCTACTTACGTCTGGAAGTACAGGATACGATAAATTGTTGTATCACAAGGATGTAAAAAAGCCAATAGTTATAAAATGTGAATTGATTAATGAGAATAATAATATTAAGACAATTGTAAAATATAATGACCCTAAAAAACTAACAGGAAGGAAAGCTAAACGACCTGATAACTTTGATAATTTTGAAACTTATACAGCCAATGATTCAATACATGAAGATGATATACTTAAAAAAATAGAAAATCAACAATTAGAGTTTGAAGAAAATCCCAGGGAAGCCTATAAGTTTATAAATGGACAGCATGATGAATATTTCAACTTACTTTATTATATAAGTCAAGAAGATAATACGTACTATTTGAAACAAAGTGAAAGTGAGAGGGTAAATTACATAAGCTCAATAACAGATACAAAACTAGCTAATGATGAACTTGATAAAGTAAATACATTTTTTAAACGAGTAGGAAGTATTTATACAAGGTATAAAAATAAGAAAAAAACAAAATTATCTGAAATTCAAGAGATAAATAAAGAAATAGATAATGATGAAAAAGTCGATATTAGTTATAAATGTTTATTAAAACACTTAGTTGAAAAAGTTTACTGGGATAAGGAAGATATAAAGGTAACTAAAGATAATAAGGAGAAAATATATCGTGAGTTAGATGATATTGAAAACATAATAAAGTATTATAAGGATTATAAAAAATATTTTTACATAGAGGAAGTTAAAGAATACTCTAATGATATAGAGTTTTTAAAATGTACAGTAGTTATAGGACATTGGTTAAAAGATAAAGAAGAAGAATATAAAAAAATTAGAAATCTTAAAACTAAGATTGATAATTTAAAAGCGTACAAAAATTTGTTAAAGAAAGAGAATATAATTAAAAAACTGTCAGAAGATACAATTAAAAAAATTAAAAACATCTTGGAATGTGACGCAGAATATGACATGATTATTGAAAAACTGAATGATATAAAAGAAAAACAGAAAAATATTAATGGTATGGATGAGATCATTCAAAACTTAGATAACACAAGGGATGAAATTAAGAAGAATTTTAAAGTAGCTATAAGAAATAGTGATATAGAAAATAATGAATGTCCATTATGTGGTTATTCTTATGAGAGCTACAGAAAATTGTTAAGACAAATTGAAGTAAAGAAAAAACAATTTGAAAAATATATAAATGAAAATATAAATCAGATAAGAGATAAAAGAGATGAATTATATGAAGAGCATATATTAAAATTAGTAAAAAATATTGATATGTTTTTACAAAATGATGAAAATAATATTAGTGATGAGTTCTGGGGACAGATTAATAGATGTTATAACTATAAAGGGGAAAAATCTCATGAAAATAAAGAAGATAATAGAAAAAAAGTTCTTAACTTTATAAAGTGGTGTGATAAAAATAAAATTCAGATCAATGAATATGTAAATAGCGAAAGAAACAAGGTAGTAGATAGTGAAAAATTAGCTGCAAAACTAAAAAAGATTTTAGATAATAGCTATAATGAAATAAGTGAAGAATTTGAAAAAGAAAATAAAAAACTAAAGAAAAAAGAATTTGAAAATGTATTTAAAAATAAATTCAATGAAAGTGAACAGAACATTAGTAAGATGACAATCAGGGATGTAAGTAATAAGAGGAAATATATTGAAAAACAATATTTTGATGCAAGTTATGCAAAAAAAGAAAAATTACAAGAAGAACTAAATAAATTAAATAATGTGATTAACATAATAGAAAAGTGGACTAAAAATAAAAAGGAAGATGATAGGAAAGAAAAATTGGCATTGCAAAAGATAGTTGATGTCTATGAAAATAATATAAATAAGAGGAAAGAGAAACTCATAGAAGATATAGAAATTCCTTTCTATATCTATAGTGGTAAGATAATGCAGACATATCAAAGAGGCATGGGTCTATTTTTAGAGATGGGAGAAGTATCTAACTCTAAAACACTACGATTTGTTTCTGATATGGAGACAGGACACGATGCTTTGCATTATATGAGTGCTGGACAGTTATCAAGTATAATTATAGCTTGGATGCTAGCATTAAATAAAGTATATAAAAAACAATATAACTTAGAAACATTATTGATAGATGACCCAATTCAAACGATGGATGATCTAAATATTGCATCTTTAACGGAACTTTTAAGAAATGATTTCAATGGTAGACAAATTATTATGTCTACTCATGAAGATAAGATTTCTATGTATATGAGGTATAAATTTAGAATAAATGGATTAAATGATAAATCAATTAATATGAAAAATGAATTGACTAATGTGAATTAATTAGTTGGTCCTATGTGAATAAAAAGGACAAGTTAAATTTAGTAAAAATTTAATCTAAATAACATTTTTATTTTCAAACTCAAATGGGGATTTCATATTGCAATGTCAGTGTATTTTTTTAGTGTCGTAAAACGCTTCTTATCTTTGAAAAAGCAGATATAGAGCTATTTAAGTTTATCATGGATTGTGACAACAGAAATCGTATACATGGAAACATAGATTATCTTACTCCTAAGAGTTCGAAAACCTTGCAATAAAATAATACACTTTATTGCCTAATATATTGACATAAGTACATTTTAAATTTTATTAAGTTGAAGGGGGCTAGAATATGAAGGGAACAGTAGTTAAATATAATGAAAAAAAAGCGTTTGGTTTTATTGAAGGGGAAGATAAATCAGATTATTTTTTTCATATAACTCATTTGAATAACTATAAGAGCAAGGTAGTATTAAAAGAAGGGATGGAAGTTGTTTTTCATCCTACAAAAACAGAAAAAGGGAAAAGAGCAAATAATATTAGATTTTTAAGAGATTATAGAGTTGAACATCTTAAAAAAAGATTAACAAAAGGTAAGAAATCTAAATTGGTTTATAAAGGTACATATGAAGAGAAGAATATTTCTGAGAAGTTTTCTCAGTTTTTTGGTATAACTTTTTCAAGAGAAGAAAAATTTAAATCAGCTACTTATTATTTTAATTTTTTACAACCTTCAGAAGTGTATAGAGAAAGCTTTAACATGTTTAATGAAGTTTTGATGCTTTTTTCTCCATTTAGTTATTATGATAAGCGTGCGATGGACTATGTTGACAAGTTATTTATGGATTACTCAAATAGATTAGATCCAGTAGTAATTATTTTAATTAGTAAGGATAGAAATATTAGAGAAATTGTAAAGAAAAGTAATACTAATAATGATGAGACTAGAATAATAGTTCCATTTTCATATGATGAAATACTAGAGGATAAATTAGATACAAAATTGTTGCAGAATAGATTAAGAGAATACTTTTATCAACGTGATTTATTTGCAATGGAGTCTCCATTAAAGTCAGATAATTATTTTTATGGACGTTCCAATATAGTGCATAATTTCTTTGATAAGTATAGTATTGGAGAGCAAACAGGTTTATTTGGATTACGAAAGACAGGAAAGACATCAGTATTATTTGCAGTTGAACGTCTTGTGGATACCAGGAAAGGTATGAGTATATTTATTGATTGTCAAAGTCCAGGAGTATACAATTTGAGATGGTTTGAACTTTTAGAACATATAATCACTCGTATTCAAGATAAATACAGTCTTAAATTAGAGTCATTATCAACTAAATATAATGAGAAAAATGCTTCAGAGTGTTTTTTAAAATCCTTAAAAGAAATTAATAAAATTAGAAAAAAAAGAATTCTGATGATTTTTGATGAAATTGAACATATTACTTTTGAATTATCTAGAAGTGAAAATTGGACAAACGGTGAGGATTTCTTATCTTTTTGGCAAACAATTCGTTCAATTATACAGTCAGAACAGAATCTTTGTTCGTTTATCATAGCAGGAGTTAATCCTAAGATAACTGAGAATATATCTATAAAAGGTTTTGACAACCCGATTTTTAATAATGTTAGCACAACATATCTAGATTTATTTTCATTAGAAGATGTAAGAGAAATGATTGGAGAAATTGGAAGTTACATGGGATTATCATTTGAGGAACCTGTTTACTTTAAGTTGCATAGCTACTATGGAGGACATCCTTTCTTAATAAGAAATGTATGTAGTATATTAAACTCACATTTTACACAAAGACCATATAAAGTTACTAATAGAGATTTCGATGACTATAAGGAAGAAATTGATACTAAATTAATCTCCTATATAAAATCTATCTTGTTTGTGTTACAGAAGTGGTATCCTGGGGAATTTGATATCTTAAAAGATATAGCATTAGAGAATAAAAAGTCGTACACAGAAAAGATCAAACATAATGAGTTGAGTATAGTACACTTATTGGGGTACGGAATAGTACATAAAAGTAATAATAATAATTATTATATTGAAATTGATGCTATCAAAAACTATATGAATAGTAATTACAAGAATGAAATTATGCCAAATAGTCAAGATGAATTTAGAGAAGTTATTTCAAGTAGAAGAAATAACATAGAACTAAAATTAAGAACCCTTGTGAAGCAAACATTAATGATTAAATATGGAAAAGACAAGCTGAATGATATAGTTGAAAAAAAGATAAAAGTAGACATAGATTCAGTATTAAAACGTAGAGAAGATAAAAATTTAATTAATTCATTGTACTTTTCAGAATTAAAAAAAATTATACTTTCTGAATACCCAGCATTTAATAATATTATTACAATGGAAATAGCCCTTTTTAATGTAGCGATGGATAAAATTAATAAATATCGACATGTAGATGCTCATGCGGGTGATATAACCAAAAAAGAATATAATACACTACATCTTTACTTCACTCAGATCGAAGAAATGTTAGAAAATTTTTAATTGGATATAGTTTATATGAGTTTATTAAGAAAGATTTGATAAATAAGAAGAGACTATAACTGTAATTTATTTGGGTAATGAATTTAATATATTTTAGAATAGACTATTTATGATTAATATAGCAATAATGGTGAAAAGCAGTAGTTACATATTAGTGACTATTGCTTTTCAAGATTCATGAGTTTATAATTTTATTTAAATAAGTTAAATTAATGTATAAAGATAAGTAGATGCATTGGATGAAAGTAATAAGTGAAAATTTTTCTACCTTTATGTACACATAGCTTCAGCAATATCATGAGTAACCATCAAAGCAGTTTTCTTCTCTTTCTTAAGTATTTGCCCAATCTCA
>NZ_JAETGO010000033.1 GCF_016765695.1 Sporosalibacterium faouarense | reverse complement strand
AATTGTATTACATGTGTTTAATTTATCTCTACGCTGTTTATTTTTCAAAGACCAATGTCGACTTATTTTTTCTTTATTTCTTTTCTGTCGACTCTTAATACTATAACAAATTTCAAAGAGTTTGTCAAGTATTTTTTTCTTTGTACCACTTTGCCGAATCTTGCAATAACATTCCTTGTAATATAGTAAATAGAACATCAATAGCCAAGTTCTTTTCTTGCCGTTTCGTGACGACTCTTAATACTATAGCAGTTTTTTCTTGCATTGTCAACACATTTTTAAAACTTTTTTTATTCTACTAAAAAAAATCATCTAAACATATCATAATAGTAATACTTAATCTCTTTATTACAATGTTTTTAGCTTATTATGTAATTATGTCTTAAAGTAATATTTAGTTAAAGATATCTCCTACCGTTCTCAACTGAATTATCCCCAAACTTAAAATATCTATTTTAAAGTGAATGATTCTTATTTAAAATAAGTTTGGTATTTAACCTTTATATTCATTACTAGGCTACCCTTATTCTTTTCGAATTATCCAAAAATCTATTATTTCTCACCTTAATCATTAGTCTAAGAATACATTTATTATCTAAATATTTCTTCAAGATATTTAATTAATCATTTATATTTAAGTTTGCTCTAAAGAAGCCCCTAATATATCTTATATTTTTATTACCTACTTGTCCGATTCTAATCCCTTGAATTCTAGCTATCTCTTTATTAAAGCAACTATTTCTAACTTTAATTACTTTATTATCTATTATATAAGCATTTTATATGTTACTAAAACTATTTATAGCTAAATTATTTAGACCTATATCTATGCTTGCAATATTTAAATGTTCTGCTTTTTTAGAGGTTTTACCTGTTGTGTAGAAGGACAGTTTTCCTATATTTTTTATCTTAGTTTAAATCTACAAGCTAGTTTCATGCACATTAATGCACCGCATCTCTTTAGTCATTTTACATGTTATTATATTACAAACATTCACAATGGAACATCTGTTTAGAAAGGATGTTGATTCATACCTGATTAGAAAAGTGAGGAACTTCTTGACAATATGATAAACTCATGACTAGAGATAAAAAAATCTCTTAAATAATTGAAATCCTACAAAAATACCTACCCCAAACATTAATATACATATGGCAATGAAGCCAATTGTTTTAACAAAGTATTTTAAAGCATTAAGACCTTGATTGTTTTTCTGATTGCTTTCACTACTCATTTCTATTCCCTCACAAATAATTTATTTATTATAATATTATACCCAATAGTTTATACCTAAAAATTTAGACGTATATTTTTGAAGTATTATTTAGAACAACAATGATAAATAATTTTATTCATATCAATATCGATATGAATTTGATACCACTATTTATGATTGAATAAATAAAATCATTCTACTCGTCATTAATATACTAATTAGCTACATATAAATATTATGCCCATTCATATAGATATATTCACTTCTATACTTATCACTGTTTCCATATTCATTTATAGTATACTTTTATCGTATTTTTGATTTTAAAATAGAATCTAAATATATATCAAAATTCTTTTCAAGGATATATGTAGTATTGATATTATTATTAACATATTTTTATCTCCAAATTAATCCTAGCTTTACTTTGGTCTATTATTATAGAAGAAAGTCATCTATAAGGAGGGGAATATCATGAAGATTTATAAGAATTACAAATTAAATATTGCTATTTACAGCCCTTTAATTGCTTTCTTAAGTTTTTTAATTACTGCCCTTATATGGTTATTAATTAATTGATTTTTGGATTAGTATTTAAAAGATTATTGAACCCTCCCTCCACTTATAAAAGTGGGGGATTCTTATTTAAAAGAAGTTTAATATTTAAGTTTTTTACCTATTACTAGACGACCCTTATTTTTTTTGGATTGTCCAAGAATCTATTATCCCTCGCAAAAGTAAAATGTTTTGTACTCTATGTACTCAGCTAACTTATAAAAAAATTAATGATTTTAACTATTTAAAAATTGCACACCTTAAGTTAATTAATTGCTAAAAAAATATTGCAAAAGAAATAAAAAGCTAATTCTTTCTCACTACCGTAAGCCTAAGTAAGAATGAAAGTAAAGAACTGTTGACTTAATATTACTATATAACAATAATTTAAGAATCACACCGAATCCAAGTATAGATCAAAGCTTGAAAAATATACTGTTAAATATAAGACTGTTTAAGGAAATAGGGATTACTTTTAAATACGATTATACTAATAATCCTACAGAAAGTTTTAATAACATGATTAAGGTTTTAAAACATAATAATGGAACAGGATTAAAAATAATCCTGCCCAACTATTGACATAGAGCCACAAAAAAAACCAAGGATTGGAATTTAACACAACCCTTGACTTTTATAAAATATGTATGGTGCGCCCAGGAGGACTTGAACCCCCAACCTTCTGATTCGTAGTCAGACACTCTATCCAGTTGAGCTATGAGCGCTTATTTATTTGGAGGCGGCACCCAGATTCGAACTGGGGATAAAGGATTTGCAGTCCTCTGCCTTACCACTTGGCTATGCCGCCACACCTATTTTTATACTTTTTTATTGACTTTTATTACTATTCAAAGTATATGACTAAGTGATTCACAGGAAATTAAAAATTTCTGTTCTCTACTTATGCCTTACCACTTGGCTATGCTGCCATTTTACTTAACGTAAAGTTCCAATCCACTAATATATGTTTTCAACTAATTAAGTCATGATTAGATAAAAAAATACTAGCTACTTGCTAGAACAATAATGGCTGGGACGGCAGGACTCGAACCTACGCATACTAGAGTCAAAGTCTAGTGCCTTACCGAC
>NZ_JAETGO010000055.1 GCF_016765695.1 Sporosalibacterium faouarense | reverse complement strand
TTAGAAAATTAGAAAAAAATAAGCAATAAAAAAAACAACCTAGTGCCTTCAAGCTAGGTTGTTTTCTTTGGTGCCGAAGGCGGGACTCGAACCCGCACGGTATTGCTACCACCGGATTTTGAATCCTTAATTTAGAAAATTTATACTTGTTGAATGGCTTAAAATACGCAAATGGAAAATTTAGATTTCAATTTGAAAATTAGAAATTGATTAGAAAGGATTTTAAGTATTCTATCTATGGTTTAAAGGGTTTATATATGTATTGATTTGAATATATATTAGAAACTGCTTTATTGGTTTTCTTATTGTTTTTATTATTTAATTATACATTAGTATTATCTGTTGTATTTAAAGTCTTTAGGATTGAAATATGAGCTTGTAAGATTGTTGAAGGATATTTATATCTTTTGTGGAAATATTTAGATATAACTATTCTTAGGTAGGTGATTGAATGAGAAGTAAGACGCAGAGAGAATTTAGAAAACAAATGAAAAAGCATAATAAAGAGTTGAAGAACAATAAAGATGAGAATGCTTTTTATAGTTATATTAGAAAGGATTTTATAAGTAGCTATTATAGTAAATTTAATAAGAAGAAAGTAATTTATTTATCATCAACTTTACTTTTAATTATATATATACTTTTTAGAGTAACTATGAGTGGTATGTTTAGTTATGTTGGTAGAAATACTAATTATTCGAATGCTAGTTTATCTAACAATAATTTATTTATTAATAAGCAAAGTAAGGTTAGTCAGTATATTGATGAAATTAAAGTTTATAAACGTAATATTAATACTATGATATCTTATAGGTCGGAAAATCTTAATAAAGTAAAGGATTCTGTATCAAGAGATGAATTTCTTAATCAAGTACAATTGAATATAGATACTATAGATGTTTATATAGTAGAAATAAAGGAAATTGATCATATTAATGATTTAGATAAATATCATTCTAAATATCTAGAAACTGTTGAATTAACTAAACAATTATTTGTTGAAACTTGTACTATTGAAGAGATAAATACTCAAGAAGATATAGATTTGCATATAGCAAGGACTAAAAAAATTATTAATTCAATAAATGATAATTATAAAATTCTTACTGATGAATTAAAGTTGGTTTTAGAAAAATTAGATATGCGATATGAAGAAACGACCGATGGTATAAGATTTTGGTATCAAGATGATTATTAAACAGAACGAATGTTCTGTTTTTTTTATTGTCTTGAAATTGACTTTATGGTATAATTTTTTATACGAACAAACGTTCTGTTATTTATACATTTGTCGAATTATAGGTATAACTGTCTAATTCACCATAGTAAACCTATTATATGATTAAATATTTATTATAGATATTTGGTATCCTAATCTTGGTGATCGTTATGAAAATATTACTTAAAGAGATTAGGTTGCAGTGTGGTTTTACACAATTACAACTTTCAAGAATGTCTGGAATATCTAAATCATATATTTCTCTTGTAGAGAATGGTGAGAGACAGCCTACATTATATGTACTATGTAGGTTAAGTAAAGCTTTGGGAGTTGAATTAATTGAATTAGTAGAATGTGACTAAAGGGGGATGCTTTTTTATGGAGAAAATAAAGCTTGATAAGAAAGATTGGGACGTGCTTATAATTAAGTTTAATGGTATTGTGTATGAGAATATTTTACATAAAAAAAATAACAACTGATTTGGTTGTTATTTTTTATTGAGGTCTTCAAGAGTTTCTATTAATCTTTTTATTTTTTTTGGTGTGAATCCCTTTTCCTTTAGTTCCTTATTTACTTCAAGATATTCGACTCCTATTTTGCTTAATTCTGTTGGAATTTCTTTTCCTTCTATTATAGCAATTTCTTTATTGTCAACTCTCCCCAATAAATAATCTGTTGATACATTAAAAATATTTGCTAGTTTGTTTAATGTATCTAAGTCAGGTTGATGTATATTATTTTCATATCTATTTATTGTAGCATGTGAAGTCTTTAGTAATTTTCCTAATTCTACTTGAGTTAGTTTTTTTTCTTTTCTTAACTTACGTAATCTATCACCAAATTTATCCACTTTTAACCTCCTTAATGTACATATCATGCACATATTATATCATATATAAAATATAATTTGAAAAAATGTAATAAAAGTGTAAATTTTCCCTTGACTTTACGGTTATCTTACAATACAATGTAAGTATAAGGTACAAATGTACGTTAAGTGAAAAAAGGGGAGATGTAAAAATGAATTATAAAAATATGAGTTTTGAGAAAGTTTTGAGTATTAAAGGAAGTCATCTAACTACAGGTACTTGGTTTGATATTGATAAAACAGAAAGAAAATCTATTGAAGATGCTTTGCATCATCATTTCAAGTTGGCGTGTAGTGATATTAGAAATGCAGTAAGTTTATAGGAGCATAGGGGCTCAGTCCCCTATCTCCCCTACTATATATAAGGAGTTGTTTTATATTGAAAGCTAAATCTAAGATTGATAGAAGATGGCAAGAAAAGCAAAGAAAAATATCTATTGCTAGAAAGCTAAATAATGGTCAAGTAGCAGATTTAAGCTTTAAAGGTATTTTACAAACTATTTATTCTGTTCGTACTTATGATGATAAAAACATTAAACATTTAAAGTAATTGATTTAATGATACAAAATAAATCCTTTGTGAGGTTGGTAATATGCTCTATGACATTTTAACTGCATCGTTTGTTGGTATATATGTTGGAATTATAATACCTTTGTTATTGCGAATGGTTTACCTTAATGATAATGAATAATGAACGGAGTGTTGATTATGAATAAAGAAAAAAATTACTTGGTTAAGTATTATTTAGGTTTATTTCAAGAAGAATTTGAATGTAGAAATTATATTATTCATGCTAATGCTGTTGAATTTACAGGATGTGGTGAAGATGGTCATACGATTGTGATTCCAATGTGCAAGTTTTATATACATAAAATAAATTCTGATAAATAAAGATAGTTTTTTAAAATTATTTATGAACGGAGTGTTGATTATGGATAATGAAAAAGTAGGTTTTTATGGCTATTTTATGGTTGGTTTAATCATTTGTTTATGTTTAGCTATTATTCTACTCTTAGGTAGTTTTCTTTATTTTTTATTTACTAAAGTCTTAATTGAAACTTTGGTATTTATTGGTGTTTTGGTCGTTGTACCTTTACTTGGATTTATAGCCTTTAAAATTCCTTTTTTAAGAAAATATTTACTTTAAACGGTGGTGTAATTCTTGATATATACAATAAAACGTAATGATAAGAAAATAGTATCTATGATGTTAATATTACTTATTGTGTTTACATCAATTGTTTCAAGTTATGAGGTTGCTAATGCTGAGATTGTAACCATAAGTTTGGTTGTAGGTGGTTTAGCATTAATAGGACTTGGTGGATTATTAGCTTATTCATCTGCTACTAATCAAGATATTGATGATTTTGGACCTGTTGGAGATATATTTAGTACTGTAAAAGATATTCAAACTAATGTTTGGGGCTTGTTAAAAGTTGAAACTAAATATTTTTATTATAAATTATTTAATGGAGTTGAAAGTGTTGAACCTGGTGAATTTTCTGATTTAGATACTTCAATTAAAGATGAAGTTATTTCTAATGTTAATTATGTAAATCAAGAGGGTTATATCGATTATAGTACTCAAATTAAATATGAGGTTCCTAAAATACAATCTGAAACTGTTAAAGAGTTTACTACTGAAACTAATGGTATTAATTTTGTTCAACCTTATGCTAGTGGTTCTTATTATGATTTAACTGAAACATCAACAGGGATTGAAGGTATTATTGCTTATAGAGAAATATATAATGGCACTGATTATGGTGATTTTAATACAAAACGTTCTTATATTGATTTTGGTACTAAATCTGATTCTTTTTATAAATTGAATAATGTTGGATTTAGTATAACTACTAAATCTTATATAAATGATTTCTATTATAAATCTTATGGTGATTATTATTATGAGTATAATATTGAGCATACTCTAGTAAATTCTCAATCTGAAAAATATAAAGTTATTTTTAATTTTATTTTAAGAGATGATTCAGCAGATTTTATTAGAAATGATATTGATTATGCATATGGTTCTATGAAAATATTACAATTAGTAGGTTCTGAATATGTTGAACTTTCAACTAATGGTGATTCTAGTACATGGGATGATGATTTTCGAAATAATTTAGGTGTTACAGCTAATATTCCTTCTTTTGATGCTAGCAATGTATTTGATTATATAGATCCTTTATTTATTGGCGTTACTTCTACAAATCCTTCTGTATGTCCTGATATTAAAGCACCTTCGATTCCTTTAGAACCTTTATTGGATACTGATATAGATTCGAATGATGTTGGTTTATATTCGGATGATATAGTTACTGGGTTAGAAACTGTAGAAGATACGTTTCCTGTATCTGTTGATAATGATTTAGGTGGAATAGTTGTTGAAGCTCCAGATACTAATGTAGGTGAGCCAGATACTGGTATTGATACTATTGATTATACTGGTGTGTTAAATGATATTGCTAATAATACAACATCTATAGAAGAGCAATTACAGCAATTGAATCAAGGTACTGAAATTGACTTAAATAATTATAATATTCCTGATTTATTTAAACTACTTATTTTAATACTCATTGCTTTATTAAAATTCTTTGTTACTTTTGTAGCTCTTGTTATAGCTTTTCGAGGTATTCCACCAGATAGTAGTTTGTTGCCTGATGAAACTATTCAAGTTTTAGAGTGGTTTAAAAATACTTCTTTGCCAAGTTTTAATATGTCTATGAGTCAAATTATTTCATATTTAGTTGCTATACTTTTAGTTTTTAGAGTTGCTAGATTATTAAAAAGACATATTGTTGGTGTTGCTGAAAATACACATAGAAGGTCTTTGAAGAAAACTAAATCTAAAAAGTAGGTGTTTTATATGGATTGGTTAGTTGAAATATTTGACCAAATTAAAGAAGCTTTTATTTTAAGTGTTGATTCTCTTAATTCTTTTTATAATAATATCGAATCTCAAACTGATACATTAATTTCTATGACTGATAATATACAAAATGGCACTATGGAAGGTCTAAATATTGTTCAGTTTATTGGTACTTTTCGTTATATTGTTGGTGATCCTATTTGGTATGTATTTTATTCTTTAACTATGTTAGGTCTTGGATATACGATTTATGCGATAGTTGTACTTATTAAAAATGAAATTCCTGTTTCAAGTATTGTAGGTAATATTAAAGGTTTATTTTTAAAATAGCTTAAAACTCCTGCAGGGTTTTAATATAAAAAAATAAAAATAAGGAGTGAAAATTTTGAAAGGAAAAATAAGAAAATTAGCAAAGAAAAAGTCATTTAAAACAGTAATGATTTTAATGGTATTAATGTTGTGTAGTACTTCATTTGCTTTTGCATCAGAGCCTACTACTGGGTTAAATATTGAATTTGATTTTGACCAGATGTTTACATGGGCCAATCAGCTTATTACTGCTATGTTGCCAGTAGTTTATATTACAATGGGTATTTCATTGGCGTTCTTGATTATTAGGTCGCTTAAGATGGCATTTAGTTAGATGAAGAAGGGTTTTTCCTTCTTCTCTAATTTATACCTATAAAGGAGAGATGTTATGACTATTGAAAATTTATTAGAGGTTATTGTTATTCAGAATTATGTAATAATAGGCTTGTTTATTATAAAGATTATTATGCAGAAGAAGGTGTTTAGAAATGGCTGAGATAGTAATTAGAAATGTAGTATATATATTTTTCTGTATATTAAGTTTAGATGTTTTGATGATTGTATTTAAGAAGTTTGTATATTTTGCTATGACTATGTTTAATCATGTTGATTTGAGTTTCTTTAAGAGAGCTAATAAGAAGTCATTTACTTTTAAGAAAGTAAGAGGTGATTAGTTTGATAAATTATGTTATTGGTTTCTTGTTATCTTTTTATTTTATAGTTAATGTTACTGCTATGATTCAAGATATTGAGATTAAAGAGAGGGTGTAGTTCATGTATATAGTAATCTTAGAGGAAGATATAGTAGTTGCTAATACTCTTTCTAAGCTTAATAAGAAGTTAGGTTCTAAGTTGGAAGAACAAGAATTTAAGAAGGTTGGTAATAACAGAATTGTTAAGTTGACTGAAAAGGATTTAGATTTTGTGCAGGATAAAAAAAGATTGGCTACTATTCCTATTAAAAATCTTTATTCAAAGGATAAAACTCATAAATTGATACTTTATGCAATATTGTTCTTTAACTTTATAACGTTTATTAGAATAGGGTAGGTGTTACCATGATAGATTTCGACAAAGAATTAGATAAATTTATTGCTCAAGGTAACCAAGGTACTGCAATTAAAGATATTCATAATCTTATTCCATGTTTTACTGATGTTCAATTAGAAATAATTCATAGTCTGCAATTTTTTGCTGACAAATATGACTTGTTTGAATTAGATAATTTTATAGCTAATTATATGCAGTCAAAAGTTAAAAATAAGAATTTGAATTTCTTAAAATCCATGAACGTTAAATCCTTACTTAAAGCTTATACTCAAGATGAATTAATAAGAGGTATTAAATATTCTAGAATGAGTCAAGAGGAGTAGTTTATGGCTGGTATTATAACGGGATTTTATGGATTTCAGAGAAGTGGTAAGACTGCTTTAGCTATATTGTTATCAAGGTTATTGAATGATGAGTATGATATTCCGGTTTATACAAATATGAATAGTCCTAAAGGATTTATAACTATAGAATCTTTAGAGGATATTCCTTATAATTTTAAACCTAAAGTTCTTTTATTAGATGAAGCTATGCAATTTTTAGATTCTAGGGCATGGTCTGATAATCAGAAATCAAGTTTTTTCTTTAATATTATAGGCAAGCTTAATATATTTCTTATGCTTACTTCACCTATTATGGATATGATTGATATTAGACTTAGGAAGCAGCATAATTATATGTTTATTGCAAAGTCAGATGATAAGAACATATATTATAGGTGCTTTGATGTTCAAAGGAATACTCAAAAAGATATTATTTTAGAGAAAAATAAAAAATTGTTTGATTATCTTGATTATGACCATCAAGAAGTACCAGATGTTATTGACTTAGATATTGAGCAATATGTTGATAAAGTAAGAGCTTATGCTAAGAAGATGAAAAATAATAATTTAATAAAAAATGAAAGGAATGTATTGAAATTATGAAAGAAGATAAAAAAAATAATGATTTATTAACTAAGTTGAATGAGTTGCTTAAGGATGAAAAAGAACTTATGATATTGAAAGGACAGTTACAGAGTCCTGAAAAACAGATTAAAGAAGATGGTCAAATATACTATACTTTTACTCTTAAGACAGTTAAGAAATATACAAATGACCTTTATAGTACTGGATTTTCTACTTACTATATAGTTATTCCTACGTCAGTTTCGGCTAAGTTATCAGATGATGATATTAAGGATATGAAAGGTAATGAAGTATTAGTTTTATTAGATCCTTCGTGCAGAACTAAAATTATTACTGCTAGAGAATCTGGAAATAAATATAAGGTTAATCATAATATTAACCTATATTGCATTGATATTATGAAGGTTAGAGATGTAGAGAGGACTATAGATAACTCTAAGGTTATATCTCTATAGATAATAGGTAAGATTGAGGTTAGGCTGAGAGATACGTCACGAAGTGGCGTATCTTAGGCAAACACCTATATATAATTATAATACTTATGAAAGTTGTGTTTAACATGGATAAAAGACATTCTGATTCATTGAAGTTGATGGCTGTTATTTTTATGGTTGTGGACCATGTAGGTGTCCTATTGTATCCTGATTTGATTATTTTCAGAATTATAGGAAGACTTTCATTTCCTATATTTGCATATTTGATTGCATTAGGTGCTGATAGAACTAAAAATATTACATCATATATTATTAGGCTTTTGATGTTTGGTGTATTAGTGCAGGAAGTGTATGTTTTAGTTTTTGGTGTTTATAGATTAAATATATTTTTTACTTTGGCTTTTGGCTTGTTGGCTATATATGCATATAAAGAGAAGAATATTTTAATTGCCTTTATCGTATCTTTGCTTGGCTATTATATTCCAGTTTCTTATTCTTTGTATGGTGTAATAACAATATTAATTTTTTATATTTTCAAAGAGTATAAGATTATGCTTTTAATAGGTTTTTTTCTTTTAAATCTTATATTTATAGATAAATATACTCAACTCCAATTATTTAGTATGTTTTCATTAGTATTTATTTTCTTGGAATCTCGTATTTCAAGTTTGAAGATTAGTTTTAATAAATATTTATTTTATGGATTTTATCCTATTCATCTTATTGTACTTTATTTGATAAAGGGGGTATTGAGATGATTGAATATTTTAAAAGTACTACTACATCTTCGAATTGGAAGCTATTATTAGCGTTTTCTCTAGTATTTTTGTTTGGATATTTATTATAGTTATAAGATGTATAAAGATGTATTTATATACATTTCTTTAAAATTCAACTTTGAAACCGTTGGTATTACTTAGTTAGAAGGCTGTTGAGATTGTTCTCAAACGTGCATAAACAATTTTAAAGTGCAATTGTATTAAGGATTGAAATGTTGATTTTAAGACTTCTAAAGTTATATATAAGGCTATTATGTGTTATCTTTGCGTTTAAAATAGCCTTTTTTAGTCTAGTGAATTGCTTATATTCATCAATATACATTTTAATTGAACTTAAAGTTTAGAACAGGCGTTCCATCTCTTAAGATTCTCCAGAGGTAAAGATATCTTTGAGTTTAATAAAACTAAGTGAATGTTTTTTTATGCTATAATTTTTAGTCCGAAAGGAATATTTATTTGATTTATCTCTTTGAGTTCCCCTTTCGGCATTTTAGAAAGAGCATAAAAAATTCTGATAATCAAGGTGGAGATTTTCAAGTGTTTTTCTTGAAAATACTACCTTGATTATTAGAAAGTGAATGGTTCAGTAGTAGAAAGGTTGTGAATCATGAGAAGGAAAATAGTTAAGAAAAAATATTTCTGTGTTGGTTGTCAGAAGACAATTATAGAAGATGATATGGTTTCATGGCATTGTGGTACTGGAAAAGGCATTTGTAGAGAATGTAATAAAAAATATAGTTATGCAGAACAAAGGGATTTGGAGAAATATGGTCATATTCTTAATCGTGGTGAGCAACTTAAGATGGATTTTATACCCTCCCCCCTTCCCTATTAACAAGGGGGGCAGTAACGCCACTCTCCCATCTAGTCAAAACACTAAGATTCTTTCTTTTTTATTATGTTTCTAATGTTTCTTAAAAAAGATTTTTTGTAAATTTTACGTGATATAAATTCAATTTTTCTCTTATTTTTAAACCATTTAGCAACATATTTTTCTCCTGTATGAGTCATGTAGGTTATTTTTATATTTGATATTTCTGGTATTGCAAGGTCATTTTCTGTATCTGTTAAAGAATATTTGGTTTTTTCCCCAGGTAATAAAGTATATGGTCCATTTAGCTTTGAATAACTCTTATTTTCATTTAATGAACCTATTAATGGATTTAATTCCATTTCAATATTAATATTTAGAGCACTAGATGGGCCACTATTCAATAAATATAGATTGACACCTGCAATATTTATATTTCCATTTTTAACAGGTAATTCTATTTCGCTGACAATTAATTTTGCTTCACTACTTTTTAATACTAATTTTTTAGTGTATATAACATACATAATTGTGAATAAAGTTAAAATTGTTGAGGAAATTGCTTGTATTGTTGTAGCATTATTATTAATCCAAAATATTAAAGTTTTCATAATATCATCTCCTATGATTTTATTTTAGCATTAATTTATTATTCAAGTAAAGAAAGGTTGTGAGCTTATGCAATTACCAAATATAGATACCCTAATTGCTACCCTTGACCTAGTAGACTATGACACTGATGCAAGTAACTTACTTAAGACTCTAGAAATCAAGAAACAAGAATCTAAGAACAATGTTAAAGAAGATAGCTACGAGAATGTACTTGTTACTATAGGAAATATGTCCTTTGAAATTTTCCCTAATGGTTCAAGGCATCATGCTTATATATTGCATAATGATTATTACGAACTTAAATTTGCTAGATATAGGAGTAGATCCGTAAACAATTATCCAATCTTTATAAAGATAAAGTCAGCTTGTTTATGGGAAAAAGGATATACTCAAGCTTGGGAAGATATTAAGACCTTGATATCAAATAATATCGGTGAAATAGCAACTAATAAGATTTCAAGGGCTGACCTTTGTTGTCATACTGATGAACTACAAATTGAAGCAAGTGATATAGATAGATTTTCAGGGAAATTTAGAAGTGATGAAATATATCGTGACGATAGAAAGCTTAGTGGCTTTACATTCGGCTCTGGAAAGTCTAAAAAAATATTTTGTAGAATCTATAATAAGACGATGGAAGTAGTTAAGAAACGTCAGAAACTATGGTTTTTTAATATATGGAATGAAAACAACATGGATAAGGACAATGTTTGGAATGTTGAATTTGAGATACAAAGAAAGTTTTTTAAAGAATATGATATAGAAACTGTAGAGGATATGTTTACTAAGATGTCTTCGCTTTGGAAGTATTGTACTTTTGATTGGTTACAATTTAAAGAGCTTGATAATAACAGAAAAGACAGATGTTCAGTAACTGATTCTTGGATTAATATACAAAATTCATATAATCATATCGAGTCTAAAAGTCTTATTAAAGCAGAGCAACGTCTAGATGCAGATGCTGATGTTTTGATACCTAGTATAATTGGTTATATAACAAGCTTTTCAGCTAGAAAGAAATTAGGTAGAAAAGATGATTTTGACCTTGGAGAAACAATTATTGATTTAACAACTAGAGGACTTGATTACTTAGAGAGAAATAAGGAATCAAACTTTGTTGATGAGGTTCAGAAGAAATTAGCTTTGTTAGCTAATTAATATTAAGGAGTTGAAATCTAAATGAAAAGGATTTATGGAATTAAAGCAATAATAGGAGCATGGTATTTAGGAGTGTGTACTGTTGCAAGTATAATTAATATTGTGAATGGTAATTTGATTTTACTAATTTGTACTTTATGTGGAATTGTAGCAGGATTTCAGTCTGTAATTTCAAATAGTATGTTATTGGTGGTAGAAGATATTGAAAGTGATATCTAAATGTTGATTTGCTGAGGTGATTATTTGGCTTCAATACATAAGAAAGGCAATAAATATTATATAGTAGCAAAGATTAATGGTAAACAGAAGTGGATTGCAGGTAAGAGAACTAAAGAAGAGACTAAAAAGTATATGAGAGAAATTCTATATAAGATTGAGAACGATAAGGTAAGAGTAGATACAGTAAATATGACTGTTAAAGAATTTCTTGATAATTGGTATAATACCTATTGTATTAATAACTTAAAATTGACCACATATACTGGCTATAGACAATATTTAGATAGTTATATCATTCCACGAATAGGTAATGTTAGGATAGTAGATTTAAAGCCTATTGAAATACAAAATATGTATTACGATATTATGCAGAATGGCAGAGTGAATGGTAATAAACCATTAAGTGGTAAAACAATAGTTCAAGCCCATAGGATACTACATAAGGCACTTAAGAGTGCAGTCATGATGCAAATATTAGAAATGAATCCTTGTGATTTTGTGGAATTGCCTAAGAAAAAGAAATTTAAACCTAGTGTGCTAGATGAAGAAGAAGTAAAGCCATTTATAAATGGTTTTAAGAATACAGAAGTTTATATTGGTGTAGTCTTAGCTATTACTCTTGGTTTAAGGCGTGGAGAAGTTTTGGGCTTACTATGGAAGGATATAGATTTTAAGAAAAAAATACTAACTGTTGATAAAACTTTAGTTGTGGCTGACAAAAAGATTAAGGTTGACACGCCAAAGACGGAAAAATCGAATAGAGTTTTACTATTATCTAATTCTCTTATTGAAGTTTTAATTTTAGAAAAAGAAAATAGACAAGCTTTAGACAATGATTATGTAGTTTTGAATCCAGAAGGTGAAAGATGGAATCCTAGTTCATTTTCTAGGAGATATTCAGAGATTAGAGATAAGAAATGTTTGAAAAAAATTCGATTTCATGATTTAAGGCATACTAATGCAACTATAATGTATAGAGCTAATATTAAAGCTAAGGTCATGCAGGAAAGATTAGGTCATTCAAATATATCCACTACTTTGGATATTTATACACACTTATTTAAGGAAGACCAGCAGGAAGTAGCTGACATTTTCGATAATAAAATTTTCAAAAATTAGAAGAATCATTAGAAAATTAGAAAAAAATAAGCAATAAAAAAAACAACCTAGTGCCTT
>NZ_JAETGO010000009.1 GCF_016765695.1 Sporosalibacterium faouarense | reverse complement strand
AGGGGAAGAAAATGTAGGAGGTTTAATAGGATATAACAGAAGAGCAGATATAGTTAATAGTTACTATGATAGTACAATATCAGGGTTAACTGAGCCAACAGAACAAGCAAAAACAACCGAAGAACTAATGAACAGCTTGACTTTTATAGGATGGGAATTTGGAGATGTTTGGGAAATAGATGAAGGCAGTTCGTATCCATATCTTAAAGTAGTTCCTATACCAACTAACTTTATAGTAGATATTTTAGAACATAATAAAATAGGGTTGATTTGGAATGCAGTCGAAGATGCAACAAGCTATCAAATAGAAGTAGACAATAAAGTGATAACTGATGAACTAGAATTATCATATATACATGAAAACTTAGCTCCAGGAACTTTACATGAATATCGAATTAGAGCTAAAGAAGGTACTCATATAAGTGATTGGAGTCAGAAGTTAACAGAAATAACACTATTACAGGTTCCACAGAATGTAACATCTACAGTAACAGAAAATTCTATAGCAATAATTTGGGATGAAGTAGTTAATGCAGATGAATATGAAATAGAAATAGATGGCAAGGTATCGGATACGGTGACAGGAACCTCATATGTGCACGATAATTTACAACCTAATACTCAGCACTTTTATAGAGTAAGGGCTAAGAATGAACTTGTTAAGAGTCAATGGACTGATGTAAATTCAATAATTAATTGGTTACCATCAGAATCAGCAATTTGTGTGGCATCAACAAATTGGATTAAAGATATAGATGTAAATGATGAAATGGAAATTGTTTTAAAAACTAATAACTTAACAGATATGTATACCTTTGAAGTTGAACTAGGATATAATCCAGAAGAGTTGTTAATTAATGAAGAAACAATTGAGCAGATATTAAATGTAGCAGGAGAAGATATATATTTTAGTTATAAAAACTTTGATGATGGTAGATTAAAAGTTATTTTGTCAAAAACACATGATATAGAAGGACAGGATGGAAAATTTGATATATTTAGCTTTAAAATAAATCTAATAACAGAAGAACAAACTGAAATTAATATCAATTCAATACATTTAGTTGACTCAAAAGGAAAGTATATTGAAATAATTCAACCAAAAGAAATGAAAATTAAAGAACTTACAGAGGAGCAACGTATCTATTAGGGTTAACCCCAATAGATACAAACAAAGGAGGTATATAAGTGCTGAATAAAATAAATTTTAAAAATATGTTTTATAAAATTATATTCTTTATTTCCATGCTATTAATATTCTTAACAGTAAATACATGTTATGACACTGTTTTCGCTGATAGCAACAGTAAATCTATATCTGATACAGATACAAAATCTAGTAATAATTTTGTACAAGAGAAAGCCTATGATGATGGCGAATATGAGGGGGTACTACAACTATATAGTGTAGTAAATTTAACAAGGACAGAGTATAGGACAGAGCATAAAACATTTAAAAAATCAGCAAGTAATACAATAACTAGATATTATAATGAAGACGGAAGCTTTGATCATCATACAGAAAATTGGAATGGTCCATCGGATCATAACAACTATCCAATTAATCAAGATGGATATTCAGGTACTATTCCTAGGGTAGGTACTTCAGACAGTGGTGAAAGAATTGTATCTACTTGGCCAGATGGAACTAAAAAGAAATCTAAGATAACGTATACGGCAAAGTATGAAGGAGAGTTAAGCAAACAAGTTCCATATACTGTCTATGAATATAAGGGTAAATATAAAGGTCATGCATATAAAAAAGAAGTAGTATTATCTAATTATGGTGATCCTTCAAACGTTGAGTTTGTAAATGAACCAGTCAATATTATTACAGGAAACTATTATGCAGTAAGCACTGATCTAACAATACCAGAAATAGGACAAGATCTAAAAATACAAAGATATTATAACTCATTAGATAAAAGAAATAGTATAATAGGTAAAGGTTGGAGATTAAACTACGATACAAGTCTTAGTAAAAATGGTTCTAGTAACGATATAACGATTATCTATCCTAGTGGTAAAACCATTATATTTGAAAAAGATGCTGGAAGTGATACATACGATTCACCTGAAGCTGTATTTGATACTTTGATTCAAAATAGCGACAATACTTATACTTTAGAATTGCAAAATAAGCTTAAGTATAAGTATAATAGTTCAGGTAAATTAATAGCTATTATTGATAAGAATGATAATACAGTGAATATTTCTTATGATGGCTATGGTAATATAGATGTTGTCACTGGTGAAGGAGGTAAAACTCTATCATTTACCTTCGTCGCTGGTAAGTTAAAAACTATAACTGATGATATAAATAGGACTATCACTTATAATTATGATAGCTCAAACAATTTAAAAGAAGTAATAGATACAGGAGACAATACAACTATATATTCATATAATAGCTATGGTATAACTGACATTAGGGACGGTAACAACAAGAAATTCATAGAAAATGTATATGATAAATTTAGTAGAGTGATTCGTCAATATGATGAAGAGGGAAATGAAATTCGTTACGACTATGACGATATAAATAGACAAAATACATACACATTCACTGCGACTGGAAAAAGCATAAAATACAATTACAATGATACACTTTATGTCACAAAAAAAATATACAATGATGGTACATATGAACAATATACATATGACCAGTGGGGAAATAAAGATAGTATCAGAGACAGGAATGGAAATACAACAAATTATCTCTATAATGCCAGAGGGGATTTGCTGGAGTTAACATCACCAAGTCCTTTCAGCTATGAAACAATATTTGAGTATGATGAAAATAATAATATAGAAAAAATAACAAATCCTAGTGGAGCAACCACAACATACACTTATAATGAAAATGAAAATCTTGAAGAATCAATAGTAAGTATAAATGAAACAACTAATGGAATAACTTCATATACTTATGATGATAAAGGAAGGGTACTCACCATTACTGATCCAGAGAATAATGTAACGACCCTTGAATATGAAAATCATAAAGATCCAGTTAGAATAACTGATCCTGAAGGTAATGAAGTATCCTATACATATGATGGTGTTGGTAGGAAGAAAACTATAACTACTAGCTATGGGACAACCACATTATATTATAATGACTTAGATAAAATTATAAAAATAGTAGATGCAGATGGAAATACTACTAGAATGAAATACGATGGTCAAGGTAATCTAATAAAACTAATTAATCCAGAACAATATAATGAATCAGTAGATGATGGAGTAGGTACTACCTACGAATATGATGCAATGGATAGATTACTTAAGACTATAGACCCATTAGGAAATGTATTAGCTCAGAAATATGATGCTGAGGGAAATGTAGTTAAGGAAATAAATCCTAATTACTATAACTCTAGTACAGATGATGGAATAGGAAATGGCTATGAATATGACAAGAGTGGTAGATTAATTAGGGTTGAAAATCCTTCAGGAGAAAAGTCTAGAATTGTATATGATGGAGTAGGAAATCCAATTAAAGTTATAGATGCAAATAATTATAATGAAAGTACAGACAGTGGCAATGGATTAGAATATGAATTTAACTCTCTTAATAGATTAACTAAAATAATTGACACAGAAGGTAATGTAATTAAGAAGCTAGTATATGATGAAGATGGTAATATAATAAAAGAAATAGATGGCAAGGGATATATGAGTGGAAGTGATGATGATAGTAGATACGGAACATTATATAAATATAATCTAGCTGGATGGTTACTTGAGAAAAGAATACCTGTTAAAAAGGAAAGTGGAGAAATATATTACAACCTTACAAGATATACCTATGACAAAGCAGGTAGAGTTCTTGAGGAGAAAAAATCTCCTGAATATGTAACAATAGATAGTGAGCCAAGCAAATGGAATATCATTAACTATTTATATTATAAGAATGGACTAGTTAAAACAGTTATTGATTCTACTGGGGCATATATTGAATATTCCTATGATGAGTTAGGAAATACAACACTAGAAAAATCAAAGATAGATGATGATAAATATAGTGTAAAAGGATATCACTATGACAATCTAGGTAGACTTGATAGAGAATGGACAGAAATTGACGGAACAGATCTAAGGGATGGAGAAGAAGGTATTGTTTTAGCTGAGACACTATATCAATATGATAAAAATGGTAATATTATAAAAATCACTTCTCCAGAAGGATATATTACAGAATTCAAATATGATGATGGAAATAGATTGACAGAGAAAATTGAAGAAGTTCCAGAAGATTATATTGATGTGAAGGGAACAACAGCATCTGTAACTTCTGATAGAAGAATAATATATCCATCTGAAGAGTATGAATATGAAGTAAAAATAAATCCCGATGGTGAAGTAACATCACTTGATATAAACATTGAATATGATACAAGACTATTTGAAATAGTAGAAATAACTCCAGAAGTAGAGGGAATCACAGTGAATACTCATACAGGAGAAATTGAGATTGATGCATCTTCTTCTGATTTAACAAATGAAACAACGATTGCAACAATAACTATAAAAGCTAAAGATACGGTAAAAGGAACAGGATATATTAAAATAAATTCTTCATCTACATATACAGATGGTAATAGTAATAAATATAAATTCATTGAAGCAAATGGTAAAACGGCCATAATTAATGAACCAGATATGAATAATGATAATTCAGTTGAAACCGACGATTTCACATTAACAGCTATACTAAAGGATATAGAAAGGAGTAGCTTAAAATATAACGAGAAATTTGATATAGACGGCAGTAATATAATAGATACTCCAGATTTAGACTATATCAAAGACTGGTTATTTGAAGAAAAAAGCAATGATGTGAGTTTAGTAGAAGCTGAAAAATTCTATGAAAAACATATAACACCTGTATATACAACTTCATCTAGTACAGTAACAAGAACAACAACTTATGACTATGACAATGCAGGAAATTTAATAACTGAAACAGATTGCTACAATAATACCATTGAATATGAATATGATGAATATAATAGATTAATATCAGTAACTGATAAAGAAGGATCAACTTCAAAGGTATTCTATGATGAAGTAGGAAATATAGTAAAAGAAATATCTCCAGAAAACTACAATTCATCCACTGAAGACGGACCTGGAACTGTCTATGAATATGATAGTATGAATAGATTAGTAAAAGTAACAGATTCAAAGGGAAATGTAGTACAGAAAAATATCTATGATATAAACGGATTAAAGATAAAGGAAATAGATGCCAAGGGATATTTATCAGCATCAAATGATGATAATAGATATGGGACAGAATATACCTATGATATAGGAAATAGAGTAATAAGGATAAAAACTCCTGAATCTATAACGGTAGGTAAAGCAAAGGTGGAATATTCCTATGATTCCCTAGGCAATATCTTAACTTATACCGATGGAGAAGATAACACAACAACATATGAAAGGGATTTATGGGGGAGAGCAACAAAGATAATAGACGGAGAAGGAATAGAGAATACCTATGAATATGACTATGCAGGAAATGTAGTATCTTCAACAGATGGAGAAAACAATACAACTACTTATACATATAATAGGATGAATCTACTAAGCTCTATAACAGATCCATTAAATCAAACCATAACCTACAAATATGACAAAGAAGGTAGGTTAAGACTAGAAACATATAGAAATGGCGAAAGTATTCTCTATGATTACAACAGAGATGACAATCTAGTATCAAAGACAATAGCAGACAAAAACCTAGAAGAAAAATATCTATACAATAGAGATGGAAGTCTATTGGCAGCCATAAATTCATCAGGTATAGAAACATTTGAATATTCACCTAATGGATATCTAAAGAACAAATACAGAAATGAAAGAAATATTCTTGGATATGACTATGATAAGGATGGTAATATAACCGATGTAACAGACCAAACAGGAGCCACAACTTCATACACATATGATATATTAGGTAGAATAGACACAGTTTTAGATGGAAGTCAGGAAATAGCTGAATATAACTATAATATAGACAGTACCATATCAAGTATAAGCTATAACACAGGAGTGAATATATCCTATGGTTATGACCTAGACAAAAATATTGAAAGTCTAGTAAGTAAAAATCCACAGGGAAATATAATAAAGGAACTAGAATATTCCTACTACAACAATGGTAATATAAAAACAAAGGTTGAAAATGGACAAACTACAATTTATACTTATGATAAAGCAGATAGGTTAAAAACAGAAAACAATCCTATAGCTGGATTAATAACCTATAATTATGATGATGCCCATAATATATTAAAAAAACAAGTAGGAGACGAGATAACTACATATAGCTATGATGATAATAATAGACTGTTAGAGAGTATAACCAACGGAGTAACAACAACTTATGACTATGACAATAATGGAAATCTATTAGAAACCACAAAGGGTGAAGAAATAACTAGCTACATCTACAATGAATTTAATCAACTAAAAGAAGTAAACAAATCCGATGGAACATGGATGTATAACGAATACAGTCCATTAGGACTAAGAGTCGCTACAGAAGAAAATGGAATATACAATGGTTTCACATTTGATAGACAAAATATCATAACAGAAGTAGATTCAAATAATGACTTAG
>NZ_JAETGO010000056.1 GCF_016765695.1 Sporosalibacterium faouarense | reverse complement strand
GATGGTACTTGGTGGGTAACTGCCTGGGAGAGTAGGTCGTCGCTGGATTGTTTTATTTTTTTGTCTTTTTTGTCAAATTATTTAGTTTATTCATTCCCACTTAATACAAGTTGTAATTGGGGCATATATATATTATAATCAAGGTATATAGATATAAACAAAATATATATTTGAATATTATTTTTTTAGTTTGGGGGTATAAATATGGATATTAATGGCTTGTTTAAAACAGGAGTCTCATTTGATGAGTTTGTAAACCAAGATACAGATGCTTATAAAGAAAAAACCCTACAGATACTTGATAAAATAGATTTCACTGAGGAAGAGGAAGAAAAAATTAAATCTATAGATGAGAATATTAATGTATTAATATGTGCTGAGATGTGGTGTCCAGATTGCATGATAAATGTGCCTGTAATAGAGAAGATGAGATTACTTAATGACTTTATAAATATTTCTATTGTTGAGAAAGAAGGCAATGAAGAGTTTTTTAAGAAATATTCACCAGAAGAAAATGTTAAAATACCTACATTTGTATTTTATGACTCAGAATTTAATGAAATCGGAAGTATAGTTGAGCATCCAAGGCAAGTAAAGCAAATTCTATCTGAAAATAATCAACCAAAGCGTATAGTCGCAATGAGGAAATATAGAAAAGGAGAATATGCTAGCTATACATTAAATGATGTATTAGAGATAATACTATAGGAGTCACGAGATTCTTATTAATCTATTCATTCTTAGCTGACAAGTGTGAATAGATTTAAAATTGTATTGAGCAATTTTTCGAATTATTAAATTTTAGCGAATATAGAAATGAGAGGTGACGATATATCATATGAATCTTAAAAAGGTAGCATTAGGACTAGTTGTTGTATCATTAGCATTAGGAGTAAATCAAGGCTTTAATGTATTTAGTACTTCACAGAGCAGTGGACAAAATAATAAAAAGATGGATAATAGTAATTCTATAGAAAATATTAGAATTGACGATAGCTTATATCAACCCAAAACTAATTGGGGAGTATATAGAGAAAAGATTGAAGTAAAAGGAATATTCTTAACAGCAGGATCTTTAGCTACTACTTCAAGTCTTGATTATCTGTTAGGTATAGTAAATGATACTGAGATAAATTCCATGGTAATAGACGTTAAAAATGATGCAGGAACTCTTACTTATGAATCTTCAGCAGGAATAAAAATGGGAATAGATTCAAAGTATGTTATGAATTATGAAAGATTTTTAGGAAAAATGGAAACGTTGTTGGACAATGATGTGTATCCAATTGCTAGAATAGTAACATTTAAAGACAGACAAGCAGGAGCTAAAAGACCTGATATTGTGTTTAAAGATAAGAATGGAAATGTGTGGAGAGATAATAATGGGAATACATGGTTAAATCCTTTTAATAAAGAATCTTGGGAGTATCCAATTCGTTTAGCAGAAGAAGCTGCTCTGAATGGATTTAAAGAAATACAGTTTGACTATGTGAGATTTCCTACAGATGGTAATACAAGCATAATTGATTATGGAAATATACAGGGAAAAACTAAAGAAGATGCTATTGCAGAATTCTTATCATATGCCAAAGAAAGATTAGAACCATTAGGAGTATATGTTTCAGCCGATGTATTTGGTCATATAATTAATGTACAAGGTGGAGCGGGTATAGGACAGGATATTGATATGTTAGCAACTAGTACAGATATTTTAAGTCCAATGGTTTATCCTTCTCACTATAATAAAGGGTCTTATGGAGTAGCTTATCCTGATGCTGATCCTTACACAATAGTTAATGAAGCAATGAAAAGAGCAATAAATAGAGTAAATGGTGCAGAAGGAGAAAAAGATGATAAGGCTATTATAAGACCATGGCTACAGGATTTCTCAGCTACTTGGCTTAGAAATAGCTATGGATCTCATTATACACCTTATGGACCCGAGCAAGTTAGAGCTCAAATACAAGCAACTTATGACGCAGGATTAAAGGAATGGATACTTTGGAATGCAAGCAATAGATATACACTTGGAGCACTATATAATGAAGATGGAACAGGTGGATATACCTATGACCCAAATGCAGCAAAGGCAACTTTTAAGCCTAAAAATACAGATAATAAATCTACTAAACAAGAAGATACTAAACAAGAAGATACTAAACAAGAAGATACTAAACAAGAAGATAC
>NZ_JAETGO010000061.1 GCF_016765695.1 Sporosalibacterium faouarense | reverse complement strand
ATGAATTATCAGAAGATGTAGAAATAGAAATAGATGGTGACGAAGCAGATTTAGATGAACTAGTGATAGGAATGGATGTTCAAGTAAAATTGGAAGATAAAACAATAATAATAATTGATGGAGAAGCTAAAGAAGAGATTATAGAAATAGAAGGAATTATTGAGGAATTAGATTTAATTGGGATATACCATATAACTATCGATAATGAGGAATACTTATTATCTAGAGAGGCAAAAGTATGTGTAGATGGAGAAGAGTCACAATTAGAAGACTTAGAACTAGGTATGGAAGTATCCGTTGAGATGAAAAATGCCGAAATAATAGCTATAAATGGCAACAGTATGGAAATAGAAGTATCAGGAAGTATAACTAGTTTAGGTTTAGAAGAAGGGAATATTGATATAGATAATAGTACATTTATAATAGCTGATGAAGTAGATGTTGAAATAAATGGAGAAAAAGCAGAGCTAGAAGACTTAGAAGTTGGCATGGATATAGAAGCAGAGGTTGTAAATGATAAAGTTACTGAAATAAGTGTAACTGATGAAACTATTGAAAATCTTGAAGGTACAATTAATGGAATGGATTTAGCAGATAGAGTGATTGTAATAGATGAAGAAGAATATTCATTAGCAGATGATGTTGATGTGAAGATAAATGATGAAGATGTAGAATTGAGTGAATTAGAGGAAGGTATGGAAATAGAATTTGAAATATTAAATGATGAAATCTCAGCTATTAAAGTAAATGTGGTGGAAGTAAGTGAGCTTGAAGGAGAAATAACTGATTTAGACTTAATCGGTATCTATCATATAACAGTTGAAGGAAACGAGTATCAATTATCTAGAGAAGCTACTGTAACAGTAGATGGAGAAGAGGTGTCATTGGAGGATCTAGAAGTAGGAATGATGGCAACAATAACACTTAATGACGAACTAGTTGTTGATGTGGCAGCAGAGAATGTTACAGTTGAGAGAGTCACTGGAAAAATAGCAGATTTAGACTTGATAGGTGTATATCATATAACAATAGGTGAAAATGAATATGAACTATCCAAATATGCTGAGATAATAGTAGATGGAGAAATGGCACAGCTTGAAGACTTAGAAGTAGGAATGAAGGTAAGAATAGAGATATATGATGATGAATTAGTTAAGTTTGTAAAAGAAGTAATTGATTCAGTTATTACTGAAGAAGAGGGAAGAGTAACAGAGATAAATCTATTAACTAGATATATAGTTATAAATGATACAGAATATAGTCTGTCAGACAATGTTGAAGTGATTGTCAATGAAGAGGTATCAACTTTAGTTGATATGGAAGTAGGAATGTACCTACAGTTAGAGATTACTAATGATAAGGTTACGAAGATAAATGCTAGAAGTATAGATGAAATAGAGGCACAAGGAGTAGTAACTGAAATAAATGCAACAGATAAATATATTGATATAGATGAAGTAAGATATGCTATTGCAGATGAAGTACAAGTCAAATTAGAAGACGGAGAAGTAGAATTAGCAGACTTAGCAACAGGAATGATGGTTGAAGCTGAGATACAAAATGGTGTAATCACAAAAATAGCTGCTACAAATGTGATTAAAGAGCTTGAAGGAAATATATATGGCATGAACTACTTACTCCAGGGATTAAAACTAACAATAATGGTTGACGAAGATATTTTCAATTATTTGGTTAGTGATGAAGCAAGAGAAGAATATGTTGATGAATTGAGAATGGGAGAAAAAGCTCAGTTCACAATTATGAATGATGTAATTGTAGAAATCTTATTTGAAGATAAATAAATCAAATATCATCTCTTAGAGGTTTAATAGAAAAAATTAGAAATATTCATAAAATTAAGGCTACCGCATTCTAACTCTTATTTGTTAGGTGCAGTAGCCATTTTTTAGTATTTATAAATTTCTGATATTAAGCTATATTAAGTCAATTACATATGCACAAAGTAGTGTCAGATTTAACTTCGTTGTCTATTCTTTAGATATAATAAGAAGTACAAGAATAATAAATATCCGATAAGTGCAAGCATAGTATATAGATACATTATTGGTTGATTATTTACATAGCCTACAATAGGAATGTTAAGCACTAACATTAGAGGAAATCCAAAGGCAAGTGCAACAGCACTACCTATAACTAGATTCTCAGCAGCATCAGAATCAAAATGTGGATCAACTGCCTTTAAGAGAGCCATACCCGTTGAAATAGTACCAGTTTGCATTCCATAAAAACCAACAATATTCTCTAAGGTATTTTCTTTAAACAGCTTTTTACACATAAATATAGTATATCCAGCAGTTATTATACCTCCTAGAGTTGTTACTAGGATAATTGGAACAACGAAAACTTTTAACGTATATATTGATATAGCAGCAATTGATGCTGTAATCATAAAATCAAATGAACCACCAGCAATTCTTTGAAGTAAATAATTATTCGGATATGAGTGCATGATTATTTCTTTTTGCTTAAGTTTGTTAAATATAAATCTCATAAGAATACCGTATACAGCTCCAATATTAAAATGAAATCCCCACAATAATTGAGACAGGGTTTGACCAAATGTTCCCATAGGTTCCAAAGCTTTTGTTATTCCTGTTAAAGAAAGATAGGTTGCCAAATAAACAATACCTATAAGGGATAGTTGGATTGAGATTTTATCTAGAGATTCACTAAGAGGTATTTCTTCAGGCTCCATCTCTTCTTTTATTTTTACATGATTTTTATGAATATTCTCGTCATGCTTCTTTATCTTATTTTTCTTTACTAAATAATTCATCAGAGGAACACCTATGATAGATGCCCATAAGAAACCGAAAGTAGCAATAGTTAGTCCAATATTACCACCATCAGTCAAGCCAATTGCTTCCCAAGAACTACCAATAGAATAAGCCTGTCCAGGTCCTTGTCCAAAACCTAAAGGCAACAACAAACCAAAACTTACAAATAAATCTGGGAATACTGTATAAAATAAAATTAATGCAATACCAAAACCGACAATACCTTGAACTAAATAGGTAGTTACAATATGAATTCCTGAGTTTAAAATCGTTTTGCTTTTTTTCTTTGTGTTTCTATCCTTAAGTGAGATAGCTATAAAACCAATTGCCATAAGATGATAAACTATAGTTCCAAATCTTTCACCATCAAATGGAATTATTTTTAGTATCTCTGGACCTAGAATTAATCCTATGAATCCAGCGATAACAGAGGTTGGGATAATAAACTTTTTTAACGCCTTGATTCTACTTTTTAGAATATTAGCTATAATAATAAACAGAGCTAACCAAGTAAAATCAATTACTATAGTCCATGCATTATTCATACGCCACCTTCCCTTTCTCTTTTAAATTATTAGATAGGATATTTGCCTTAGATATTTCTAAAGCCTTCATCCATTTATATGCAGAAGTCAACCTTTGATTAAAGCCTATTCTATAAAGTATATTATTATAATAGAATTCGATTTTGTTATTAGATTGCACATTTAATCCCTGAATCTTATCAATCATAAATAGTGTGTTATCATAATGTTTGTTTAGGAAGTGCATGGCTTTAGAATCTAAAGATAGATCTCCTTCATGTAATAATTTTAATTTTTTATTATCAAATTTATATAACGAAGCATCCTTATTTGAAAGCTTTACTGAGAAAGGATCATCATCTGAAATCAAAATTGATTCTAAATTATCTAATTGCCATTTATTCCAATCTCTAGGATTATCAAAAACTAAAGAATGGGAATTAGAATCAAAAAATCCTTTTTGAGAATATGTCATTTTATATCCACATTCTTTACAGTAAAACTCGTTGGCTTTAGACTTCAAAGTATCTATTTTTTTGCAGTGAGGACAAGTGAAGAGTAATAGCTCTAGGTTTTCAGCAAGATTCTTGCCTGAGTACTTAAATCTATTATTCCTTTGAAATTCGTATTCATCGTGATACAAGCCTTTTACCAAGTTACCATAAATTTCTTCTTCACTAGAGCTTAAAATAACATCTTTATCCATAATCTTTTTAAAAGATATAAGAACTTTGCCTCTCCTGTGATTATTTGCCCACCTTGGTTGACTTAAGTGAAATCCTTTAAGATTAACAGCCACAACAGGGATTTTCAACATTTTGATTAGCTTTGCTGTTGAGAAAAGGATTTCTCCTGTTGTACCATCCCAATTTCTATTTCCTTCTGGAAATATTCCTATAACCCTTTTATTTCTTTTAGCTTTGATTATTTTTTTTACGGTGGATATATCTGCCATAAATTTGGTTTTAGGAATTGCACCTGTATATTCTAAAACTTTTTTTAAAAAAGGATTCCTGAAAAATCTATCTGAAGCAACATAGCTAATAACTGGGTCTATAAATAAGTTAATTAGAATAGGATCCCAATTATTTACATGATTACTTACAATGATGTAGGGGGGCTTTAGATTTTCTGTTTCATTTATTTCTACCTCTATATCTGAACGATATGATAGAAATGTCTTTAAAGTTGACTTTAATATTCCAGTGGCAAATTTACCAGGTATATTTTCAGACATAATAATTGTCACCCCTTTAATAAAAATTTGATTAAGTATATTATATCGTTAATTTATGTTTAAGAAAGGACTTTTATGTTAAATACATATATTTCAAGGAATAACTACTAAATAAAAACTATATTATGTCGATATATATTTTGAAAGATAAAAGCAGTTTTACTTAGCTGTTAAGGGGTGAAGCATCATGAAAATTACTAATGACCTAATGGGAAAGCTTTTAGGTAATAAGAAAACAAATGTAGAATTGAAAAATAATGATATTTATAGTGCTCAGATAAAAGAAAGATTTCCTAATAATGAGGCCTTAGTTCAGATTAGGGGAAAAGAGTTTAAGGTAAAATTCCAAGATGGCCTACCTAAAAACAATAGAGCATTAATTCAGGTTACTAAGCAGAAAAATGATATTACCTTAGTTAAGAATATAAAGACCGAAAATACAGAAAAAAAAGATGAAAGTGATGTTACAAAGGTATTAACAAAACTTGGAATTAAGCCAACAGCTGAAATGAAAAAAGTAGCTAAAGCTTTGATGGAAAAAGGAATCCCTATTACTAGGGAAACCTTGAAAAATATTGAAAGATTTATAGGCAAGGCTGATGGAAATATTTCTGAAAAAATTGATACTATCGAGAGAATGTCTCAGAAGGGAATTGAGTTGACTGAACCAAATTTACATGCAGCTCATGAAGCTCTACATGGAGATGAAATTCAAAGATTATTACTAGAAGTGGAGCAAGGATTAGAATCAGGTTCTATGGAGGATAATATCAACAAAATAGCTGAAGAAAAGCTATTATCTAAAGAAGCAATTAATGAGATACGTGAACTTATCTTTAAAGGAGAAGATTTAAATAAAATCTTAGAGATAATTAATGAAAAAATAAGTAATAAAGATATGGCAGAACAGCTTGAAAAAGCTTTGCATACTGCTAATGCATTGAAGACTATGGGTTATGAAAAAGAAGGTATAGATAGGTTGATTAAAGTGTTGGATCAATTGGAATCAACTGAAGTCAATTCTGCTGGGGTGTTGAATGAAAGCAGAGATATACAGCCATCATCAAAGGCATTTTTAATGTCTAGAGTTTCTGAGAAAATGAATAAAGCTACAAAAGACTTTACTGATGTTAAGAGAGAAGTTATTAGAAATATAGATACTATTACTCAAGTTACAAAAGAGGCAAAGACTAATGTTCATTCTCATGTTAAGGGATTAATTGAAAATAGTATAGATGTCATTGATAAAACAATATTGAAAAGTGATATAACTTTATTTGCAGACATGAAGACAGAACGAACTTTAATAGGACTTAGTAGTAAGCTAGCAGAGGCAAGAAGATATTTATCTAAGGGACAGAATAATGAGGCAACTAAAATACTTAATGAAGTTAAGAACAAATTAATGAATCTAAAATTTAAGCCTTCAGAAAACAAGATAATTCATGGAGCTACTAAAGAAAGTATGTTTTCACAGAAAAATTCCGTGCAAAGTAATTCTTTACCAGGCTTAATAGATAAAGCAGTTAATAATCTCCAGAACCAACAACCTTCAGCTAGAAATATTATGGACTTGTTTAGGGCATTGGGGTTAAATTATGAAAGTGAAGCGGCACAGAAGCTAACTGGTGGCATGGAAGAGTTAACAAAACAGGATATTCAGAAAAATATAAAAGCTATGATGTTAAAGCTTGTAGAAACAGAAGGAAAGGGATTAAAGGATAGCTCTTCCAATCAGAGTGTTGTGAAGGCAATAAATAATCTCACTGGGCAACAGCTTTTGAGTAAGCAGGATAGTAATCCTCATCACCAGAATATGTTTTTTAATATTCCATTTAAAGTAGATGGTAATATTAATAATGTAAAGTTGTTTGTAAATGGAAGAAAGCAAAATGAAAAAATAGATTGGGAAAATTCCAGCCTTTATTTTTTAATAGATACAAAAAAAATGGGGCCTACTGGAATACAAATTTCTTCAACTGAGAGAAATCTTTCGATTACCATTAAAAATGATAACAAGAATATGGAAGATAAAATAACTCCATTATCTGATAAGTTTAAAGAGAGCTTAGAGGAGATAGGGTATAACGTTGTAGGATTAAATTTCACTAAGCTAAACAGTGTAGAAAAGGATACTGAAAGTAGCAATTCATCAAAAACATTAGTTATACCTCATAGACTCAATAAGAAAGGATTTGATTTCAAAGTATGAGACGTCAAAATTTTAATCTTAAGAAAAAGAGAGAAATAAACGGACCTTCTGCTGTGGCATTACATTATGATGAGGGAAATGGTGATATACCTCAAGTTGTGGCTAGGGGTAAAGGATTTATTGCACAAAAAATAATTGAATCGGCTAAACAAAATGACGTGCCATTACAAGAAGACTCTAGCTTGATTGGAAATCTAATTGATATGGACTTAGGCGAAAATATCCCACCTCAACTTTATTCTGTAATTGCAGAGGTACTATTAATGTTAGAAGAGATGGAGAAAAGTTTATAAAAGATTTAATAAATTATGTCGATATTATAACTAGAAACTGGGGAGGTGTTAAGTAATGGCCATAGAACTTGAGAATCTTACTGAAAAGATACTTTTGGAAAAATCTCCACAGGAAATTACAAGTATCCTTTATAAAGGTTGTATAGAAAAATTAAAGATTTCAATCGAAGCTATTGAAGATAAAGATTATGAAAAGGCTAATAAGCTGCTTCAAAAGTGTAATGATATTATATATAGATTAGGTGCAGGATTAAAATATGAGGTAGGACCTATAGCTGATCAGTTAGATAATTTATATAATTATATGGCAGAAGAATTAATACAGGCTAATATAAAGAAGGATGTTGATTCTGTAAGGATAGTTTTAAGAATTATGAGAGACATATCAAAATCTTGGGATTTAGCCATGGAAAAAGGAATAGATAGAGAGAAGGTTAATAAAAATATTTTAAAATATGACCAAAACTCGATAGGTAATCCTGATAGTGATGAAGGATTTCAATATCAAAAATAATGGGGGAGAGATAAGAAATGAGAATTAATCATAATATACAGGCATTAAATACTTATAAACAGCTTACACTTAATCAAAACAAGCTTTCAAAGCATCTTGAGAGATTATCATCTGGATTAAGAATAAATCGAGCAGCCGATGATGCTGCAGGGCTAGCAATATCAGAAAAAATGCGTTCTCAAATTAGAGGGCTTAAGGTTGCCGACAGAAACTCATTAGATGGAATATCAATGGTACAAACTGCTGAGGGCTCATTAAATGAAAGTCTTAATATACTTCAAAGAATGCGTGAACTGGCAATTCAAGCTTCAAATGGACCGTTAGAACAAAAAGATAGACTTGCAATTCAAAGCGAAATAGACCAACTTACTTTTGAATTGGATAGAATATCTGATACAACTAATTTTAATGGAAAGGCCCTCTTGGCTGGGAATATACAAGCAAATTCGTATATGGTATGTTCAAGTCTAGAAGTTATCCATAATGGTGGTGGAAATTTTAGTGGAAATATAAATAACAATGAAGAGACATATTTAAGCTTTTTAGATTCTCCAGTTGCTGGCGATAATTTGAGTATAGATGATGTAACGTTTAATTTTGCATCAGGCACTTCATCAGCCTATAATATAGGAACTAAATCTGCCACAATTGACATTCAAGGTAAAAGTGTGGCTGATATATTAAATAACATTAAAACTGAAATTGATAGTGCTAAGGCTTTAGATCCAACAGCTATTGACAATATGAATGGATATTCAGTCATGGGAAATTCGTTAGTAGTACAACCAAATAATTTATATATTGAGTATAATGATTCTGATTATGCACCAAGACCTGATGAAGAGCTAGTTTTGGGTATGCAGATTGGGGCTAATGAGAATGAGGACATGTTAATTAAAATTTCCAATATGGATGCTGCCTCATTAGGAATAGCAAGACAGCTAGATCATACAACTGTAATATCTACTGCCGGAGTTAATGCTGAAGCAGGAGTAGACGTTAGTTCATCGCAGAGTATTGCTGGTGATGCTATTGATATAATAGATAGCGCTATTACTAAAGTGATTGAACAAAGATCTAAATTGGGAGCATATCAAAACAGATTAGACCATACTTTAAGGAATCTGAATACTGCTGAAGAAAATTTAACTGCTGCTGAATCAAGAATTAGAGATGCTGATATGGCATTAGAGATGACTGGATTTACTCAAGCAAATATTGTTAATCAAGCTGCTACGGCTATGCTTGCCCAAGCAAATCAAATGCCTCAAGGAGTATTGCAGCTATTACAATAAAGGGTTAGATGCTTAAAAAATTATAATATTCTTGAATGGATGGGATTTATATGAAAATTAATAGGATTGAAAGATCAAGTATAGAAAAAATCAAATCAAAGGATCAAACAGTTTCTGATAAAGTATCATTTAAAGAGTTAATGTCTGAAAAAAGAGATCAGAAGACAGTAGAGAGATTAACGGGGCTTTTAAATGATATTAAGGACCAAGGTAAAATACTATCAGAGAAAAGAACAGTAGACAATTTAATGAAATATAAGAAAATGGTTAAAGAATTTATGGACGAGGCAGTAGATCATGGGTTAAACTTAGAGAAAAGAGGAGGATTTAGACGAGGAGGACGTTCTAGAATTCTTAAGATAGTTTCTCAAGTAGATAAAAAGCTTATGGAAGTAACGGATGCTGTTATAAAGGATGAGAAAAAAGGACTGAATATTCTTAGGCTTACAGGAGAAATTGAAGGTCTACTTATCAATATCTATGCATAGTATCCGAAGGTAGATAGTAGGAATAGAGAGTTGAATTACAAAAGTTAATTACCACCCACGATTTTATGAATTGTGGGTATTATTTTTTGATATTTAGAACAGTTTTAATGTATTATATAATTGTATAGCTCGTATATTGCAATGCTAGGCATATAAATTTGGAATTTATTCAATTTTATTAAAAACAATTGTTTTAGAGTGAAAGTATTAATGGATAAACTATAGAAATGTGAGATAATATAATTAAATCTATTTTCATAGGAGGAGAAATTATGATAAACGTATATGTACTTTGCGGAGGGAAATCAGTAGAGCATGAAGTATCACTTTTGACAGCTTCTGCAATAATTAACTCTTTAGATAAAGAAAGATACAATGTTTACCCTGTTTACATAACAAAGGAAGGTCTATGGTGTAACAAGGGATTAGTCACAGATGAAATAAAAGATACTAATGAATTAAAAGGTGTTTCTAATAAAACCATATTGGGTTCTATGGCTGAAAGCTTAGACGAAATAGCAAAAAATGAAGAAAAAAGTATTATCTTTCCAGCATTACATGGAACCAATGGTGAAGATGGAACCATACAAGGATTTTTAGATCTTATAGATTTGCCTTATGTAGGGAACGGTGTGATGTCGTCGGCAGTGGGATTGGATAAAGTTATAACAAAAGAGCTATTCTCAAAAGTCAATATTCCTCAAACTAAACATATTGCATTTAGTAAAAAAGAGTGGATAGAGAATAAAGATTATCTTTATAGTAATCTAGAAGATGTGACTGGATATCCATGCTATGTGAAACCATCAAGATCAGGATCAAGTGTTGGAATTAATCGATGTGTAAATAAAGAAGAATTGGAACAAGCTATAAACGAAGCATTTTTATATGACACTAAACTCGTTATTGAAGAAGAAGTTGTTGGTAGAGAAATGCAAATATCTGTCGTTGGTAATAATGCTCCTAAAAGCTCGGTAATTGGTGAGTTTATACAAGAGCGAAATTTTATGGATTATGACGCAAAATATTTGGATGGAAAGCTCATACAAGTCATACCAGCTCGAGTTTCAGAAGAAATTACTGAGCAAATGAGAGAAGCTGCTGTAAGAGCCTTTAAAGCATTAGATTGTTCTGGACTTGTTAGGGTAGATTATTTTGTAACAAATGAAGATAAGTTTTATGTAAATGAAGTAAACACTATGCCTGGATTTACTAAATTAAGTATGACACCAGTATTATGGGAAAAGACAGATGGAACCACCTATTCTCAACTAGTTGAAAGGTTAATTAAACTTGGATTTCAACGTTATGAAGAAAGAAAAGCACTGCTATATGACAGGAGGACCAAATGATTAAACGAACATTAAAACAGATTCAAAATATGGTAAAAGGGTCTGGCCTAGATAATGAATATAATGACCGATTAATAGAAGGAGTATCAATAGATACAAGAACTATCAAAAAGAATCAATTGTATATCCCTATAATTGGGGAGAGATTTAATGGACACGATTTTATAGTAAATGCAATTGAAAATGGAGCCATAGCTGCTTTATGGGACAAAAAACAACCGATCCCAGAGGTAGACATCCCTTTGATTCTTGTAGATGATACAGTAAAAGCTATTCAAGAACTATCAAAAGAATATCGTAATCAATTAAATACTATAGTAATTGGCGTTACAGGAAGTAATGGTAAAACTTCAACAAAAGATATTCTAGCTAGTATTTTAAAAACAAAATATAAGACCCATAAAACAAGTGGTAATCTGAACAATCATTTAGGAGTACCTTTAACATTATTAAGAATGGAAGAAGATACTGAAATGGCAGTGGTTGAGATGGGAATGGAGGAATTAGGAGAGATTGAACTATTGTCTAATCTAGCATCACCAGATGTAGCAATAATAACTAATTCAACAGATGTTCATATAAATACATTAGGATCTGTAGAAAATATACTTAAAGCAAAGCTTGAGATAGTACTTGGATTGAAGGAAAATGGACTATTAGCATATTTAGGAGATAGTCCAGCATTAAGAGAAGGTGTAGAGAAGTTGAACTTAAAACAAAAGAAGATAACCTTTGGAATAGAATCAAAGAATGACTATATGGTTAAGTTCCTATATAGTAACGAGGATGGGATTTCTTTTCAGCTAGAGAAACCAACTGACAAAACATTGCATCTTTCCATGCTTGGTAGACATAACATGTACAATGCCTCTGCTGCCATAGCTGTTGCCAGGTACTTAAATGTATCATATGAAGAAATACAAGAAGGGATGGCTGTCATAGAGAGGACTGGAATGAGAAATGAACTTATCCATGCTAAAGGGTTTGACATCTTAAATGATGCGTATAAATCGAATCCAATTAGTCTAAACTCAGCTCTTGAGACAATGTATCTATTTAAGAACTATAAACAAAAGATTTTAGTTTTAGGAGATATGTTTGGAACTGGTGAAAATGAAGTGAGAATACATGAAAAAATAGGAGAAGAAATAAACACAGAAGAAATTGATTATGTTTTTACAATTGGAGAATTAGCTGAAAATATTGCAAAAAAAGCAAGGTTAAAATATAAAGAAAATAGAGTATTTTCATTCACTAGTAAAAAAGAGTTAGTAGAAAAGCTTAAGGAAGTTATTAAGGAAAAGGCTATAATATTAATTAAAGGGTCTAGAGTGATACATTTAGAAGAAGTTGTAGAAGCTTTGGAATCTTTTGAACCTAAGTTAAAATAACAAAGAGATCATTTGAAAGATGAGGAAATTGTATATTTACAAATTAAATGTGATTTTGCATAAAATTTTGATAGTTAATTTCCTCATTTTTACACTTCTTTATTTCCTATTTTAGAGTATGCCAAATTTATTGTTAGCAAATAAATGCATATAGCATATAATAGGAAAGAGAAAACTATTTTTGAATTGAGACTAAAGCAGGTAGAAAATCTCAAAGTGATAAAATCAGGTAAGAAAAAAGGCAAGATAATTGACTATAAGTAATTAATTTAATATGAATCCGAAATTCCTAAAAAAAGAATATTCATCATGAAAAAAATGGAATGAAAAATCAGAAAAAATTTTTAAAAATTAATTGACATATTATCTAAAAGCACGTATAATATACCTTGTCGATAAAAATTTTTAATAACTTTCCATGAAACTTAATTAATATTTGCGGGAGTGGCGGAATTGGCAGACGCGCTAGACTTAGGATCTAGTGCCACTAGGCGTGGGGGTTCGAGTCCCTTTTCCCGCACCATTGAAAAACCGATGGGCATCCATTGGTTTTTTTCCTATGTTTTTTTCATGCATTGTATATTTGCTTTTTCAATAGGTAAAAATTACTTAGTATATAATCATACTTTATTCCTGTTTTTAATAGATATATTATTACATTTAATTCATATATTGGATGTGAAAAAATTATATGGTATAATATAATGACTAGTTTATAAGGAATAATAGCCGTGAATATAAAGTAGGACACTTAAAGATGCATAAGAGTCCATACATAAATATAATTTTCTAAGGAGGAGCTCAAAGATGAAATCAGAAATTTTAAATAAGGAAGGTAACAAAGTATCTCTAAAGATTGAGGTAGACGCTAAGAAATTTGAAGAAGGCGTTCAAAAATCTTATATGAAGAATAGAAAAAGATTTAATCTACCAGGATTTAGAAAAGGAAAGGCACCTAGAAAAATAATTGAACTAAATTATGGTGAAGGAGTTTTCTATGAAGATGCAATTAACATGATTTTTCCAGAAGCATATGATAGTGCTATAAAGGAACATAATTTAGATCCAGTGGATAGACCAGAGATTGATATTGAAGAGCTTGAAAAGGGTAAACCAGTTGTTTTTACAGCTGAAGTTATTGTAAAGCCTGAGGTAGAGCTAGGAGAATATAAAGGTATAGAAGTTGAAGATGTAGAGTATAATGTTACAGAGGAAGATGTAGAACAAGAATTAAAGGATATACAAGATAGAAATGCAAGAGTAATTGAAGTAGAAGATAGAGCAGCAAAAGAAGGAGACATATTAACAATAGATTATGAAGGATATGTTGATGGGGAACAATTTGAAGGTGGAACTGCTGAAAATCAAAATTTAGAAATAGGTTCAGATAGATTTATTCCAGGATTTGAAGAGCAACTTGTAGGCAAAAACAAAGGGGAAGAAGTAGAAGTAAATGTTAAATTCCCAGAAGAGTATCATGCCGAGCATTTAGCTGGAAAGGATGCTAACTTTAAAGTTACTATAAATGAGATAAAAGAAAAAGAATTACCAGAGTTAGATGATGAATTCGCTAAAGATGTTAGTGAATTTGATACATTAGAAGAATATAAAAATGATATAAAAGAAAAGAAAGAAAAACAGTCTAAGGATAAGGAAAAGGCTGAAAAAGAAAATAGAGTTGTTGAGAAAGTAGTAACTAATAGTAAGGTTGATTTACCAGAGGTTATGATAGAATCACAAATAGACTCAGAAATTAATGAACTTGGCTATAGACTACAATTCCAAGGACTTAACATTGATAAGTACTTAGAACTAACAAATACAACAATGGACGACTTAAGAGAGCAAGTTAAAGATAGAGCAGAGCAAGTTGTTAGAACAGATTTAGTTCTAGAAACAATTGCAAAAAAAGAAGGAATAGAAGCAACAGAAGAAGAATTAAGTGAAGAGCTTGAAAAAATGGCTAAGCAATATAATCAAGAAGTAGATAAACTTAAGAAAAGATTAAGAGAAGAAGATTTAGAACAGATTAAGATGGGTATAATTAAAGGCAAGACTGCTGATTTATTAGTAGAAAGTGCTAAATTTGTATAAAATTATAAACGGAGGGATTAGTTTATGGCTTTAGTACCATATGTAGTGGAGCAAACTAATAGAGGAGAAAGATCCTATGATATTTATTCTAGGCTCTTAAAAGAAAGAATTATTTTTATTGGCGATGAAATAAATGATACTACTGCAAGCTTAGTTGTAGCACAGCTTTTATTTCTAGAGGCAGATGATCCAGATAAGGATATTCAAATTTATATAAACAGTCCAGGTGGCTCAATAACTGCAGGGTTTGCAATTTACGATACTATGCAATATATTAAGCCTGATGTTGCAACTATATGTATTGGAATGGCTGCTAGCATGGGAGCATTCTTACTTGTTGCAGGAGCTAAGGGTAAGAGATCTGCGCTACCAAATGCTGAAGTAATGATACATCAACCATTAGGTGGAACTAGAGGTCAGGCAGAAGATATTAGAATTCACGCAGAAAGAATTATTGAAATGCGTGAGAAAATTAATAAAATATTAAGCGATAGAACTGGGCAACCATATGAAAAGATTGCAAAAGACACTGATAGAGATAATTTTATGAGTGCTGAAAAAGCCAAAGAATATGGGTTAATAGATAAAGTTATTACATCCGGGAAATAAGGTTTGAAAGAGGTGTCAGAATGTCTAGATTTGATGATAGTCAGCTGAAATGCTCTTTTTGTGGTAAATCACAGGAGCAAGTTAAGAGACTAATAGCTGGACCGAATGTATACATTTGTGATGAATGTATAGAATTATGTCAAGAAATAATCGAAGAAGAATTTGAAGAAAACACAGAGCTAGAGATGAAGGAACTTTTAAAGCCAGCTGAAATAAAAGAAATACTGGATGAATACGTAATTAAACAAGAAAGAGCAAAGAGATCTCTATCTGTTGCAGTATATAATCATTATAAAAGAATAAGCAAAAAAGTTAAAAATAATGAGGTTGAGCTTCAAAAAAGTAATATTGTTTTACTTGGTCCAACTGGCTCAGGAAAAACTTATATGATGCAAACATTAGCTAAGATATTAAATGTACCATTTGCTATTGCAGATGCAACATCATTAACAGAAGCAGGTTATGTAGGAGAAGATGTTGAAAATATACTTCTTAAACTAATTCAGGCTGCAGACTATGATATTGAAAGAGCTGAAAGAGGTATCATATATATTGATGAGATTGATAAAATTGCGAGAAAATCAGAAAATCCTTCTATTACTAGAGATGTTAGTGGTGAAGGAGTTCAGCAAGCACTTTTAAAGATTTTAGAGGGAACTGTTGCTAGTGTACCACCTCAAGGTGGAAGAAAGCATCCTCATCAAGAATTTATTCAAATAGATACGACAAATATTCTTTTTGTTGTAGGTGGAGCATTTGATGGAATAGATAAAATTATTCAAAAAAGAATTGGTAAGAAATCAATGGGCTTTGGAGCTGAAATACAAAGTAAGAAGATTACTGATATTGGAGAGCTTCTAAAACATATCCAGCCTGAAGATTTACTTAAATATGGTTTAATTCCAGAGTTTGTAGGAAGATTACCAGTGTTAGTTACATTAAATCAATTGGATGAAGAGGCTCTTGTTGAAATTCTAACAAAACCTAAAAATGCTCTTGTGAAACAGTATACTGAATTATTCTTAATGGATGAAGTAGATTTAGATATAGATCACGAGGCTCTTAAAATGATTGCCAAGAAGGCTATAGACAGAAATACTGGTGCAAGAGGTTTAAGAGGAATATTAGAAGAAATAATGCTTGACATTATGTATGATATACCATCTAGAGAAGATATTGAAAAATGTATTGTTACAAAAGAAACAATTGAGAATGGTTCAGAACCTACTTTGGTTCTTTCTGAAAAAAGAAAAAAGAAGAAAACAAAAAAGAATAAAGAAGAAAATGCTTCTTAAATAAAGAGACCCATAATACGGGTCTTTTTATTGATTTTTCCATATCTTGAATAGGATAAAAATACTTCTTAAGTAAAAAATATTAATATAATAGTTTTTATTTAAGGAGGTATAAATGTGGGAGGTATATTAATTACAATACAGTTCTTTTTTGCAATAGTCATTGGACTGTATTTTTTTAATTTATTGAAAAAACAAAAACAAGAAAAGGATTCGATACAAAAAAATTCAAAAAAAGAAATGGAAAAATTAAATAAATTAAGAGAAATAAGATTATCAAAGCCATTATCTGAGCAAACACGTCCGTCAGATTTCAATGATATCATTGGACAGGAAGATGGTCTAAAAGCTTTGAAAGCAGCTTTATGTAGTCCAAATCCTCAGCATGTGATTATTTATGGTCCTCCCGGTGTAGGGAAAACAGCTGCAGCTAGAGTGGTACTAGAAGAAGCAAAGAAAAATATGTTTTCTCCATTTGGAAAAGTTGCTAAATTTATTGAAATGGATGCTACTACTCTAAGATTTGATGAAAGGTCAATTGCAGATCCATTGATGGGATCAGTTCATGACCCTATATATCAAGGTGCTGGAGCTTATGGTCAAGCAGGGGTACCTCAACCAAAGCCTGGGGCTGTTACTAGGGCTCATGGTGGCATACTATTTCTTGATGAAATTGGAGAGCTTCATCCTTTGCAAATGAATAAACTACTAAAGGTATTAGAGGATAGAAAAGTATTCCTAGAGAGCGCATATTACAATTCAGAGGATTCAAATACTCCTGAGCATATACATGATGTATTTAAAAATGGACTTCCTGCCGACTTTAGACTAGTTGCTGCTACTACAAGACAGCCTGAGGAATTAACACCTGCCTTAAGGTCTAGATGTGTCGAAGTTTTTTTTAGACCGCTAGAACCTGATGAAATAGGTAAAATTGCTAACAATGCAGCTGAAAAAGGTGGATTTACAATTGAAGATAAAGCTGTTGAAAAAATTAAAAGATATGCGACTAATGGTAGACAGGCTGTAAATATGGTTCAAAACTCTGGAGGATTATGCTTAACAGAAGGAAGGCATAATATTACATTAGAGGATATAGAATGGGTTATTAATAGTGGAAGGTATATTCCAAGAACTGAGAAAAAAATCCATGAAAAGCCACAGATTGGATTGATTAATGGTTTGGCTGTACTAGGAATAAGCTCGGGGACTTTAATGGAAATAGAAGCTTCTGCTATTCCAGTTATAGAGAAAGGAAAAGGTAAGCTTACAATTACAGGAATAATAAGTGAAGAGGAAATGTCTTCGTCCAATAAAAAGCTTAAAAGAAAAAGTACTGCTCAAGGTTCTGTAGAAAATGTGCTTACTGTTTTAAAAAAGAACTTTAATATAGAATATACCAACTATGATATACATGTAAATTTTCCAGGTGGTATGCCTGTAGATGGCCCATCAGCTGGTATTGCTATTGCAACAGCTATATATTCAAGCATTAAAAGACTAAAAATAGATAATAAGTTAGCACTAACTGGTGAGATATCAGTTAGGGGAAGGGTTAAACCTATTGGTGGAGTTGTTGAAAAGATTAATGCTGCTAAAAGTGCAGGCTGTAATAGAGTAATTATACCGAAGGATAATTACCAAGAAAGCTTTAAAAAAGTAGAAGGAATTGAGATAATTCCTGTATTGGAAATTGAAGAGGTTATAACTAATTCATTGTTTAAGGAAGAAAAAGACAGTTCTTCTGTGAATAATTCTGAAGTATCTGGAGAAGTGTTGATAGCCAAAGGACTAGATATGAAATAAAGTTTGAATATTTAGAGATTTTAAAATAAAATAATACTAGCATATACTTCTAAAGGGGGAAGAAGTGTAATGGAGATTTCATTCGTGTTAGAAAGTTTAATTTCCATAGTATTGTTTGGAATCATATTTAAGCAATATAGTACATTTTGGATTTTTCTTGACCAATTAAAAATGAAATCTCTGAAGTATATCTTGCCTATCTGTGAAATCATACTACTGATTTTTTTTGAAAATTTATTTTTAGCTCCTTCCGTAACATTATTTTTAATACTCATATACAAAGGTGAATTTAAAAGGGATACAAGGTATAGTTTGTATTTTAATATTAGTATAAAGAAATTTAAGATATATCCAGATAAAATACTTCATTCCATTCTAATAACACCTTCGCTAATAATCTTAGTACATTTTATAAATAGGATTATAATTAAGATTATTTCACCTATAGGCATTAGTATGGGACAAAACAATGGAACTATTTTAAGTAGTTATAATAATCTTATTGACTATGGGATTGGATTTGGGTTAATATGTATAATAGCTCCGATTGTTGAAGAGCTTACTTTCCGTGTTATGATATATGACTGTTGGCTTTCTCAAAAATTTAGCAAACGGATTTTTGCAGTTATTATTTCATCTATAATATTTACGTCAAGCCATTTTAATGGCAATACTATTTTGTTTACCTTTATAACAGGAATAGTGTTATGCTTTATATATGATAAATTAGGATACATTAGTTCAGTCATTGTACATATTATATTTAATTTTTATGCTTTTTTAGGTTTTATGGGTATAATAATTGATAAGAAGATATTTAATACTTTAGCGGCAATTTGTATAATTATAATAGTTGGGTTTAATGCTTTAGAATTAAATAATATAGGTATTTTTCGTTCAAGGAGTTGATACTATGGATAAAAAGAATGGGACACAAAAAAGTAAAGTTATGCCCTTGATACCATTAAGGGGACTATCAATTTTTCCCTATATGGTAATACACTTTGATGTAGGTAGGGATAAGTCTATAAACGCCTTGGAAAAGGCAATGATAAATGATTCAATGATTTTTTTAACTTCCCAGAAAGAAGCAAAAGTAGATATGCCTACACCAGAAGATTTTTATCATGTAGGTACAATATGTAAGATAAAACAAATGTTAAAATTACCTGGAGACACTGTAAGAGTCTTGGTAGAAGGAATAAATCGTGCTAAAATTACTGAGATTATAAAAGATGAACCATATTATGAAGCAAAGCTGGAAGAACCTTCTTATAGTACAGAGGTTGAAAAAGATAAAAAAGTAGAAGCTATTATGAGAATGGTGATAGAAAAATTTGAAGAATATACGAGTGCTGGTAATAAGGTGTCTGCCGATGTTCTTATTACTGTTTCAGAGATAGAAGAGCCTGGTCGTCTAGCTGATGTTATTGCATCATATATACAATTAAAGTCAACAAATAAGCAGCGATTACTAGAGGCCTTTGATCCATATGAGAGATTAGAAACCTTACATGCTATATTAGAAGAAGAGTTAGAAGTTATACAGATTGAAAAGCAAATAGCTCAAAGAGTTAAAAAACAAATTAATAAGGTTCAAAAAGAATACTATTTGAAAGAGCAATTAAAGGCTATACAGAAGGAGCTTGGTGAAGATGAGGGTATAGCTCAAGAGGTAGAAGAATATAAAGAAAAAATTGAAGATATTGATATGCCCGATGAAGTAAAAGAAAAAGCGTTAAAGGAAGCAGAGAGATTACTTAAAGTATCACCATCTTCAGCAGAAACAGGAGTAATTAGAACATATCTAGATTGGATAGTAGACTTGCCTTGGGACAAGGAAACTGAGGATAGAGTAGATATTAAAAAATCTAGAGATATTTTAGACCAAGATCATTATGGTTTAAAAGATGTGAAGGAAAGAATTCTTGAATACTTAGCTATAAGAGAATTAGCTAATAGCATGAAAGGTCCTATTTTATGTTTAGTTGGACCTCCAGGAGTAGGTAAAACGTCTATTGCCAAATCAATTGCTAGAGCTTTAAATAGAGAGTTTACTAGAATGTCCCTTGGAGGAGTAAGGGATGAAGCTGAGATAAGAGGACATAGAAGGACTTATGTAGGAGCTATACCAGGAAGAATAATTTCATCAATTAAAAAAGCTGGTTCTAAAAATCCTGTATTCCTTTTCGATGAGATAGATAAATTAAGTAGTGGATTTAGAGGTGATCCTGCTTCAGCACTATTAGAAGTGTTAGATCCAGAACAGAATAATACCTTTACTGACCACTTCCTTGAAGCACCATTTGATCTTTCTAAGGTATTATTTATTACTACAGCAAACTCTTTAAATACTATACCAAGGCCATTATTAGATAGAATGGAAGTAATAAGAATATCGGGGTATACAGAAGAAGAAAAGCTTCAAATAGCAAACAAATACTTAATACCTAAGCAGATTGGTGAACATGGATTAAAGGATAAAAAAGTAAACATATCTGAAAATGCAGTAAGAGAGGTTATTAACAGTTACACAAGAGAATCTGGGGTAAGAAATCTTGAAAGAATGATAGCAAATATATGCAGAAAAGTTGCAAAGAGAATGGTCGAGGAAAATATAGATTCTGCTAAGATAAATGCAGGGAATCTAAATAAATATTTAGGTATACAAAAATATCGTAGGGAAAAAGCAAAAAAAGAGAATCAAATTGGAATTGTAACTGGATTAGCTTGGACTGCTGTTGGGGGAGAGACTTTATCAATAGAAGTAACTCCTATGCCAGGGACTGGAAAGCTTCAATTAACTGGACAACTTGGAGATGTAATGAAGGAGTCGGCAAGGGCAGGAATTAGTTTCATTAGATCGAAAACTGAAGAGTTTGAAATTGATAAGGATTTCTACAAAGAAAAGGATATACATATACATATCCCAGAAGGAGCAATACCTAAAGATGGACCATCAGCAGGAATTACCATGGCAACTGCTGTAATATCTGCACTATCTAATGTGCCAGTTAATAGCAAGGTAGCAATGACAGGTGAGATAACCCTTAGAGGGAGAGTATTGCCTGTAGGTGGTATTAAAGAAAAGGTACTAGGAGCGAATAGAGCTGGAATTAAGAAAGTATTATTACCTTGGGATAATAAAAAGGATATGGAAGATATTCCAAGCAACGTAAGGAAGAAGCTAGAATTTGTGTTTGTTGAAAATATGGAAGAAGTACTAAGCCATGCCTTAGTCAAAGAGGATGAAAAAAATGAAAATTAAAAAATCTGAGCTCTTAGGTACTGTTGTAAGGCCTGACCAATATCCTGAAGAAGGTGTCCCAGAGATAGCTTTCGCTGGAAGGTCTAATGTAGGGAAGTCGTCTCTAATTAATTGCTTAATTAATAGAAAAAACTTGGCTAGGACCAGTGGACAGCCAGGAAAAACTCAAACTTTGAACTTTTACAGTATAAATGATGAGTTTAGATTTGTTGACCTTCCTGGCTATGGATATGCTCGAGTATCTAGACAGTCTAGAAATAAATGGGCTAAAATGATAGAAACATATATAACTTCGAGAAAAAGTTTGGTAGAGATAATTCAATTGGTTGATATAAGGCACACTCCTTCTGAGCTTGATGTTGGAATGTATGAATGGATTAAGTCTGTAGGATTTAATGGTATTGTTGTTGCTACAAAGGTTGATAAGATATCTAGAGGTAAAATTGATAAGCATATATCCGACATAAAAAAGACTTTAGGAGTTGAAAATAGAGACTTCATAATTCCATTTTCGGCATCTAAGAAAACTAATAGAGAAAAAGTGTTAAATACAATAGAAGAAATATTGAGAGTTAACCAGTTGTTATAGACTAAAAAAAGTGGCCTAGGCCACTTTTTTAGCTATGTAAATAGCTAGATTATTATTCTTGTTTTTCAAACATATCCTTTCCAACACCGCACATTGGGCAAACCCAATCATCTGGAAGATCTTCAAATGCTGTTCCAGGCTCTATACCTCCATCTGGGTCTCCTTCAGCAGGGTCATAAACATATCCACATGGGATGCATACATATTTGTCCATAAAAAAACTCCTTTCATTTTAAATATTGGTAAATTATTAATTCTAAGATAATTTTACCCAATAAATCTAAAGTTTAAACTTATTTCTATAATTATTTTATTACTTTTTATGTTTTTTATAACTATAAAATAAAAAAATACTTTATCCCTAGAAAATTCCTATTTTATAAAAAAAATAATTGGTATAATTTACTAAAAATAAATAAGAATTTATTTTTATAATTAGATTAAAGAAAAAAATAGTGGGTAAAATATAACTGAAAAGGGAATCAACATGATAAAAGCTTATTTTTATGATATACTACTAACTGAAATTATATGCATGATTTTTTCACGTTCAATACTATTATTTGTTTAGGTGGGTGTTTTCTTATGTGTTTTATAGTTGACGAGTCTATTTGTAGCGATTTAAATGAGATAAAAGGGTTTTTACAAGATATCCTAAATCAACTTGAGAAAAATATTGATGATGAGACACTTTTATTTGATACAAAATTAATACTTCATGAATTAGTAGCAAATGGGGCTATACATGGGAACTCAAAAGATTGTAGCAAAAATATTAAGATAAGATTAGAATTAAAAAACAATAGACTACAAATAGAAGTTACCGATGAAGGAATGGGATTTTGTTTTGATGAAGGAGCGTATGACCCTATGGAATTAAAATGTAATGGCAGGGGATTAGTTCTAGTGAACGGGTTAAGTGATGAATTCTATGTAGATAAGAATAAAGCCGTTTCCATCAAGTATATATAAAAAATCCAGTATAGGTAACTGGATTTTTTAAATGTTATCAATTATGAATTACCATTAAAAATCTTATGAGTTTTTAATATAGTTTCATAGGACAATACTACAATTTTATTTATTATATCATCTTTAATTTCATCATTATTTTTTTCAGAATTACATACACCTTTCATATATTGGAGAAAACTATCGACTTGTGGACGATAATTTTTTTCGAACTTTTCTAGATATTCATTGGGAATGTCAGCATTCTTTAATTCTTTATTCATGTCTTTCAATTCAATTTCCATTAATGACATAAACTTATAATAAATATGTTCAGAACTTGTATTATTATTATCGTCAAATATAGTTCTAATATTAAAGGCTATAGTTCTCCAGAAGTTAAATTTTATTTTTAATAATTCTCTAACATTCTTATCTTCAAATGTAGGTATTTGATAGTTAATAATATCGTCTATTTCAGTTAAATCTTTTTGTTCATTTCTACCAAGTCTTATAGCATCACTTAATCCCGGTATTTTAATATGTTTAATTAAGAAATTAATAAAATTAGCAGGCAAAGGCACTCCTAATAGAGTAAGATTTTCTAATATACTTACTGTTTCTGTAACCTGTAAAAAGGTCACTACAACCTGAGAGATAAAGATAGTTTCAACTATAGTTAGTATCCCAACCTCTAAGAGTCTAATAGTTAGAATAGCCATACTATAGGTTATTATTTTTTTTAAGAGTTTACATAGGCCCTTACTACTGAACCTATGATACTTTAGGGCTACTGACATACCTGTGAATGTATCAAGGGCAATCAATATTAATAATACGATATAGGATATATTGATCGTACCAAATAAAGACTTAAACAGAGCTAGGACTCCTGATAAACTTGTTATCTCAACATAATATATTAATCTATTCATAGCTAAAACCCCATTAATTATATATTTTATATTACATCATATGATGAAGAATTTAATTTGATAGTAAATGGATAATATTAAAAAATAAATAAAAATAATGGAACATTTTTCTGAACAATCCGTCTTATATATAAAAGATAAAAAATAAGGAGGTATTTTAATTGAAAAGAAAAGTAGCATTATTCATGGCTCTAGTTATGGTTTTAACAGTTGTTTCTACAGGATTTACTTTTGCTGACTATTCAGGCAAAAATTATTCTTCTGATTATGATGAGGATTTAAAGGTGGCAATTGTTAAAGCAAAGAATTTATTTAATATCACAGATGGTTATGACGAATTTAATTACAATGTCAATAGTTATAATGGTAAAACTGAATTTAGATTAGACTGGAATGATAGTGATGGAAAGCTGGGAAGTATAAATGTAACTATAGATACTAATGGAAAGGTTACAGATTTTTATCAACATGATGCTAATCCAGAACAGTATGGTCCAAGACTAGCAAAATTTAGTTTGAATGAAGCTAAAGAAATTGCAGAAAAATTTATTGAAAAAGTTAATCCAGAGTCCAAAGATAATATTAAACTTGAAGATAATGAAGGTATACTAAATGTAAACTCAAGATACTATAATCTGATATACATAAGAGAAGAGAATGGAATTTTGTATTCTAACAATACAATAAGAGTTAACATAGATAATGAATCAGGTGAAGTGAGAAGCTACTACTGCAATTGGGAAGATGACTTGAAATTTCCTAGTCCAGAAAAGATTTTAACTTTACAAGGTGCGGAAAAAATCTATAAAGATAAGATAGGATTACAATTAGTTTATAAATTTAACTATGAAGATAATCAAGTTAAACCATATTTAATTTATACTAATCTTACTGATAAAAATGCTATAGATGCAAAAACAGGTGAAGCAATTACTAAAGGTAATTACTATAGAATGTACGCTGGATCGGAAAAAGCGGTAGATACAGTTGCTAATCAATCATCATTAAGTCCAGCAGAAAAAGCAGCAATTGAAGATATGTCAGGATTATTAAGCGAAAAAGAAGCACAAAAAATTGCAATTGAAGAATTAAAAATTGATGATAGTCTTAAAGTATCATATATTAATCTTTTTTCTCAATGGAGAAACAAGGGAGAATTCACTTGGAGCATAAGATTTGAAGATGACAGTGAAAAAACAGTGAGAAGTGTTAGCGTTAATGTAGACGCTAGAACAGGAGAAATACAAAGTTTCAATAAATACAATAAACATGATGAAGATGACAAAGCAATTTATAATAAAGAACAATCAATGGAAATAGCTGAAGAATTTATAAAAAATCTACAGTCTGATAAATTTAAGAAGGTTGAATATGTAACATGGCAAGAACCTAGAGTATATCCATTGGATAATCAAGAATTACCTAGACAATATAGTTTAAACTATCAAAGAAAAGCAAATGGAGCATATGTATATGGAGATGGATTTAATGTTTCTGTAGACACTATAACAGGAGAAGTAACAAATTATAATTATACTTGGTTCAAAGGAGACCTTCCTACTACTGTAAATGCTATGAATATGGATGAGGCATTTAATACAGTTATGAAAGAAATTGGAATGGAGTTAAAGTATATTTCCGATTACTCTCAAAATGAAAATATAAAAATTGAAAATGAAAGTAAAACTCCGGAAATTAAATTAGTATATGCAATGAAGAAAGATAAGCCATTAACCATAGATGCAAATACTGGAGATATTTTGACATATAATGGTGATGTATATCAAGAAGAAACTGTAATCGAATATACTGACATAGATGATAGTTATGCAAAATCTCAGATTGAGGTCTTAGCTCAATATGGCATATCATTACCTGGAGATAAATTCATGCCGAAGTCAGAGATTACTCAAAGAGATTTCTTATACCTTCTTGCTAAAGCTAATAGCTATTATATAGCAAAACCATATTCTGAGGAAGATGAATTTGATAAAGCTCTTTATGATAGACTTAAAAATGCAGGAATTATAAAAGATGAAGAGATAGCACCTCAAGAAACTATAACTAATGAAGAGGCAGTTAAATTTATCATAAGATCATTAGGGTATGATAAAGTTGCAAGTATAGAAGGAATATATGTAGTTAACTTTAAAGATGCAGATAAGATATCATCTGAACTTAAAGGGCATGTAGCTATTGCCAATGGACTAGGCATCATCAATGGATATGATGGATACTTATATCCACAAGCAGAAATAAACAGAGAACAAGGGGCAGTGGTTATATATAATTACCTAAATAGTAACTCAAAATAAGGTATTAACCTAGTTACCAATGGGTTTATACACTAACCTCCATTGTTATATATAGATGTGTTAAAACAATTTGTAAAAGCAGAAATAGAGACGATATCGTCTCTATTTTTGCTTTTTTTGGCTAATTTAGCTTTTAGAACTATGCACTAATTAAGTACAAGGAAAAATAGTGCATAATTGAATATTAAATATTGATAATACCAATGTTTATAAACTATGCAATAAATTGGCATAAACTTTGCAACTTTAAATTGCTAAAGAAGAACTTTAGATAAAAAATCTAATATATAAGAGGTGTATAGAATGAATACTAGTGCAATTTCATCATTATTTGATCCAAACATGATTTTATTTAATGTAGAAGCAAAAGATTATGAAGATTTACTTAAAAAATTATCTGCACAATTAATAGAAAAAGGATATGCAAAAGAATCATTTGAAGATGCTGTTATAGAAAGGGAAAAAGTATATCCAACAGGATTGCCTACACCAGGTGTTATGGTTGCACTACCCCATACAAAGCCTGAGTATGTTATTAAACCAGCAATTTTAGTTGCAAATCTAAAAGAGCCAGTATTCTTTAAGGAGATGGGAAATGGTGTTAATGATATACCTGCAGAGCTTGTTTTTGTAATGGCTATAGATAATCCAGAGCAACAGGTGGATGTTTTAAAAAAGTTAATGGATATATTTAGTAACAAAGAAATACTAACTTCATTAAAAAGTTGCACAGAAGTAGTAGAGGTAATAGATATTCTAGAAACACAGGTCTTTTAAAAGGGGTTGAACTGGTAATGGACATTACTTTTGATGACAGAAGAGTATATAGATTATTTAACTAAGGGGGTGTGTGTATTGAAAAGAATAATAGTAGCATGTGGTTCAGGGGTGGCAACTTCGCAGACAGTAGCATCCAAGGTTGCTGACTTGTTAGAGCAAAGGGGGATAGACGCAGAAGTTGAGGCGGTAGATATCAAATCACTAGATACATATATTAAAAACTGTGACCTATATATATCAATAACACCAAATACATCTACAAAATTTGATGTCCCAGTAATAAGTGGTATCCCATTTTTAACAGGAATGGGAATGAACGAGGCGTTGGAGGAAGTAGAAAAGACACTTAAAGGGTAGATTTAATCTGTTTAATAAGGGGGAAGAAAAGTGTTAAAGCAAATTGTTAATTATATTTTGGATTTAGGACCAGCTGTGTTTTTACCAGCACTAATGATTATTATAGGTCTTATTATTAGGATGAAGCTTAAGAAAGCGTTTACATCAGCACTTACTTTAGGAGTGGCATTCTTAGGAATGAGTATGGTTTTGGACTTTATGTTTGGAGCCATAAGTCCGGCTTCCGAGGCTTTCGTAAATAATACTGGATTACAGCTAAATGCATTAGATTTAGGTTGGACACCTTTGGCAGCTATAGCATGGGCATGGCCATATGCTTTCTTTATTTTCCCAATTCAAATAGTAATAAATTTAGTAATGCTAGGCTTTGGATGGACTAATTGCTTAAACGTAGACATGTGGAATGTTTGGAATAAAATACTTACGGCAGTTTTAGTTGTAGGAGTTACAGGAAGTCTACCAGCAGCTCTTGTGGTAGCAGGAATTCAAGTTGTATTTGAACTGAAAAATGCTGACTTAACTCAAAAACAAGTTTATAAAATAACAAAAATACCTGGAATAGCGTTACCACACTCCATGGGCTTATTTGCAGTTATTTTAGCACCAATTAATAGAATTTTAGATTTTATTCCAGGATTAAAGGACTTAAATATAGATGCAGCTAAATTAAAACAAAAGATAGGTATATTTGGAGAAAATCATATTATGGGATTTATTGTAGGAATATTAATAGCTCTATTTGCTAGATATGATTTCAAATCAACTCTTACTTTAGGAGTTCAAGCAGCAACAGCTTTAATGTTGTTCCCTATGGTAGCAAAGCTATTTATGCAAGCATTGGCGCCAATTTCTGATGCTGCTGGAGAGTTTATGAAAAAGAGGTTCCCAGGTAGAGAATTCTATATTGGCTTGGACTGGCCTTTCCTTGCAGGTCAACCTGAGTTATGGGTTGCAGCTATTGTTTTAATTCCTGTTATTTTACTTATGGCAGTTATATTACCTGGAAATGGAACATTACCATTCGGTGGTATAATAAATCTTTGCTTTATAGTACCAGCTTTAATTGTAACGGGTAAAAACCTACTTAGAATGATTATATTAGGAGTAATTACTACGCCTATTTTCCTATATGTTGCAACAACCTTTGCTCCAACTATAACTAAGCTTGGTAGAGATGTTGGAACAATAGATATTCCAGCTAATCAACTAATCACATGGAACGGTATGGAGATGCCAGTATTTAGATGGGTATTTTCTCAAGGAGCAGATATCATAAATGGAAATATTGTAGGATTAGGAGTTCTAATTGCATGGTTGGCATTGTTTGTATGGTATTACAAGCATATGAGTAAGAGGGAAGAACAGGCTGAACAAGAGCTAAGCACTAATGCATAAATAATGGAATAAATGAGGGGCAGGAATGCTCCTCATAATAATTTGATAGGAGTGATAAATATGTTAAATGATTTAAAGAAAAAAGTTGTTGAAATTGCTAAAAGAGCTGATAATGAAGGGTTATGTAAGCATAAGTCTGGAAACTTCAGTATAAGGGATCATGAGACAGGATACATACTGATTACTCCATCGGCAGTTGCTCGTGAAGTACTTAAAGAAGAAGATATAGCTGTAGTAGATATAGAAGGTAATATTATAGAGCTTAAATCAGATGTAAAGCCATCAAGTGAATTGAAGGTTCATCTTGTAGCTTATAAACAAAGGGATGATGTTTTTGGAGTATGCCACACCCATTCTCATTATGCTACTGCATTTGCAGTTCAAGGATTAGAAATAAAGCCAGTAGTATTTGAAGCTGTAGCATATGGAGTAAGAACTCCTATTGCTAAATATGGACGACCAGGAACTCAAGAATTGGCTAATAGCATCATAGAACCATTAAAGGAATCTGATGCATGTCTATTAGAAAAGCATGGAGTAATTACAGTAGGGAAGGATCTAGAAGATGCATATCTTAAAGCTCAATACGTTGAAGATGTTGCTGAAATAGCTTATTGTTCAATGGTGATTGGAGGAGGAAAGCTTCCAGAAGCTATACCTCAAGAAGAATTTGATGCTGTAATGCATCCATAAACGAGGAGAAACTATGAATTTAATAGGAGATTTTCATATCCACACCATAGCTAGTGGAGATGCGTTTGGGACAATCAGAGAAGTTGTACAGGTAGCTATCGAGAAGGATTTAAAATGTATAGCTATTACTGAACACGGTCCTAAAATGGAAGCATCAGCTCATGATTATTACTTTAAAAGTTTGATTGATAATGTTCAATCTGATTCTGGGTTGATTATATATCCAGGAGTAGAGGCTAATATTGTAGATTGCGAAGGATCTATGGATTTACCAGAGTCAATTATAAATCAGCTCAAATTTGTCATTGCATCTTTCCATCCATTTTCGTGGAAAGATAAAGGAAAAATATTAAATACTAAGGCACTGAAAAAATGTTTGCTAAAATATAATGTTAAATCAATAGCTCACTTGAACTATCCATATTATTCAATAGATATAGATGAGATAATTCCTGTTTTATTAGAGAAAAAAACTGCTATTGAAATAAATAACAGGGCACTTGCCAAGGATGAAGAAAATTGGGAAAGATTTAAGGATATGGTTTTAAGCTGCAGTAAGCAGGGAGTCAAGTTTCTAGTAAATTCAGATGCCCATTATCCTCTTCAAGTAGGTGAGTTTGATAATGGATTACGCTTTGCTGAATATTGTGGACTAACAGAAGATGATATCTTAAATACTGATTTTAGAAAAATAAAGGATTATTTCAATTTAGGAGATGAAGAAATATGAAAAAAGAGGTGACAGTATTATGATTTATACAGTTACTCTCAATGCAGCATTAGATAAGGTTATCTCAGTGAATAAGCTTGTAAAAAACCACAATAATAAAGTGAAGAAATTAATTTATGATATCGGTGGAAAGGCCACTCATGTTTCTGTTGTCCTATCAAGTATGGATATCACAAATATTGCTACAGGTATATTGGCAGGAGAAAATGGCAAAAAAGTTCAAAACCTTTTAGAAGCTAAAAATGTTAAATGCGATTATGTTTGGCAACAGGGAAATGAAACTAGAGAAAGCTTTATAATAGTTCCAGAGGATGAAGAAGGAAGCTATATGATAACCCAGAGGGGTTTTGGAATAAAAGATGATACATTTAATAGAGTAAAGGATAAACTTAGTAATCTAGTAAAAAAGGACGATATAGTAGTGTTTGCTGGTGGGCCCCCTCCTAAAATTACTGTGGAGAAATATAGAGAGTTATTGAATACAGTAAAGGATAATGGTGGCAGACTTGTAGTAGATGTGAGTGGAGAATATTTAAAAGAGGCTATAGAAGCAAAGGTTGATTTAATTAAACCAAACAAAGCAGAGTTTAATGAAATGGTAAATAAATCACTAGCTGATGAAGAGGAATATATCAAGGAATTAAAAAGAATAAATGAAATTGGTGTAGAGGTTATAGCTCTATCTCTTGGTAGGGAAGGAAGTATAATCAGTACAAAGGATAAAACATTGCGAGTATATCCACCAAAGATAAGAGAAGTAAATGATACAGGATGTGGAGATGTTTTTTTAGGAGGGGCTGTAGCTATGATGGCACAAGAAAAAGAATTGGAAGAAGTTTTTAGATTTGCTACAGCTATAAGTGCATCAAAGGCTACTAAGGAAGGGAGTTCCGATTTTGATATAGATCAAGCTCTAGGATTTCTTAAGGATGTTAGAATTCAATACATATAAAGGAGTAGATATAAATGCTATATTTGAAAGAAAGAGAGCGAATTTGTGAAATAGCTAGAATAATGTTTGATAGAAATCTCACCAATGCAGCTGGAGGGAATATTTCTATAAGGATAAACGATGAACATGTTATTATGACTCCAACTTTAATGTCTCAAAGAAAGTTTTGTAGATTAAAGCCCGAGGAAATTCTTGTGCTAGACTATAATTTAAATAAAATAGAAGGAAATGGTGGTATCACTAGAGAATCAAACATGCATATAGGAGTATTGAAGGAAGTACCTAGAGCCATGACAGTTATACATGCCCATCCTAAATATGCTATGGTATATGCTTGTATGGGTAAAGATATGCCTATTTTCTATGAAGCATGTGAGAAGCTTAGAGAGATACCTACGCTTCCTTATGGTAAGGCTTGCAGTGTAGAATTGGCAGAGATAGCTACTGAATACTTCAAAAGTAGGAAAGATGAAATAGAGAAGCATGGTGTAGTTGCTCTATTAAGAAGACATGGAATACTTATTGCGGATAAAGATATTTATAAGGCTTATGATTTGTTAGAGAGAGTAGAGACAAATGCATATGTAGCTTTACAAGCAAGCTCTTTTGAAGAGCCTGCATATTTCTAAAAAGGAGTTGAGTTAAATGAAGGTTTGGGAATGGTATTTTCTCGTTGTAATGGCTACAGCTCTTTTGATTATCACTTTCTTTACAAAAAATATTTATGTGGCAATAGGTACCTTAGCATTGGTACTATATCTTAAAAGACATAGTGATAATATCCCTTTGCCAAAGCAATTTAACAAGTTTAAAATTATGTCTAAAAAAACTGATAAAATTATAGAAGTAGATGAGAGGCATAAATAATAGATTTATAAAATTATATCTACATGATAAATCTTTTGAGAAAAATTAAAAAAAGCTTCAATGAAATCTTTAAATTAGTAGAAAAAATAATGATGGAAAGGAGGGTAATATGAAGAAGATTGATGAAGTATATAATTATATAAAGGAAGAAACATCCTGTGAGAGGATTAAGAGTTGTTTGTTAAATGGAAAGGAAATAGGCGTCGAGGCAAAGGAAATAGAAGAAGAGCTAGGAATAATTAGAAATAATGCAAGTACTTTGCTAAACACACTAACTAAAGATGAGAAGCTTATAAAAATAAATAGTAGGCCAGTTAAATTTATAGCCACTGATGGCTTAGCATGTCTATTACCAAATAGTAAAATTCATCAAGAATATAGTAGTCAAGGGATATATGATTTATTAAATAGTATTAAAGAAATCCATCATTTAGAAGCTAGTGACCCATTTAAAGCGTTAGTGGGAAGTAACTCTAGCTTAAAAACACAAATCGATCAAGCCAAAGCTGCTATTATGTACCCTCCTAATGGCTTACATACTTTAATTATTGGCCCAAGTGGAGTGGGAAAAACCACATTTGCAAATACAATGTATTTATATGCTAAAAAAGCAAAAAATCTTTCTGAGGACGCCTATCCATTTATCTCATTTAACTGTTCTGACTATTACAATAACCCTCAGCTTTTATTATCACAATTATTTGGTCATGTAAAAGGAGCTTTTACTGGTGCAGATATGGATAAGGTTGGATTAGTTGAAAAAGCTAATGGAGGTATTTTATTCTTAGATGAAGTTCATAGATTGCCTCCTGATGGACAAGAAATGCTTTTCTATCTTATGGATAACGGAGAATTTCATAGATTAGGTGAAACTGAAAATGCTAGGAAAAGTGATGTCCTAATAATAGCTGCTACCACTGAAGATCCTCAAGAAGTGTTATTAAAAACCTTCTTAAGAAGGATACCTGTAATAATCTCATTAGCGCCATTATCGGAGAAGGATATCGGAGAAAGAATGAATATAATTGAAAATCTCTTTATTGAAGAAGCTATAAGAATTAATCGAAAGCTAATAGTATCTTCAGAAGTGTTAAAAGCTCTTGTGATATATGAGTGTAAAGGTAATATTGGTCAGTTAAAGTCGGATATTAAATTGATTTGTGCTAGGGCATTTTTAAGATATTTACAAAGTGAAGAGGACTTAAAAATTGAGTTTGATTTATTACCCAAGTTTATTAAAGATTCTATTTTTAATCTAAATAAATTAGATACAGATACCCAAGAATATCTAAATATATTTCATGAAGATATGAGCATTTATCCGTCGAAGAAGAAACAATATGATCGTAAAGTCTCAAGTGAGAATGTATATATTAAAATAACTGAAAGGCTTTCAGAGCTTAAGGAAAAAGGACTAAGTCAAGAGAAAATTGATATTGAGATTAGTAAAGAAATAGAAAATTATTTTAAAAATATAATAAAGAGATTTAATTACCAAAACTTTAATGTAAGAAAGCTATATAAAATATTAGACAAAGTAATAGTAGATTTTACAGTTGAGTTAATTAATTTTGCTTCTAATGAATTAAATAAGGAATTTGATAATAGAATCTTATTTAGTCTCGCTTTTCATTTAAATTCACTAATAGAAAGAGTTCAATTAAAAAAACCAATAGTAAATCATGAGTTATCTAAGATAAGAGAAATTTATAATAGAGAGTATCAGGTTGCATCATTAATGGTTAAGAAAATCGAAGAAAAATTTAGTCTATCTATTCCTATTGATGAAAATGGATTTATTGCTATTCTATTAGCAAATAGTGAAATAGAAACTACTAAGGATGATAAGATAGGTGTATTAATAATTAGCCATGGAAATAGCACTGCTTCAAGTATGGCAAGTGTATGTAATAGATTATTAAACTCTGATATTGTTAAGGCTATTGATATGCCTTTAGAGAAGGATGTAGGAGAAGTGTATCAGAAGGCATTGGCTATGGCAAAGGCAATTGATAAGGGGAAAGGGGTAATAATACTTGTTGATATGGGATCACTCAAAGATTTTGGCAGAAGAATAACAGATGAAACAGGTATTGTTACTAGGACTATTCATAAAGTCTCTACTCCCTTAGTGTTGGAGACATTAAGGAAGGTATTATATAAAGATGATAGCTTGGATGAAATTTATTTTTCTATTGCTGATCAACACGAAACCAAGAAATCCATAAAAAGACAAAAAGCTATAATGACAGTCTGTGCTACAGGTAAAGGCACAAGTATTATGTTAAAAAACATACTTTTAAACATCCTGCAAGAAAATGATAATAATGATATAAAAATAATTACAATGAATTATATGGCTATTAAAAGTAATACTGCGGAATATAAGAAGCTCCAAGAAGATTATGAAATCATTTGTTGCGTAGGAAATATTAAACCTAAAGATGACCTTCCCTTTTTTTCAATGGAAGATGTTATGAATAAGAAAACTAGATATAGATTTTATAAATTTATTGAGAGTAAGAGTGATGACGGAGATATATCTCAACCTAAATCATGCTATGATACTTCAGTAGAAATGCTTGAAGAGTATTCATTATATATAAACCCTAAAAAAGCCGTAATATATATAAGAGAATTTATTAATGATTTAAACCTTCATAGTTTAAATAAAGATAAAGCGTTAATTACTAATCTAACTATACATTTAGGATTCATGATAGAAAGGGTTATTACTGGACAACGGGCTATATTTGATGATATTGAATCGTTCATAACTAAACACAGTGAGGAATTCTCAAGAATGAGAAAATCTATCGTCAAATTAGAAAAAGTTTACAATATAGATATAGCTGATGACGAGCTATGTTATGCACTTCAAGTTATTAATGGAAATAAGAAGTATAAATAGATTTTAAATGGGGGGATAAAATGTATAAAGTAGAGCTGCAGTTAGAGAATGAGTCAGGTCTACATGCAAGACCAGCAAGTATGTTTGTGAAAGAAGCTAATAAATTTAGTTCAGAAATTAATATAATTAAAGAAGGAAATAAATACAATGCTAAGAGTATAATGAGCATCTTGAGTATGGGAGCTAAATGCGGAGATAAAATAATAATTGAAGCAGAAGGTTATGATGAAAAAGAGAGTATTCAGTCCTTAAAAGGACTGATAATAAGTAGTTTTGGAGAATAAAGATAATATCCATATTAATTTAACACATAGATTTTTCTATGTGTTTTTTCTATTTTAATATTGATATAGATGGATTCCTATAAGTTAATAACTCTAACTGACATGGTTTTAAAAACAGCGTAGAGTTCATCTCCCTTTTTTATATTCATTTCATCCATAGATTGTTTTGTAATTAAGGCTAGAATAGGGATGCCAATATCTAAGTGTAATTTTACTTTATTCTCATTAATATCTATAGATTTAACGGTTCCTTTAAACATATTTCGAGCACTGCTTGTAAAAGTATCTATGCTTATAAGGATATCTTCTGGTGGAATAGATATTTTTACACGACCGTTTAATTCTGTTGAAACTCTAATTTTTATTCCATTAGTCAAAGCGTAGGTAGAATCATCTTCAGTAATAATCTCTGCGTTATAAACATTTTCCACTTTCTTAGTTTCTATAAAATAAAGCTTAAGCTGAGATTCTGAAACACGAAGACTCCTGCCAATACGGTAAGCAGGAATATCGCCACGCTTTATCATTTCATATATAGTGTATTTAGAAAGCTTTAATTTTTCGGAAAGCTCTTCTGGAGTATACAGTTTTTCTTCCTTCATGGTAGATTCTCCTTTAAGTAATGATTTAATCTTTATAATATCATAATAAATGATTTTAAATCCATTGACAAGGTACAAGATATTGAATATAGTATAAATTAGTATTACTGAGTTTGGTTTAGTTTGGTTTAATTGGTTTTAAAATAAAAAATAAACTTAGTAATGGCATTATAAAAAAGTGGAGGGATTTTATGGGAAAAGTAAGATTGGTCTTTGTACTTATATTGATTTCTGTGATTGTTTTTATGGGGTGTAATAAAACTATTGATGATACTCAAGGGCATACTATCAGTATTTCAGCCGCAGCAAGCTTGACAGATGCTCTTACAGAAATTCAAGAGGAATATGCTAATAGAAGTGATGATGTATTACATATTAATTTTGCTGCATCAGGAACATTAAGAAAACAGATTGAAGAGGGAGCCCCATGTGATTTATTTATTTCTGCCTCTAAGTCACATATGGATAAATTAGAAGATGAGGAACTTATTTATATTGAATCTAGAAAAAATTTATTGAGAAATAAATTAGTATTAATAGCAGCGTATGAAAAAAGTGATAAAGTTACATTAGAGTCGTTAACTAACGATTCTGTAGGATCAATTTCAATAGGGACACCTGACTCTGTTCCAGCAGGGAAATATGCTCAACAGACTATAGAATACATGGGAATTTGGGAACAAATTAAGGACAAGCTGGTATTTGCAAAGGATGTAAGGCAAGTGCTTCAATATGTTGAAACAGGAAATGTTGATTGTGGTTTGGTGTACAAATCCGATGCAGTAATGCTTGAAACAGGAGAAATCATTGCTGAGGTAGCTGAAGAAAGTCATGATCCTATTGTTTATCCTGTAGCAATTATAAAAGGAAGTCAAGAAAAAGAGCAAGTTAAGGAATTTTATAAATTTCTTGATACAGATTATGCAAAAAAAACATTTGAAAAATACGGATTTACGATATACTAATGCTTTCACCTATTTTACTTTCATTAAAAATTGCTAGTATAGCTACAGTTTTTTCTTTTATTTTCGGAGTATTTTTTGCGTATATACTTAATAAAAAGAGTATTAGGGGCAAAAATATTTGGGAGAGTATACTCACTATGCCAATAATTCTGCCCCCCTCAATAACGGGATATCTTCTACTAATTGTATTGGGTAAGAGAGGTATTATTGGTAGACTTTTATTAGAGTATTTTGGAATTCAAGTCGTATTTACTTGGGTAGGAGCAGTAATTGCAGCTTGTATAGTTTCTCTTCCTCTAATGTATCAAAATGTGAAAGCAGCCTTTGCTGTCATAGATCCTGTTTATGAGAATGCAGCACGAACCTTGGGGAGTAGTGAGTGGAAGGTATTTAGAACTATTGTTTTTCCTCTTGCATGGCCAGGAATTGTAAGTGGCATAGTACTTTCCTTTGCTAGAGCCATAGGGGAGTTTGGTGCAACACTTATGGTAGCAGGAAATATTTATGGAAAGACACAAACTATACCAACTGCCATTTATTTTGCAGTAGAGTCAGGAAAAACAGAGGTTGCAAACACTTTAGTATTTGTAATGACAATATTTAGCTTTGTATTGATATTTGGATTGAATACGTGGGCAAAGAAAAGAAATTATTTAGGAAATAAAAAATAACTTATGTACCAGACATATCAGAAAAGAAGGTGCTATAAAATGCAAATATGCTTTGAAATCAGGAAAAAGTTAGATGATTTTTCAGTAGATATTAATTACAGATTTAATCAAGGAACTTTAGTTATACACGGAGAATCAGGTGCTGGAAAAACCACTATACTTAATTGTATAACTGGTATAGCTACTCCAGATGAAGGCAGAATTGTTATAGGTGACAATATAGTATTTAATAACATAATAAAAGAAGATGATAATAGCACTTTTTATTCTAAAGTTAATGTACCTATAAGAAAAAGAAATATTGGGTATTTATTTCAAGATTATGCTTTATTTCCTAATTTAACGGTTTCTCAAAATATTATGTATGGTATTAAAAATCAATCTAAGTACAAAGATAAAACTCATAGAGAAAAACTTATTAATTATTCAGAATATATAATAGAGACTTTTGGAATAAAACATTTAAAGAAGAAATACCCAAGGGACATTTCCGGTGGTGAAAAGCAAAGAGTGGCTTTGGCAAGGGCTATTGTAATAAAACCGGATCTTTTGCTTTTAGACGAGCCATTTTCTGCACTAGATGTAGATACAAAGAAGATTATTTATAAGGAGTTTAAGTTTTTTAAAGAGAAGTTTAAGATTCCAACTATCCTTATTACTCATAACTATGAGGAAAGCAAAATGTTTGGAGACGATATAATACATTTGAAAAATGGAAAAATAATATAAGCAGGATTTTATTGACAAACATATAGTTATTACCTATAATAAAGGTGACTAAAAACTTAATAAAATTGAGGTGCTCTGTAAAAGGAGCCTAAAAGGGAAAGAGGTGAAAATCCTCTACAGCCCCCGCTACTGTAAGTAGAGATGAAATCTTCTATAACCACTGGGAAACCGGGAAGGAGAAGAAAGTAAGTTGAACTACGAGTCAGGAGACCTACCTTGATGAAAATGAAAGTTGCTTCGGAGGGAAGTATGTTAGATTCATTTTGTGAATATTAGCACATAGACCTTCTCTATGTGTTTTTTTTATTTTTAAGCACTAATAGCTAGGAGATGATTATTTGTCTAAAAATATTATGTTTCAAGGAACTGCTTCATCAGTTGGAAAGAGTATTCTAGCAGCGGCTTTTTGTAGGATATTTAAAGATGAGGGATACTATACTGCTCCATTTAAGTCTCAAAATATGGCTTTAAACTCCTTTGTAACCAAGGATGGAAAGGAAATGGGGAGAGCTCAAGTAGTGCAAGCAGAAGCAGCTAGAATTGAACCAGCTGTGGAGATGAATCCTATACTATTAAAGCCTACAAGCGATGTGGGTAGTCAAGTTATAGTTAATGGACAAGTATTTAAGAATATGACAGCTAAGGATTACTTTAAAAGTAAACCTAAATTTAAAAATATAATTTTAGAATCCTATAATAGACTTGATTCTAATTTTGATGTAATTGTTTTAGAAGGAGCAGGCAGTCCCGCAGAAATCAATCTTAGAGAAAATGACATTGTTAATATGGGTATGGCAGAAATGGTTAACTCACCAGTAATATTAATTGGAGATATTGATAAGGGTGGAGTTTTTGCTTCTATTTATGGAACAATTATGCTTTTAGAGGAGAAAGAGAGAGAGAGAATTAAAGGTTTTATTATAAATAAATTCAGAGGCGATGTTGATATATTAAGACCTGGAATCAAAATGATTGAGGAAAAAATCAATAAACCTTGCTTAGGAGTAATTCCTTACACGGATGTACAAATAGACGATGAAGATAGTGTAACCACTAGATTTGATAGAGACAATTCAGGAGAAATAAATATAGGAGTAATAAAGCTTCCCTATATGTCCAATTTCACCGACTTCACTCCATTAGAAATGGAAGAAGATGTTAGAGTCAAGTACATATCTCATCCAGAGGAATTAGAGAGTTTTGACTTAATAATTATTCCCGGTAGTAAGAATACAATTAAGGATATGGAATTTATTATCAATAGTAATATTGATAAAGCCATATATAGAAATCATAGAGATGGGGTACCTATCATAGGAATTTGTGGTGGATATCAGATGCTGGGGCATGAAATCATAGACCCTGATTGTGTTGAGTCATATAGTGCTAGGATAAATGGACTATCTTTATTAGATATAAAGACGACAATGCTTAAAGATAAAAAGACAATTCAAACCAAAGGAAGATTTATAGCAGAAGTAGATTTCTTTAATAGTGGAGGAGAAGATTTCATTCATGGCTATGAAATACATATGGGTGAAACACAGATTCTAGAAGATGCTCACTATGCTATTGAGTTAGATGAAGGCAGGATGGATGGTGTTGTAAATAAGGATGGCAGTGTGTTTGGATCATATTTACATGGAATTTTTGATAATGATGGTTTTAGAAAGAATATTATTAAAAGGATTAGAGAGAAAAAAGGATTGGAAATAAAAGATTCGAATTTGAGCTATAAAGATTTGAAGGAAAGGGAATATGACAAGTTAGCTAAGATTGTAAAAGAAAATATTGATCTTAATAAGATAAAAGAAATAATGGGGTTATAGTCATGAAATATATTTTGATACTTGTCATTGCTGTTCTATTAGATTTCTTTTTGGGTGATCCTCAAAGATGGCCTCATCCAATAAGGTATATTGGCTGGATGATAAAAAAATATGAAGGAATGATTAGAAAACAGAAAATAGTGGATTTAAAGGTTGGTGGCTTTCTACTTATTTTCCTTAGTTTAGTTACAGTCTTTATTGTAATAGCTCTTATACTATTTGTTACTAATTTTATTCACCCAATTATTAAGGATATCGTCTTGGTATACCTTACATATACAGCATTGGCAGCTAAATGTTTAGCTGTAGAGACTAAAAAAGTTTATAAGGCATTGGAAAAAGAGAATGTTCATCTAGGTAGGAAGATGCTTTCATATTTAGTCGGTAGGGATACAACGCAGCTTACTAAAGAGGAAACGGTAAGAGGAGCAGTTGAAACTGTTGCAGAGAACACTGTTGACGGAGTATTAGCTCCAATATTCTATTTTGTAATTGGAATATTTTTAGGGATGCCCTTACAAATGATATTCATATATAAAACGATTAATACTCTCGATTCAATGGTAGGATATATACACGAAAAATACAGAGATATAGGCTTTGCATCGGCAAAAATAGACGATATAGCTAACTTTGTTCCTGCTAGAATAGGTAGTTTATGTATGTTATTAGGAGGATTAGTATTAGGGTTTGATATAAAAACAGGCTTTAAAATCTTAATAAGAGATAGAAAAAATCATAAAAGTCCTAATTGTGGATATCCTGAGGCGGCCGTTGCAGGACTATTAAGGATTCAACTAGGGGGGACTAATACTTATTTTGGGGAGACCATATATAAACCTACAATCGGTGACCCAATAGAAGATTTAAAACCTCAAAAAATCCTAGAAACTATTAGAGTAATGTATGCATCGGAGATTATTATGGTATTAGTAGCTGCAATGGTTTTCTTGGTTTAAGAAGTCATAGCTGCGATGGAATTTTTCTAAAATATATTTGAATTATAAACATGTGATTCTCTCAATTTAATGTATTTATTAAATGATTATTAAAACTGTTATGAAATCCCCATTTATACTTTCATTGTACAAAAGAATAGCACATAGATTTTAATTCCAACTGGAATAGAGGAGGAAGTATTATGAATAAGCATGGAGGATATTTTGGAGAAAACACAAAGGAAGTAATGGATTTTAGTGTTAATGTTAATCCTCTAGGACCCTCTGAAAAGTTAATAAAAGAACTAAAAGATAAGCTTAATACTATTATTAGGTATCCAGAAATAGATGGAGAAACCAGTAAAAATATTTTAGCTGAATATCTATCAATACATCCTGAAGAGATTATATTAGGAAATGGAGCTACTGAGCTAATCTATTTGTTTGCCAGGGCATTAAAACCTAAAAAAGTATTAATTATAGAACCTACTTTTACAGAATATAGAAGAGCCTTTGAAATGACAGAAAGTGATATATATAGCTATATTTCCCGGGAAACAAACGATTTTTGTTGGCATAAAGAAGAATTATTAAAAGAAATCAGAAAAATAAAGCCAGAAGTAATTGTTTTATGTAATCCCAATAATCCAACTGGCGTATTTATGGATAAATCAGAAATTGAAAATATTTTAATAAAGATGGAGGATATAAAGGCAACCATTTTTATAGACGAATCCTTTATAGATTTCACAGATAAGGAGTCTTCAATTTCATTAATAAGGGAATATCCTATATATATTTTAAGGTCTATGACTAAATTTTATGCTATTCCTGGGCTAAGATTAGGTTATGGAATAGGTAATAAGAATATAATCTCCAGGCTAAATGAAATGAAAGAGCCTTGGACTTTAAATGCCTTAGCACTAGGGTCTACGCCTAAGCTTCTAGAGGATAAGGAATATAGAAAAGAGGTTATGAATTGGTACACAAGGGAAAAGGAATTTTTATACAAAGAACTAAAGGGAATTAGATATTTAGATGTATTTAGCAGTGAAGGAAACTTCTTTCTTTGTAAGCTAAAGAAAAGCAATGCTAAAGAATTAAAAACAAGATTACTTAAAGAGAATATTAATATTAGAACCTGTGAGGACTTCTTGAGTTTAGATGACAGATATATTAGATTGGCAGTGAGAAGTCGAGAGGATAATATTAAGTTAATAACTGCATTAAAAGAAATTTTAATTAATGAAATTTAATTTCATGAAGGATTTTGATAAAGGTTTATCTTATAAAATGCTACTTTACTATTCAATTTAAGGAAAAAGTGACTAAATAAGTTGCAGCTCAGATGAAATCTTGCAAAAATATATTTAAATTGTAAATATGCAATTTCCTCAATAAAATATATTTCATTTTAGATTATATAATTTTTAAAATGTATAAAATTAGGAGGTAATATGATGATTAAAAAATTAAAATTAATACCTTTAGTATTATTGTTCACACTTATATTTACTATGACTGCTTCTGCGGCAGGAATAGGGTTAAGTGTAGATGGATCAGTAAAAACTGAAAACCTAGAGGTAACAGAGGGAAGGACCTTAATTAGTGGTGAAACTTTAGAATCTATGGGATTTAATGTATCAAGCTCAGGTAAAGTGGTAGAAGTTAAAAATAGCAAAGTTTCCTTTGAATTCACTTTAGACACTAATAAGGTTAAAGTCAATGATATAAATCTTGAATTAGATACAAAAATTTATACAAAGCACGGGGAAGTATATCTACCATTAAGATTTATTCTTGAAACATTAGGTTATGAAATAAGCTGGGATGGAGAAAATAGCAGAGTTTTAGCAAATAAGAAGGAAGAAATAGTATATCCAATAACTATAGAAGGGGCAGAAGGTACATACACTGTATACGACCAACCTAAGACAGTAGTGTCATTGGCACCTAGTGTTACTGAAACTATTTTCGCTTTAGGAGCAGGGGACAAACTACAAGGAAGAACTCAGTATTGCAATTATCCTCAAGAAGCTGAATCTATTCAAGTAGTTGGTAGTATGACTGAACCAAGCATTGAGATGGTAGTTGATATATCACCAGATATGATAATAGCAGCAACCCACTATAAAGAAGAGGTTTTAAATAAATTTGAAGAAGCAGGTATAGAAGTAATAGCAAAACCAAGCCCAGAAACAATTGAAGAAATGTATGAATACACCTTAAAGCTAGGAGCTATAATGAATAAAAATTATGAAGCAAGGGCTTTAGTTTCTAGCATGAAGTCAAAAGTTCAAATGACAAATATGAAGTTAAGTAATATTAAACAAAAGCCATCAGTATATTATGTTGTAGGAACTGGACAATGGGGTGAATACACTGCTGGTAGTGACACCTTTGTATCAGAAATGATTGCAATAGCAGGTGGAGAAAATGCCGCTAGTGATGTGACAGGATGGAAATATAGTATAGAAAAACTGATAGACAAAGACCCAGATGTTATATTTGGAGGAAGCTTCAATATTGACACAATGACAACTGGAGAAAACTATAGCATATTGTCAGCGATTCAGGATAAAAACTATTACACTGTGAATGAGGATATATTTAGTAGACCTTCACCAAGACTTATAGATGAAGGATTAAAACTTTTAATAGATATATTGCATCCTGAAATATCAGAAGAACTAGATTTTTAACAAAGAATAAGGACAAAAATATTTCTAAAAACATATTAAGCAATATTTTTGAAGTAAGTGTGATTTCATGTATTAAATAATATGATTTTATGCAAGATTAGATCTTAGTTACTTTTATATATAGGGATACAACCTCAATTGCAAAAATATACATAAAAAATATATACACGTCATTCCAGCAAGTTTAAATATTGTGAGTCATTCTTTAGTATATATTTTTATGGAGAGAGTTAAGGATTTAATCTTGCAAATCTATCATATCTTGTCATGAAATTTTCAAGTGAACTCGTTCTGCTAAAGCAGAACATCGGGGCTTCAGATGGAGACTCTACTCCACCTGA
>NZ_JAETGO010000059.1 GCF_016765695.1 Sporosalibacterium faouarense | reverse complement strand
AGTAATGAGCATATGTTTACCAAATGCTCATTACTCCCTGTCCTTTTATCTGAAAGTTTCCTTACACAGTAAGCTACTATATAAGTTTCTTCGTCGATGCCCTATCTAAAGGGTCTCTCCAGAGAGCGTGTCGAATCATTGTTAACAGACCTGAGAGCTTCAAAATAGAGTTTTAGCATTGCTCTATTCCTTTCTCCTACGGTAATCCATAAAGATTTCTCCAATGATTTTCATCCACCTATATTAAATTATCTAATATCATTCTAGTATTATTCTACGAAAATATCAAGTCTTTTGTGATTACTTTTTTTTAATATGTAATTTCCTCAGTTTATCAATATTCTACTTTACCAAATAAGTATTTATGATTTTAAATAACTATCAAACCACTCTGTAATTTCTTTTAATCTTCTAATCCTATGCTTAGGTTTTCCACTTCTACTTAATTCATGATTTTCTCCTTTAAAGATGCACATTCTCGATTCTACTCCATGGTATTTTAAGGCTGTAAACATTTGTATCCCTTCGACTATCCAACACCTGTAATCCTCTTCTGAGTGAATAAACAATGTTGGTGTAGTTACCTGATCTGCATATTTTAAAGGAGACTGTTCCCACATATTATCATGACTATCCCATGGAGTACTAGCATTTTGATCGCCAGCAAAATAGTATCCTATGTCTGTTGTTCCAAACATGGATACCCAATTAGATATACTCCTCTGCGATACTGCTGCTTTAAATTTATCTGTATGACCTATTATCCAATTAGTCATAAATCCACCATATGAACCTCCGGTGACTCCAACTCTATCTTTATCTATAAAAGAGTATCTATCCATCACTTCATCTGTAAACATCATTATATCCTCATAGTCTATAGTTCCGTATTTACCTCGGATATCCGCAAATTCATCTCCCTTACCATCACTTCCTCTCGGATTACAGAAGAATACAACATAGCCTTGATTTGCCCAATATTGCATTTCATGGTAAAACACCTCTCCATATACGGTTTTTGGTCCTCCATGTATATCTAAAATAGCAGGATATTTTTTACCTTCTTCAAAATTAACAGGCTTCATAATCCAGCCATCAATACTAACTCCTGGTTCAGTTTCAACAGTTATTCTTTCAGGTTCTATCAACGTTCTTTCCTTCTGCACCCAATTATTGAAATCTGTAATTTTAATTTCCTTATTATCTTTCAACCTATATATCTCTTGAAGATTTAACCCTCTTAATCCAATAAACATTAAATCTCCAGAGCTAATATCAAACCCATCAATAGATCCCTTACCAGCTATTATCCTCTGAATTTCACCATTTATATTTAATTTATTTATATAGGAATTAAATCCTTCAGTAGTTACAAAGTATAAGTGATTATTCTCAACCTTCATATCTTGAGAACTCCCATATCTGCAGTCACTACCAACAGAATTCCATATACTATAGTCAAAATCAGGAGTTATACACTTTGAATGATTATCTTGAAGTCTTAAAATATAGAATTTATTATTTTCATTTAATCCAAATCTTTTCATATCTTTTCCCGTAAAAATTAAATTGTCAGTATCTATAAAGTTTACATACCCATAATTAAAATTATCATAAGGTGATATTTTGCTTATTTTTTTATCATTAATGTCATACATACATATATCATTATTAAGCTCCATCTTTGCTTTAAATCTCTGAGAAATAAATGATATTTTAGTTTTATCCACATTTAAATTATATGTTTCTACATCAGTATATTCATCGGTTATAGCTTCAACTGAATCATTTTCTAAATTATACTTATATAGTCTATTTCTATCCTTATTAGAGAAACTTCCCCCATTATGCCAAAAAGGAATTTCATCGATAACTTCGTAGTCTTTTTCTTCTTTTCTCTTTTTAAGCTCTTCTTTCTTCTCTTCTTCACTTAATTTATTTAATTCTTTCTTATAGGGGTTATATGTAGATGTAAAAACAAAAGTATTACTATCAATAGATTTAATCGAATTAACATTCTTGGGAATTTTAAAATACTTATTTGCTTCTCCACCATGAATATTTATTCTATAATATTGTGTGTATTCTTCTCCTTCTTTCTTTTTCTCTTTTTCCTTCTCATCTCTCAAACCTGAAAATATAATATGCTCACTATCCTCAAGCCAAATAAAACTTCGCTCTTCTCCATAAGCAGTTAATTGAAAATATTTATTCTCTTTTAAGCTATAAATCCATAGGTTCGACTGATATTTATTTTCATTAACATCTGACTGATGAACTACAAAGCATGCTTTTTCACCGTCTGGAGAATATTTAATTCCAGATATAAATTTGTATTTTATAAACTCATCTAACTCTAAATTTTTCATTATCTTTCCTCCTTTAGTCCTTAAGGTAAGCACTTATTAAATTTTATGCAATTACCTTCTTATTTATATTTATTTTCTAATCTTATTATATACCCTTTTTTTATTCAGTATTAATTGAATCTTTCTATACTTGTTTATTAATTTATAATTATGGTATAAATATAATAACAATACTTATAATTATTAAATTTTAAGGAGTGATTCATTATCGATAAAATTTTACTTCCTATTGATGGTTCTAAATCATGTATTAAAGCCTATGAGATGGCTAAGGATTTTGCTGAGAAATTTAACTCTAAGATAATATTACTCAATGTACAAACCTTACCATATCAATGGTCATATTCTACAGTAAATATTGGACAAAATAGAGAAGAATATGAAGAAATCAGTAGTGAAATATTAAATACTGCTAAGAATTATTTTGATAAATGCAATATTAAAGCTATAGTCAAAATGTCCTTTGGTGATCCAGCAATAAATATTATTGATACAGCCAATGACGAAGATTGTGACCTAATTATAATGTGTACCCACGGTATGTCAGCTGCAAAAAGATTTACAATTGGAAGTGTTACTAATAAAGTTGTTCATCACGCCGATAAACCCGTCTTAGTAGTAAGGTAGTTCTACATATTAGTTATACAGCTTTAAATAATTTACTCATTATAAAAGGGAGTCCAGAAATGGACTCCCTTAAATCTTCATGATTCTAATATACTCTTAATACTATTTTACTGATATCACCTATAGTGTAAATTTTACTATTAAAGCTTTATCTAAAATTCTAAAAGTAAATGACTCTGTTATAAAGAATTTAACTTTATTTCCATTTGTACTTTGATATCCAATAGAAAAATCATTTCCAATAGTCATCTCTAAATCTTCATGGTCATATGGAATTAATATTGCACCATCTAATACATGACTAAATACAACTTTTGTACCTAAAAGATCCTCAACTTGTTTAATTAAAGGATATCCTTCAACTTTCATGTTTAATCTTTTCCATGCTTCCTTACCTACTACTAATGTGTAAGGTTTATCGCTAAATGCTTCTCTAAGTTTTAGAACTCCTTCAGATATAGCAGCCATAATTGTATTTGGATCATTTCCTAGAGATATTTTTTCATTATCACTTTCATTTACTAACCCATTTAGTTCAACTTTTTTATTTCCATTGTATATAGCTTCCTCTTCAAATAAAGCTGCTTTCTTAACAGCTTCTTCTAAGGCATCAAGTTCAATATCCTTTGCACCTCTTACAAGATTGTCTAATTCCCATCTTTCAAGCTCAAACTCAACTCTAGCTTCTACTAGAGGTTTAACCTTATAAGTTCCGTATTTCACTTCGCTGTCATCTATTATATCTAATCGCCCTTCTGGAACTACTGTATAGTCCCAACCTTTAGGACCATTAACATTTACAACCTTTCTTGCAGATAAATATGCTTTTAAAACATCTTTTGCTCTTGAATCTATCTCTTCCCACGCTTCATTAGTTATAGGTGCTAGACTTCTTTGTAACATTTTTATACATCTCTCCCTTCACTTTCATTTTTATACTCTATATGTAGTGTAACAATATCTTCTTAATCTCTTAAGATATACAAACTATATATTTACCTTACTTTAGATTACCAATATTTAAGCTTGAATCACCTTCTGAGCTTTCTTCTCCTTCTGCCTCTTCGAGTTCCGTAATTGGACCATCAGTAAATAAATATGTCTTTAATTCTTCATCCCAACAATCCATATTTCTTCTTAGCCATTCTAACGTCATACAAGCATGTTCAATTTCTTCATCTCGATTATGTGCCATTATTGCTTTCAATTCCTCATCATCAGAAGCATCTACTCTTTGATTGTACCAATCAACTGCTTCTAACTCCTCTCTTAAACTGTTTATTGCTCTAGTAATATTTTTGGTCTTCTCATCTAAAACCTCAACTGGCTCATGATAATTAGCCATAGTAACCCCTCCCTATCAAATTTGTTATTAGTATATTTACCCTTTGCTAAATTTAATAAACACAAAAATATATATTTTGTAAGTTTTTTGTAAAGACACTTCACTTAATAATTATATGTAACTATTCTTAATATTATTATATCATAATTATTAACTTAACTCGTGTTATTCCAAAAGGAAACTGGCATCCTATAAAAAACCTTTTTCATTTCTATGATTATCTTAAGTATGTATTTCTATTCTAAATCAACTTAGTCATTTATTAACTAACTGGATACACTAAATAATATCTAATTTTATAGTTTGTTAATTTTTTCAATTTTGCAAAATATAATAATAGATTATAAAATAAAATTATCATGTATTTAACGTTTTTTACAAGGAGGTTTTTATGAAGAAACTGAAAGACAAATTACATCAAATTGATGGCAGTGGATATAAAGCATATAAAAGTATACGTGGAAATCATAGAGGTAACTGGTTCAACTTGCATATTGATTATGTCCAGCCAGACCCATTTGCAAATCCTTCTAGGATAAGAGTTGAAATTTCAAAAGATACTGCTAAATATAAAAGAGAGTGGATTACACCTCAAACGAGGAGATTTGCCTTTGAAGATTTTTTTAGCAGAGAGATTAATAAAAATATTAAAAAGGCAAATTTAAATAGAAGAGGCACAGGAAAAAGTGGTTTAATCTCTATTGACAGTCCTGGCCAAGAGATTCTTCCTAGAACTTCAGTTAAAGTAACTGATGAAAGAATAGAATTCCGTTTTTCATTAGGATTACCTGCAAAAGGTAGAAGAGTTTTAGGAAGAAATGCATATCAAATGTTATGTGAAGACATTCCTTATATTATTAAAGAGTCTCTCTTTAAATATGATGGGACTGAGTTACAAGACCACCTAAAATTATCCGACCAACAGGAGACAATACGTAATTATCTTAAAGAAAATAATTACATTTCCTTTATAGCTAATGATTCGATTCTACCCAGAAAAAGTGGTGTAAGTAATTCCCCACTAGAAGACTCTAAAGTTGTTCCTTTTAAATCACCAAAGTCATTTGAAATTCAAATTCCAATCCCTTATGGCAACCCTTTAACTGGTATGGCTATTCCAGAGGGTATATCCATAGTTATAGGTGGAGGATATCATGGTAAAAGTACCGTGCTTAATGCCATAGAAAGAGGAGTATACAATCACATTAAAGGTGATGGGAGAGAATATGTAATTACTAACTCTACAGCTTTTAAAATTAGAGCAGAAGACGGTAGAAGAGTTGAAAAGGTTAATATTTCTCCTTTCATATCGAATCTTCCCTATAATAAAGATACAACAAGATTTTCTTCTGAAGATGCCAGCGGAAGTACGTCTCAAGCATCTAACATAATTGAGGCTTTAGAAATGAAAACAGAAGTTTTACTTATTGACGAGGATACAAGTGCAACAAATTTTATGATTCGTGACTCTAGAATGCAAGAATTAGTATCAAAAGAAAAAGAACCAATAACACCTTTTATTGACAAGGTAAGGCAGCTTTACAATGATTATAAAGTCTCTACTATTTTGGTTATTGGTGGTTCCGGTGATTATTTTGAAGTAGCTGATAATGTTATTATGATGGATGAATATGTGCCTGTAGATGTGACTTCAAAGGCTAAAAATATCCTTGCTAAATCAGGCACCAAAAGAACATTTGAAGGAGGTCCAACTTTCGGTTCAATCTCAAATAGAGTTGTATTAAGCAATAGCTTTAATGCCTATAAAGGAAAAAGAGAAAAGATTAGTGCAAGAGGACTCCATACTATTTTGTATGGAAAAAATAAAATAGACCTACTTTTTCTTGAACAGCTTGTTGATCCTAGTCAAACGAGGGCAATTGCTAATATGATTAAATATATTTCTGATAATTTGGCCGATAACTCAACAATACTTTATACTCTCATTAATCAGTTGTATGAAAAAATTGATAAAGAAGGCTTAGATATTATATCACCCTATCAAGGACAACACCCTGGTGAGTTTGCCCTTCCTAGAAAGTATGAGCTTGCAGCAGCAATTAATAGACTCAGAACTCTTGAAATAGAGTAAAATTATATGAAAAATGATGTATTCTTCTATTTTCTAATCAATATCTTTATAGAAGAATACATCATTTTAAATTCATCATCTATTTACCGTTTCCAAAGAATCTTGTTTAATTAAATATTTGTTTTTATATAATACAATAGCAAACAATCCTACTAAAACTACTCCTTTAAAAACACTACTCATGCTAATACTCCACCAAACACCATTTAAACCTAATACAGTTTCTGATGAAAGTATTAATGCCGCGGGTACTCTAAGTCCTGTGAATAATATACTTATTATAGCTGGATAGACTGTCTTTCCTAATCCATTAAATGCTCCTGTTGTAGCAATCTCTATACACATAAAGAGTTGAGACAGTCCAAGAATCTGTAGATATACAATGCCGTATTGTATAGCTTCCTTCTCTTGTATGAACAATGAAAATACCGGACGAGCTCCAAAAACCAATAAACAGGTTGCAAGAATACCTATTAATGATACAAGCTTGAGCCCTGAGATATATCCTCTATAGATTCGGTTCCATTTATTGGCTCCATAGTTCTGTCCTACAAATGAACTTAAAGCTGTTGAAAATCCTCCAGCAGTCATCCATGATATTGCTTCTATCTGAGACCCTACTTTTTGAACTGCTATTGGTACAGGTCCCCATTGAGCTATTATTTTAGCAATAATCATCGCAAATATTGAAAACAAACCACTCTGTAAAGCTACAGGAAATCCTAATTTAATAATTCTTCTTAAATGGGGTATATCAGGCGCCTTTAATAGCTTAACCTGTGAAATCAAAGGCATTCTCCGTCTAATACAATAAATAAATACTATAGTCACAATAAATTGTGCAGTAATAGTAGCTATTGCAGCTCCCGCCACTCCTAATCTTGGAAAAATCCAAATACCATTGATTAATATTGGATCAAGTATCATATTCACTGCTAGTCCTATAGAATTAATTATAAATGGAGTCTTGCTATCCCCATATCCATTAAATATTCCTGTAAAAACGGGATTTACAAAGTAAAAACCTATACCGAAGGCAATAATAACTAAATAGGTAATAGACATATCTATTACTTCTGCATCACCTAAATCAAAAAAGCCAATTAATTGATTTCTAAGCAATATCAGTCCACTTCCATACACTATTGACAATACTATAATCATTTGTAATGTATGTCTTACATAATGTCTTGCATCTTTCTTATCATTTCTACCTACTGCCTGTGCTACCCCAACTTCTGCTCCAATTTTAGGTATTAATATAAAGGCCATTCCTAACCAAGTAAAAAACCCCGCCGTCCCAACTGCCGCTACTGCATTACTCCCAAGCCTACCAATCCAAATCATATCTGTCATATTATATGCCATTTGGATAAAGGATGTTGCCATTATGGGAAGAGCCAGCCCAACAAGAGATTTAAATATATTCCCTTGTGTTAATTTATTAGTGCTCATATAAATCTTGCCTCCACTTTAATATTTATTATCTAATTAATGCTAATATATTTATCATATACAATTGAAAGTTTATCTTAAAATCATAATCTGTTCTATAATATAATTTATCCTTGTATTAGTCTATAACTGAAATTGAATAGCCTTTACAATTATTATATTTATAAGTAATTTGAACTTTATGATAATATTATATTGTTTATAATGCTTCATGTCTATTTATATTACGTTATTTTAACATATGTTAGATTATAACATCTACAATTACCTAATTTCTCTCCTTGGGTTTGAATTTCTACAATTCCATTTTCCTTTATCTTATAAAAAACACTCCTCAATAGTAACAGCCTCATTTCTGTGACTGTCTACTATAAGAGGAGCTTATTAGTAATGTCTCTTTTTTGTTAATTTACTTTTTTATTTTAAATGAGCTTTTAAGTGATACTATTCTATTAAATACTAATTTATTTTTTGTAGTATCCTTAGGATCTACACTAAAATATCCATGTCTGTAAAATTGAAATTTATCTTGTGCTTTAACATCTTTCATATTTGGCTCTACATAACCATTTAAGATTTCAACAGAGTTAGGATTTATTCTTTCTATAAATCCTCTATCCTCATCCTCTGAATCTAGGATTAGTGGATTATACAGTCTAAATTTAGCTGGAAGGCCATTTTTAGCATCAACCCAATGAATTGTTCCATTAGGCTTTCTTTCTTTGAATCCTGTGCCACTCTTAGTTTTTTCATCATAAGTACAGTGTAGTTCAATTACATTTCCTTCTTCATCTTTAATTACATCATTACACCTTATAAAGTAAGCGTATTTTAACCTCACCTCAAGTCCTGGAGAAAGTCTTTTATATTTCTTTGGAGGATTTTCCATGAAGTCTTCTCTTTCTATATATATTTCATTAGAAAATGGTATTTGTCTATCTCCAAGCTCTGGATTATCTCTATTATTTTCTGCTTCAAGTAATTCTGTTTCATCTTCAGGGTAATTAGTGATTATAACCTTTAGTGGATTAAGCACTCCTAGAGTTCTAGGTGCATTTATAATTAAATCCTCTCTTATAAAATGTTCTAGCATTTGAATGTCTACAGTACTTGGGTTTTTAGCAACACCTATTTCTCTGCAGAAGTTTCTGATTGAAGCCGGAGTATAACCTCTTCTTCTAAGCCCTCTTATAGTTGGTATCCGTGGATCATCCCAGCCTTCTACATAGCCTTCATCAATCAGTTGCTTAATATATCTCTTACTCATTATAGTATTATTTAAATTTAATCTAGCAAATTCAATTTGTTGAGGTTGACTTTCCATTTCACACTCTTTAACAACCCAATTATAAAGTGGTCTATGGTCTTGGAATTCAATAGAACATAGTGAATGGGTAATTCCCTCAATGGCATCCTCTAATGGATGAGCAAAATCATACATTGGATAAATACACCATTTATCTTCAGTATTATGATGAGTAGCAAATGATATACGATAAATTACTGGGTCACGCATATTTAAATTTGGTGATGTCATATCTATTTTAGCTCTTAAAACTTTTTCACCTTCTTTAAATTTCCCAGCCTTCATACCCGTAAATAAGTCTAGATTCTCTTCTACCGTTCTATTTCTATAAGGGCTTTCCTTCCCTACTTCAGTTAAGGTTCCTCTATAATCTCGTATTTCATCTGGGGAAAGATCATCTACATAGGCTTTCCCTTTTTTAATTAGTAAAATTGCACGATTATACATCTCTTCAAAATAATCAGAAGCAAAGTAAAGATTCTCCCATTCAAATCCTAACCATTTGATATCTTCTTTAATTGCATCAACAAATTTTTCATCTTCTTTAAAAGGGTTAGTGTCGTCAAATCGTAGATTTGTTCCTCCACCAAATTCATCTGCTAGGTCGAAGTTAACAGTTATGGCTTTTGCATGTCCTATATGTAGAAACCCATTGGGCTCAGGTGGAAATCTGGTTATTATCTCTTTATGCTTGCCAGACTCTAAGTCATTAATCATAATGTTTTTTATGAAATTTGAAGTTTCTGATTTATTACTCATAGTCACACATCCTTTCTCTACCAATTTAAAATATCACTTCATACATATTATATTAATATATCATAAATTAAGGTCAATTTCTATCTATCTTATTATATCATCGACATTCACTTATTATTTATTATAAAAATAATATTCCTAATGTAAATCAAAGTTAAATAGTACCACAAATCCTTTTAATCAATGTACATTAATTAAAATATGATTATTTAAGTAGTCTTTGCAAATACTATTTGTTAAGATTTATATTTTATAGAAATAAAGGTGATTTTATGTTTAGAATTATCAAAGATAAGATTTTAGGTAAACAGCCTGTTAAACATGAAAAGTATTCATTGTCAAAATCTCTAGATAAAAACATACAATTATTCCAATCAATATTAAATAATGACGATACGATTATCTATAGAGAATTTGAAAGCAAGTCTAAAGATAGTGTTAAGTTTTGCATTATTTTTGATAAAAATCTTGCTAAGATGACAACAATTGATGATTATGTAATTAAAGCTATTCGTCAAAAAGAATTTTCTACTGATGTTCCACCAAAAAAAAGAATAGATCTTCTACTAAAAAAAATAATAATAACATGTGACAATAGAAGGACAAGTGATTTAGATGAAATTTTTGGTTTCCTATTTTACGGTAATACTATTTTACTGATAGATGGCGTAGACGAAGCAATATTAATCTGTACAAAGGAATGGCATCAAAGATCTATTACCGAACCCGAAGCCGAAAGAGTAATTAGAGGTCCAAAAGAAGGCTTTATTGAATCAATAGAAGTAAATTATACATTAATTAGACGAAAAATTAGAAATCCTGACCTTAAATTCAGATTTAAAGAAGTAGGTAATAGAACCAAAACTAGGGTATGCATTTGCTATATTGAAGGTCTAGCCTCTGAAAAAATAGTTAAAGAGCTTAACAAAAGGATTGAAGGCATTGATATCGATGGAATATTAGAATCTGGATATATAGAAGAACTAATTAAGGATTCTCCATTATCTCCCTTTAAAACTATAGGAAATACTGAACGTCCCGATGTTGTGGCTGCTAAATTATTGGAAGGAAGGGTAGCTTTATTAGTTGACGGAACTCCCCATGTTCTAACTCTTCCATATATTTTTATAGAGTACTTCCAATTTAATGAAGACTATTATACCAACTTTTACTACTCAACTATTAATAGGTGGCTGAAATATTTAGGCTTTTTTATTTCTACAAGCGTTCCTGCTCTATATATAGCTTTAACTACCTTCCATCAGGAAATGATACCGACTCCTTTATTACTAAGTATCTCTGCGTCTAGAGAAGGTGTTCCATTTCCAACTATTGTGGAAGCATTGTTTATGTTAATAGCCTTTGAGATTTTACGAGAGGGTGGAGTCAGACTTCCTTCTCCCGTTGGATCTGCTATTAGCTTTGTGGGGGCTGTTATATTGGGTCAAGCAGCAGTTGAAGCTAGGTTTGTTAGTGCTCCTATAGTTATAGTTATAGCCCTAACAGGTATTTCTAATTTCTTAATCCCTAAAATGCTTGGTTCATTAATAATTATGAGAACTATATTTTTATTCTTGTCGGCTTTTCTAGGCTTATATGGCTATATATTTGGTGTGATTGGTTTATTTATACATCTATTATCTATGCGTTCCTTTGGAATACCATATATGCTCAATTTTACTTCTATAACCGATGAAGATGTAAAAGATACAGCCATTAGGGCCCCTTGGTGGCTAATGCACTTTAGACCAAAACTAATTGGTAAGAAAGATTCAGAACGTCAAAGTGACTACACAGTGACTAGAAGGAGGTAAGTTAATGAAAAAATTGAAAGTTTTTTTATTAGTCTTGCTCCTGACTCTGAATCTCCTTATATCTTCTAGTTGTTGGAACTATAAAGAGATTGAGGATATAGCAATAGTGGCAGGTATAGCTGTTGATTACGAAGAAGATACTGACTCAATTATTGTAACTTCAGAGATTCTATATCCTAGTGCTTCTGGAGCAGAGATTAAAGTTCTATCTAGAATGATAACTGATAAGGGTGAAAATTTCTTTGATGCAATTAGAAATACCGTAAGCAAATCTGGAATGAAGCTCTTCTGGGGACATGCAAAAGTAATAATACTTAGTGAATCTTTAGTCAAAAACAAAGATGAACTGATAACTATAGTCGACTGGTTTAACAGAGATCCAGAGCCTAGACATGATATTTTCTTAATGATTTCACAAGATAAAAGTCCTAGTGAAATTTTAACTTCTGATATTGAAGCTGAAAATATAACTTCATTCTATATTGAAGATGCTTTATTAAATGAATCAAGCGTCTCTAAATATCGTGCTATTACATTATGGGAGTTTGTTACTGATTTAGCTGAGCCAGGAATATCTCCTACTCTTCCTACTATTAAAACTATTGAGGAAAGCAACAGGTTATCTGATGAAATATCTGGATGCGGAATTTTTAAAGATGGAGTATTAGTAGGCTATTTAAATGGTATAGAAGCTAGAAATCATTTAATGATAATTAATAAATTAAAGGGTGGACTAATAACCGAAAGAGAGATTATCAATAATGAGCCAATAATGATTTCTTTAGAAATCTTTGATAACAAAACAAAAATTACTCCAAAATATGTTGATGATAAAATTGTAATGAGCATTGATGTATCTATAACAGTAAATATAGCTGAAATAGGTGGAGAAATCAACTTTATAGATGAAAAATACAGAAATATTCTTATTAAGAATACGGAAAAAGAAATTAAAAATCAACTAAACGGTCTTATTACTAAAGTCCAACAGCAGTATAAATCAGATATCTTTGGCTTTGGCAAACTTATTTCAGAAAAAAAACCAAAATTGTGGAATCAATTAAAGGATAATTGGCCTGAAAATTTTCAAGATTTAAATACTGAAATTAATGTTCAAGTAAAGGTTAGAGGTAGTGCTATTAGATCAAAGCCTATTACAGTAGGAGGTTAGTAATGTTCATATTAGTGATTTTAGCTTATTTAATAGTGGGATTTATAGAAGTTGTTCCATTGGTCAATAATGGAGAAAAAAGTGAAGTAATGGTTTTTTCAGTTCTTTTTCTTACTGCGTTCATTCTAAGCCTATTATTAAGCTTAGGAGTAAAAGTACCTAGTCCAATTATTCCTATTGAAAAAATAGTTGATTCTTTTATATATTAATAATTTAGAAAAGAAGTGTTGATATGAAGTATAAAGTAACCTTTCTGATATTAATAATCTCCTTTAGTTTTAACTTCTTAACTGGTTGCTGGAACTATAGGGAAATTAACGATTTTAGAATAGTAACTGGTGTGGCTATAGATTATGATAAAACTAATAAAGAATATATACTCACTGTAGAAGTTATTAAAACTATAGCTGACGAGAATGAAGAAAAGATGACAGGTGAAACTTTTGTATCAAATGGAGCTACCATATTTGATGCTATCAGAAATACAATCACAGAAAGTGGAAAAAGACTTTACTGGAGCAATGCTACTGTTGTTATTGTCAGTGAGGAAATTGCTAAAAGAGGAATAGTTCCTGTTTTAGATATGATAAGTAGAGACCCAGAGATGAGAAGTGAACTATTACTGTTAATTTCTAAAGAAGATACGGCGCGGGAAATCTTAACAAGTAAATCCATAGCCCCTCAGAGAGTTGTCTCCTATAGTTTAGAAACTACCCTAGAAAACGAAGAGAGTAGTTCAAATTTTCATAGGGTTGCTGCATGGATGTTTATTAAAGATTTGTATTCAGAAGTAAATTCTCCTACTTGTCCAGGCGTAAAGCTAGGCATATATGATGAAACTCAAACCATAGAAGGTACTACTGTATTTAAAGGGGATAAGCTAGTAGGATGGCTTGATAAAAATGAAACTAAATACTTTTTATGGATTACCAATAAGCTTAAAGGTGGAGTTTACAATTTAGATATTAGTCATAAAGAAAATCTTAATATTAAAGAACTGAATTTAGAAATTTTTCATAATAAAACAAAACAAAAATTAAAACTTAAGGATGAAAATATAGTTATTTATTTAGATATTAACACATCTGGCAATATTGGAGAATTTAGCGGAAATATAGATATATCAGACCCAGATGAGAAGTCAAAAATAGAAAATATAATAGAAAAACAAATTCAAAGAGATATCGAACTCTTGATCAAGAAACTCCAATTAGGATATCAAAGTGATATTCTAGGATTCAGAAGTATAGTTAAAAAAGAGATTCCTGATATGTGGAAAAGTGAAATTAAAGAGAATTGGGAAAAATATTATTCTGAGTTAGAAGTAAATGTCACAGTTGATTTTAAAATAAGAGGAAGCTCAAATTCATCTAAGCCCATAATCATTAGGGATTAATGTTTCAGGAGGAAATCAAATGAATAAAGAAATAATATCAAATAAATCTGCCATTAGCTTAATCGTGCTTTTTATATTTGGTAGTAGTTTAATATTACCTACAGCAACTGATGCCGGTAGTGACCTATGGATTTCAATTTTATTAGCTATAGTATTTACAATACCTATTTTTCTAATTTACTCTAGAATTCTTTCTCTGTACCCTAATAAAGATTTATTTGATATCCTAATAATTGTTTTTGGCAAGTGGATAGGAAAATTTCTATGTTTACTTTTCTCTTGGTTTGCTTTCCATCTTGGAGTATTAGTTCTAAGAAATTTTGGTTCATTTATAATAACTGTTTCGTTCCCAGAAACTCCTATGATTGTACCCATGATATTTCTAGGATTACTTGGAGTTTGGGTTGTTAAAGAAGGTATAGAAGTATTGGGAAGATGGTCATGGATTTTTTTTATATTTAATGCTCCTGCTCCCACTTTAGTAACATTGTTATTAATACCTAAAATGGATTTTAATAATATTCTTCCTTTATTTTATAACGGCTCAAAAGCAATTTTAAAGGGTACATTTTCTGCGTTCTCCTTTCCCTTTGGAGAGGTTGTTATACTCACAATGATATTTTTCTGCCTAAGTAATAGAAAATCATCCTACAAGGTATTTCTTTCTGGTTTATTTATTGGAGGAATACCTTTGGCAGGCATTTCATTAGTAGAGATTTTAGTTTTAGGTCCAGATTTATATAAAGCTAGCTATTTTCCCAATCATAGTGTAGCTACAAAAATTGGATTGGGAGATTTCTTGCAAAGGCTAGAAATATTAGTTCTTATTGCAGCAGTAACTGGAGGATTTGTAAAGATAAGTGTTTGTCTCATGGCCTGTAGCAACGGAATTGCAAAGGTCTTCAATCTTAAAGACTACAGAAGTGTTATTTTTCCTATGGGTCTTTTGATGATAAACTTCTCATATTTAATCTACGATAATGTAATGGAACAAATAGCCTGGGCTGATGAAATATGGCCATACTACGCTTTTCTTTTCCAAGCTATACTGCCAATAATAGTTTTTATTATTGCTGAGATTAGAAAAAGCTCAAAAATTAAGTCAGGGAGGAATAGTGATGAATAAAACTGTAATATCTAAAAAGCAAGCTATAGCCTTAATAATTTTATTTCTAACAGCTGATACTTTCATTTTTGCAATCGCGGCCTCTGCTAAAAAAGACTTTTGGATTGCAATATTATTAACCTTTGCATTTATTTCTATATTTTCTTTATTATTCATGTATATCCATAAACTTTTTCCAGATAAATCTTTATTCGACATTAATTTTCTTCTGTTTGGACGTATTATTGGTAGACTAATTAATTTTATCTTTGTAGCTTTTGTCTTTTTTAATGGATTATCTGTACTGCGAGCTTTTGGAGAATTTATTAACACAATTGGCTTTCCTGAAACCCCTATGTCTATACCTATGATATTTATTATTATACTTTCTATTTGGATAAGTAAAGATGGAATTGAAGTTATTGGAAGATATGGAGAGTTAATGCTAAAGCCCATTATTTTCTTAATAATAATTAGTATTTTGTTTCTAATTCCTAAGATGCAAATAGCCAATCTCCAACCAATGTTCCAAACTGATCTATATTCTTTACTAAAAGCAACAGCAAATACTATAGCTTTCCCTTATGGAGAGATTATCACTTTATTCGCTATATTTTCGTATTCTAGCTGTAGAAATTTTTCTAAAGGAGTTTATATAAAGGGTATCTTAGGAGCTACTCTTTTTATCTTAGTTAATTCACTAACAATTATACTTGTAGGAGGAGTTACCACCTATACAACAAGGTACTTTCCCAGCTATGAAGTAGTAGGTAGAATTAATATTGGTAACTTTCTACAAAGACTTGAAATTATAATTTCCATATCATTTATTTTAGCAGGCTTTTTAAAAATTGCTATATGCCTTTATGTTGTTAGTAGAGGAGTTTCTAAAATAGTCAATTTAAATAAAAATAATAGTCTAGTAACTCCTCTTGGTTTATTAATGTTATCTTCATCCCTTTTTGTCTATACAGATATAACACATTTATTTGAATGGGGCGGAAAATATTGGACTATCTTTTTCCTACCATTTGAAATTATACTTCCAATTGCTGTTCTATTAACTGCTAAAGTCAAAGGTATAAAACCATCTAATAATTTAACTAAATAAGTTATTAGCCTCTATCGTAGATATCAGATACATAAGTATAGTTATTGTTTTGGTGTTCCAGCCACTATACCTCCCCAAATAACTTGATCATGCTTTTGAAAACCACATTTAGCAGCGAGTCCTTCTGATTTGTAATTACCTTCAACTATATGAACAAATGGTATATCTCCATTATCAATTATCTTTGATGCCAAATCAATGGTTACATCTATTGCATACCCCTTTCCTCTATGTTCTTCTTTAGTATACATTATCCCCATAGAGTTATCATTATGAACTAAAACCCAACTAACTAATTCATCTCCTATGTAAATAGCTGAACTTGGTCTTCTTTCTATATTATTCTTTATATCATCTAAAGTGCCTGGGTTACTATATTCATAAAATCCATCTATAATTTTGGCATCATTTAGTCTCAATCTTTCCACTTTATTTTTTCTTAATCCTCTATCCAGTTTGTCTTCAGGAAGATAATATAATCGACATGGGTTAATCCAATCTACTTCATACTTACTAATAATCTTATCAGCTATAGACTTTTCAACTGCAGACAAACCAAAGAAGCCCTCTTTAAAAAAGTTATTGCACACATCATCAATAAAGTCGTTATTTCTCGTGTATATATAATGAAAATAACCATTTTTAACAAAAACTCCTGTGGGATTATCTGTATTATCTACATATATTTTAGCTTTAGGAACATTATTAATGATTGCAATTATATTTTGGTTTAATATTATATTTTCTTTTAACAATCCTAGAATCTTATCATTTCTTTGTACTTCTTTTATCATAATTTCACTCCATTCATAATTTCACACACTCTATATAATATCTACATTTCTATTAATTTACTTTTTTTCCTTCTTATTCATAGGACAAATTTTCTTACAGGATTAATTTATCATAAAGAAAATTATATATTAAAATTTATTAAAGATATTATTAAAATGAGATATAATTATATTATAATGTATAATTACTTTGCTAACTTAATATTATAATTCGACAATTTTTATATGGAGGAGATTAAAATTGATAAAAATTAATCCAAAGTTAGCGGTTACAATAGGGGTAATATTTGTATCCTTCTCTGCTATTTTAATTAAACTCTCTGAAGCTTCTCCCTTAGCAATCGCCTTCTATAGAATGTTATTTTCAACCTTATTAGTGCTTCCAATTATGGTTTACAAAAAATCTGATGAAATAAAGCAAATTAAAAGAAAAACACTTTCTTTATCAATCATAAGTGGTGTTTTCTTAGCTCTTCATTTTGCTTCCTGGATTACATCTATTGAATATACTTCAATAGCAAGCTCTACAGTCTTAGTCACTATTCATCCAATTTTTATTGTCTTTGGCGGGTATCTTTTTTTAAAAGAAAAGGTGAGTCTGAGGATTATTCTCAGTATACTGATTGCTTTATTAGGAAGCATTATTATATCTTTGGGAGATTATAGTGCCGGTGGAAATGCCACATATGGAAATATACTTGCTGTACTTGGAGCACTTTTTGTTTCTTTTTACATGATGATAGGAAAGGTCGCAAGAAAAAATCTTTCTGCTACTACATATACCTTCATAGTTTACTTATCCTGTACTATAGCTCTTTTTATCCTTGCATTAATTTCTAATGTTCCTATATATCCATATTCATCTAAGGAATGGCTTATATTTATAGCTCTAGCTGTTTTCCCTACTATTTTAGGTCATAGCATATTCAATTGGTCACTTGAGTATGTTAAAACTACTTTTTTATCAACAGCTATTTTAGGAGAGCCTGTTTTCGCGTCTATTTCGGCATTTATTATTTTTAATGAAGTTCCTTCCTCGTGGAATATAATAGGTGGATTAACTGTAATAATTGGAATTTTACTTTTCGTTAGAAATGATAGAACAATTGCTGCACAAAATGATATTGTCGACGACATTGCTTCATGAATTATATATTTTATTGAAGCAGCTGACATCAATCTATTACAATAATAAAAGAGGATCGATTGATACTACTTATCGATCCTTTTTAGCCTTCAAAGTTTAATTATATTTAATTCAATAAGATTATATAAACTTATTCTATAGCCTTCTCTATAAGTTGTATATATTCTCTGTTTTTTTCCTTGTTTAATTCCACTCCATCATACCATGATTTACTAGTATCTATCTCTTTACCAAAATACCTTGCTTTTAAAATAATCTCCGGTCTATACTCAAAATGTAAAATATCAAAATGACTCCATTTACCACCCCATACAAAGTTATGCTTTTCAAAAACATTGACTATCTCTACGGGATATTCTTTTATCCTTTCTTCGCCCTGTTCCTTCGTTGCCCATTTCCAATAATCTCTATTATCTCTTTTTAAGTCAACTGCTATCCCAAAAGCATGGGGACTTAGTCTTCCTGTACCTGATATATACCTATAATTGTAAGTCCCGCTAGATGGAGCAATATTAGTGCTGATTTTCCAGTTATTCCTAGACAGTACATTCAATTCTTCTATGGCAGCTTTAAGCTCTTTAGCTGCATTATTTGTATTATTAAATGCATATCTTTTATACCCTATACTTACTTGACTTAAATTTGACTCAATAGCTGATTTATTTGAGCCATATACTTCCTTTAAAATAGGATACACTCTAATTCTACCAGGATCAAAGTTTTCATCCATAAGTTTATTGACTTTTCCTAATGGATATGGTTGTTCCATCATATCCTGTATATCTGGGTTTTGGAGCTTACTTGAGAAATTTTTCTGTTTTTTATCATCGTATAGAACCTTCATTCCAGATTTTAATTTAATATAGACTTTCCCATTGTTTTGTTCTACATCTATTATGAAGTTTGGATATGCTATCATAAGGCAAAGTAAATCTCTCTTCATATTGTAATCATAGATACTATTATTGGTGTTTTGAACTAAACTATTACTTAAATATTCTTGTCTACTGCATCCAGAAAAAATTAAAACACACATAACTATGAGCAAGGTAGGCCTTTTAATCAACTTGCTTCATTCCTTTCGGAGTTTTATTTTTAAGTAGATTAAAGAATAATCACTTCATAATATAACTCTCTAATGATAGTATGTGTGTTTAGTGTAAAAAATATCTATTATATTATTACTTTTGCATTAGTATTAATCCAATGATACTTAATCCTATTCCTACCATATTAACTGGAGATATTTGCTCTTTTAATAAATATATTCCAATAAAAATTAAAATTATTGTAGTTATTATATTGGAAAATAATGCTGTAACATTAATACTCCAACCACTTCTATAAACTAATAAGAAACCAATCTCAATTGCAAACACCGATATTCCAAGAACATAACTCGCCCAATTCAGCTCTTTTACAGAACTCACTATATCCTTACTGGGAAAGAATATCAAAGCTATAAGTGATAATACTAAAGCTACAATATAAGTCACTATCATCGAAATAATAGGACTTACATTTTCTCCAATTGATTTCTGCGAAATATGATACAAAACTGATGCTGCAATTACTATAATCATTGAGATATAATACATTTATGTCACTTCTTTCCGTTTATTGTCTACTTCAATCACGTTTTTGGTATTACTAATTCTTTCGTAAAACAATCTATTATCTTTTTCTGCTAGTTTTAAGACTCCGTGTACCATAAAAACAATATTTACTAGAATTATAAAACTTAATAACAATATTTTTATTATCCCATCATTCATAAACGCTAGTCCTTTAATGAGCAAATAGTTTAGTCCAAAAAAACCATAATACAGAAAGCTATATCGGACAAATAATCTAATAAAAAACAATTTATCATTATTTCCTTTTACTTTTATCTTAACTAGTGATTTCCCTAGTGTTTTTCCTCTAGTAAAATAAGTTATTACAATAAAATAAACAAAAACCACTAATGCATAAACAAATATCATGTATTCTTTTTCAATAGGCACAAAAGAAATGACAAAAATTATTAAAAACCAGTCTACCAAAAATGCTATAAACCTTCTTACATAACCCACCTTCATTTCCTTTAAGTCCACATTCTTATCAAGATTATCTGATTTTGGAAGGAAGAAAGTAAAAGCTGGTGAAATAATATATCCAAGTAATCCTCCAAAGGTATTTAGAATTAAATCATCTACATCAAAAACTCTATAAGGATAATTATAAATTGTATACAGTCCAGTTAATTGAGTTACTTCAAAGAATAATGAAACCAGAAATACTGTTATAACTGATTCCACTAAGCCCTTCTTAAAATAATATCTTAAATATACTCCCAGTGGTAATAATAAAATTCCATTAAAAGCAGCTTGGAAAAAAACGCTTTTTTTCATTAAGCCAATATAGCTATTAAAATCACCTAAACTTATTGTGTTACTCCTGCCTATTTCTGAAATAAAGTTAAAAGGTCTTAATTGAAAATATTGTATACTACCATTCATTAAGCTACTAGTATCTCTATTTGCTGGTAATGGAAGTATTACAAGATAAAAACTAACTAAAAGATATAATAGCATAGAATAAAGTATAAATGCCCTTAGTCTATTTACATACTTATATTTTCGAAATTGATAAATAAGAAAAGGAAGTGTAAATACAAGAGCCAAAATAGGAAATGTTAAAAATGCTGTTTTAATAGGCATAGCATAGGTTTCCAAGTAATCCACCTCCAAAATATATAATAGCAAAATGGCTTGTACAAAACTAGTATAGAGTAATCATAATATATATTTCATTGTTTCAATAGAAAAAGCTCAATCTAATATTATAGATAAATATCTGAAAACTCCGTCTTAATTGCCTGTGTTAAGCGAAAATCATCTAGCCTAACGTTTTCGCAATTATCAGTTTCTAGTCTGACTAATGGTAATGATACAGTAAATCTACTCCCTTTACCTTCCATACTATTTAATAAAATTGACCCATCCATAGCTTGTACGAGAGCTTTAACCAATGATAGTCCTATCCCTGTCCCTTCAGCCTGCCTACTTAAGGAGTTATCAACTTGACCAAAGCGTTCAAAAATGGCTTCTTGTTTATCTTCTGGTACACCCGTACCCGTATCCTCAACTTCTATGAAAACCTTATCCTTTAGTTGACTTACAGTTACAAAAATTTTTCCTCCTACAGTAGTAAACTTGATTGCATTAGACAAAAGGTTCAGAAGAATTCTTTCATATTTTTCGTCATCAATTCCAATTATAATTTGTTTAACCTTTGCGTCAAATGACACCTCTATTCCTTTTTGCTTAGCATATGAACGAGCAGATTGAGTTATAGTTTCAGTAAAGTAAACAATATCTATATTCTCTTTATTTAATATGATTTTCCCATTATTAATTTTTGTCATGTCTAAAACATTATTAACTAACCTAAGCTGTCTTAGGGTGTTTTGTTTTATTTTATCTAAGAAGTCTACAGCTTTGTCAGATAATTCATTACCACATACCAATTCCATAACTTGGACGGCCGAATTTATAACATTTAAAGGAGTTTTAAACTCATGAGAAACAATAGTAAGAAATTCATCCTTCATTTTTAATGAAGCCTCGAGTTCATCTCTTTGCTTTTTTATCATTAATGCTTGATCTACTATCCTTTTTCTATTTATAACCCTTTCAGTTATTTCTTCAGTCATTTCAATTACAAATTTTACCTTTCCTTCAATCTTAATAGGCATTAGTGTAACTTTCCAGTATGTTACTCCCCTGTCAAATCTATCATATCTATACTCATCTAGATAAAAATACTCCCCTGTCCTTATTACTTTTTTCCATATTCTTTCTGATGAACTTCCCTGCCAACCTGTTATAATTTCATGAATTTTTTTTCCTATAGAATTTTCTTTTTTATTAAAAGGATTATCAAGAAAATCTAAGAAGGTTTCATTTGCTTTTAACAAAACAATATCAGGTGTTATTGCAAATATAGCCACTCCTGATACATTGTATGAATACAATTGATCGATATAAGGAAACTTTTCTTCTATAGTAGTATCCCTTAGTTCCTTAAATACAAAGGTTTTAATTTTCCCACTCTCACCAATAGAATTGCAATAAACAAATATTTCCCTTGGTTTTAAATCTTTAGTAAATAAAAAACCTTTTGTCCTTTTTATTCCCCTTGTCAAGCTTATAATATCGAATGTCAATCTTAATTTCTCAACACAGAACTCTTTAAAATCTTCCCCAAGAATTTCACTTTTAAAATATCCTGTTAGATCTAAGAAACTTTCATTCACATCTATTATTGTATTATGCTTAATTTTTAGAAATGAAAACACTCTTTCCCGCTTGATTTGTAGCTTAGTACTCATAATATACCCCCATTACATTCGCAGTACCAAATAAAATGTAGTTAATCAATCCCCCCAAGTTATTAAACAAATATTAGTATACATAATATTAATACATCATATTTTTTTACTACTATCACCAAAGACAATTATATAGTAATCGAGAAGAAATTTCCAATTTTTTCTTCAAATACATATATTTCCTTTTTATTATGCATAGAGTCTTGAAATTAAGGATACATAGTAAATAAGCTAGGATTTAATCCTAGCTTACCCTCACTATATTGACTTAATAATTTCCAATACCAATTTTGATGAATTAACTAAGTCTTTAATATAAATATGTTCTTCTAATGTATGTGGTTTTCTTTCTCCTATACCTAAGTTCAGAGCCTTAATACCATTGCCATTAAGTATATTTGTATCACTACCGCCTCCTGTGGAATTAGTGAAAGATTTTATTCCTATATTCTCACAAGCATTTTTTACAAGTTTTACAAGTTCATCGCCTTCATCTATGGTAAAAGCTCCATACATTCTTGATGTTTCAATCTCTACTTTTGTATTATATTCATTTGCAGTATCTTCAAAACACTTAACCATATGGGCTGTTTGATTGTCTAGTTTTTCATTACTAAGACTTCTAGCTTCAGCTTTAATATTTACTTCAGGCGTTACTATATTTGTAGCATTGCCACCTTCAATTATTCCAATATTTGCAGTAGTCTCTTTATCCACTCTTAATAATTTCATTTTACTTATTGCATGGGCTGCAACATTTATAGCACTTATTCCTTCCTCTGGTGCAACACCAGCATGGGCTGGCTTACCTATAACCTTTACATCTATTTTATCTTGTGCAGGTCCTTGGATAATTATTTCTCCTGGATCTCCACCACTATCTAATACAATAGCTTTTTTAGATTCTAATTTTCCATAGTCCAAGTTCTTAGCTCCAAATAAGCCACCTTCTTCATATACACTAAATACAATTTCAATAGGTCCATGCTCAACATTTTCTTCTTTAATTACTTTCAAGGCCTCCAAGATAGCAGCTATCCCCGCTTTATCGTCTGCTCCTAAAATAGTTGTTCCATCAGAATATATTGCATCTCCTTTTATTATTGGCTTAATTCCAATACTTGGAGAAACAGTATCCATATGACAACTAAAAAGTATTGCATCAACATCTTTACTTCCTTTTAGCTTTGCTATAACATTTCCTGTATTGCATCCTGATTTTTCACCTGCATCATCTATGTATATTTCTGCTCCTAATTCTTCTAATTCTTTACTTATAAATTCTGCAAATGCCTTCTCATTCTTCGTTGGACTATCTATCTGAACATACTTCATAAATTCCTTAACTATCCTATCTTGATTTATCATTTTTATTCCTCCTTCTTTTATATTATATTCTTTCACTCATTAATATTTATATCACAAAAAAATCAAAAGCACCACATGATGCTCTTAATTAGTTGTCTATTCAAATATTTCCCAATATTCATCTCCCCAATATTTTTTTATAAACTCATCTCTCCCTGAAATTTTTCTATCATCCTTATAAATATCAGGTTCTTTTTTATAAAAATCTTGATGATATTCCTCTGCTTCATAGAAGATAACCGCAGGAAGTATTTTAGTTACTATTGGGTCAGAAAATCTACCAGACTCCTCAATATCCTTCCTAGATTCTTCCGCTTTTTCCCTTTGTTCTTCTGTTGTATAGAAAATAGCCGTTCTATATGATGGTCCCCTGTCATGAAATTGACCTTCATCATCAGTTGGATCCACTTGTAACCAATAAGCCTTTAATAGCTTATTATAACTTATTACTTTAGGATCATAAGTTATTCTAACCACTTCATAATGTCCTGATTTTTGAGATTTTACATCCTCATATGTAGGATTCTTTATATGGCCTCCTGTATAACCTGCCTTAACTTCAATTATTCCATCTAAGACATGAAAAGGAGAAACCATACACCAAAAGCATCCACCAGCAAATATGGCAGTTTCATATTGATTTTTTTCATTAACTTCATTCATGGGAATAACCCCCTATAAAATTATTTAAAATTACCCATATTATATAATCATATAAACCAATCTACAATATCTAATGTTCTCTAATGAAATTAGTTCATAGACAATATTTATTATACTACGCAATTATTTCCCTTAATTTAAGTGCCAGCTGATCATGTATTCCATATTCTCCTTTGGTAAAGTTATATTAGGATTATCAATCTTCCATTCACCATCCATATTTAATTCTCTACAAGTTAAATCAAAATGGCACATAGCTATTCCCATATCTATCACTTGCATATCAAACCCCATCTTACTTCCACCATAATTTGGAGTATGTTCGAGATAAAAATGGCAGTTTTTTCTATCTTTAGAAAGTACAATTCTCCAAGGTTGCTTGTTGGATGCAGACGGACCTAATCTTACCATCTCTATCGGAACAGCATATATATCTGAATTTTCCTTACTCAATGGTGAGTTGAAATCATTGTCATAAAAAAGCGATTCCCAATCCTTTCTATTATTGGCCTTAACTAATGCTCTCATTGTCTTTTCTAAAAGTCTTTTTTTGTTTTTAGGATACCCTATTGGCGTCACGCAAGGTATTATCTCATCACTTTTATACTCAATTTCCCTTTCAAAGGAATCTCTAGTAAAAGTTCCTCCTAACCAGCATGTTCCTATTCCTAATTCAGTTAAAAACAAAACTAATTTTTCAAAAATATAACCAAACTCAATTAATGATATTTTATCTTTTTTTGTTATTCCAGCAATATAAGCCTGTGGATTTTTTATAATTCCATATGTTCCTATTTTTAAACCTTTACCAGTATTATTATCTTTAACATCAATTAATTCAAATTTAATTCTGTTTCCCAAAGGACTAATCAAGTTCTTTTCTTCACTAATATAGTTTTTTATTAAATCATAATGCTCTTCAGTTATTTCCTTACTCTCGAAGGTTCTATCAGATATTCTTTTTTTTATATTTTCTATTATAGATTTCTTATAACTCATAGATTAATAACCTCACTCTCTTAATACAATTAAAGCAATGATTTTAGCTCATATTTTATATTTTTTTATAGATTTATTTCTAATGCTACTGGACAATGGTCACTTCCCATTATTTCTGAATGAATTTCTGAATCAACAATTTTGTCATTTAACCTTTCAGATACAATAAAATAGTCAATTCTCCATCCAGAGTTCCTCTCCCTTGCCTTTCTCATATATGACCACCAGGAGTAAGCTTCTTCCTTATCAGGATATAAGTATCTAAATGTATCTGTAAATCCAGTCCCTAATAATTCAGTCATCTTTCCCCTCTCTTCATCTGAGAAACCAGCATTTTTCTTATTGGATTTTGGATTCTTTAAGTCTATTTCATTGTGAGCTACATTTAAGTCTCCGCAAAGGATAACAGGTTTCTTTGCATCCAACTCCATTAAGTATTCTCTAAACACATTTTCCCATGTCATTCTATACTCCAATCTAGCTAAACCTCTTTGAGCATTTGGCGTATATACATTTACTAAGAAAAACTCTTTGAATTCCAATGTTATAACTCTTCCTTCTTGTTCATGTTCCTCAATACCTACCCCATATTTTACAGATAAGGGCTTCTTCTTAGTAAATACTGCTGTTCCTGAATATCCTTTCTTAACTGCATAATTCCAATATTGTTCATATCCTTCCAAGTCTAATTCTATTTGTCCTTCTTGCAATTTAATTTCTTGAACACAAAATACATCTGCATTTATGTCTTTGAAATAATCCATAAAGCCTTTGCGTACACAAGCCCTTAAACCATTTACGTTCCATGAAATTAATTTCATACTTTTCCTCCTTAGATACTTATTTTTTGACTTTATATATTCTTTATATTCTATATTATACACTTATATGTGTTGTCTCAAAAACTGAAATAACTTTTTATCGTTCTTTTTTTACAAAAGCATCTTATATATTTTTTACCATTATATATATTAATCTAAACACATCTATGCGGTAACAAAAAAGATGATCACTAAATGATCATCTTTTAAATTTATATTATTCCTGCTACTCTATTTTCAAGAGGTGCAAATAATCTCTTCTTATCTATCTCTGGTCTCAACTTGTGTAGCTGCTCCAATGCAATCTGAGCACCATAATCCATTCCTTGACATCCAGATAATAAAACTACATCATTATCCCCTACATTTTTTAGTGCATGGGATATAGCTTGTGGTAGCTCCTCATATAATTGAACCTTAATACCTGCATCAGAGATTACTTCTAAAAAAACTTCTAGCTCTTCTTCCGTAACTATATCCTTATCAGTCACATGAGATTTACTTAGCGTAGCTACTATTTCTGATATTCCAAGCTTAGATGCCCACTTAACAATCGTTTCAGCATTTTCTCTATTCACAGTTGGACCTCGTCCACCTCTAATAGCATATACTAAATTTAGATTATTATAGTCCATGAAATCCAATGTCCCTAAAGTTACATCAATATTTCCACTATTGGCAAAATGATCGTCTATAATCTTAAAATCTTCTTCAAATATAAATTCAAATCTTCTCTCTACTCCATTAAAACTCTTTATACTCTCTTGTATAGTAGAAATTGGAATACCACATAATAATCCAATTGAAATAGCTACCATCGAATTATAAACCGAATGATATCCAGGAACTGAAAGCTCAATATCAAAACTCCTAGGCTCATATCTTATATTCCCTACTTTAAAAGATCTACCTATTTCTACAGTAAATTTTGCTCTACCAGTGGATAAATCTAAGTTTTTACATGCTAAATGTCCATCTCTCCTCTCAACGCCAAAAGTTAACACTTGCGCCTGTGTACTATCTATTAGAGATGAAGAATATGGGCAATCTAAGTTCAGTATGGCCCATTTATCTGGTCCTGCATTCTTAATTAAGCTCGATTTACTTTCAAAATATTCTTCAAAGGAACCATGTAGGTCAATATGCTCTCTACTAATATTGTTTAAAGTCACAATATCAAAATCGACATTACCTACTCTTTTAAGATATAGAGCCGAAGATGATGCTTCCATGGTAACATGAGTTATACCTTGGTCTCTCATTTTAGCAAAGTAATGGTGCAAATCTAGTGATTCTGGTGTGGTTAGTTTAGAAGGCTCATAGCTATCTCCTATTTTAACCTTTACCGTTCCTATAAGCCCAGTTTTTAGTCCATGACCTTCTAGGATTGCATTAGTCATAAAAGATGTGGTCGTCTTCCCATTAGTAGCAGTAATTCCAATAATCTTCATATCCTTTGACGGATTGTTATAGAATTCATCACTTAATGCCGCTAATGCCTTGCGACTATCTTCAACTCTGATTTGAGGAATATCCCACCCTTCTTGATAGTCTTCAACGATAATGGCAGATGCTCCATTAGCTATTGCCCCCATTACATAACGATGTCCATCTGTTTTATAGCCCTTTATACAAACAAAAATATCTCCGGGAGCGACTTTTTTTGAATGGTAAGCTATACCACTAATATCGATATTCTTTTTGTTCCACGATTCAACAACATCGACTGCTTGTAGCAAATCAAATAATTTCACGATTGTTATCTCCCTTCACTTATCAAAATGTATTTTGAATTTTTTTCTTTTCTTATTTACTAAATATTTTTTTAAAAGCACGTCCGACCTTTGTTCTAAAGAAGACTAAAGCTGGCTTGATGTCTTTCCAATCCCATATAGCATAAGCCTTTGGTTGAAAGTATGACCTTAATACCTGCGATATAGTCAATTGTTTTTTTCTAATATAGTTTCTTACCGCTAAAATATCTTCATAGGCATACCAAAAAACTAACTTTGTATTATTTTTAATTGCTTTAGGCTCTAAAGGATTTCCAATCAAATCTCTATAAGTTATATAAGGCATATTAAGTCCAGCTTTATATACTAAACTATTGAGATTGGAAAGTCTTACATTCACTTCTATTAGATAAAACTTTCCTGTTTCAGCATCCTTTTTAAACTCTATTTCTGCAAATCCTTTAAATCCAATGTCCTCTAAGAATCTTGCCCCAATATCATATAGCTCTGGAATATACTTTTGTCCTGTATATACAGATGCACCAAAATTGATTGGATATTGACGATATTTCTGACAGGTTAACCAGTGAGTCACTTTAGCATCTTGATTTAAATATGCGTCAAATGTATGCATATGATCGTCAAATCCTGGAATAATTCTTTGTATAATGACTTCTAACCCTGCATCTTTAGCTTTCTCTACTGCTTCATCTAACTCTTGCATATTGTTAACTGTAAACATTTTTTTCCTGAAAATTGATACAAAAGTTGGGGAATCAGTGGGTTTAACTAAGCATGGAAACTTAATAATTTCTTCTACTTTTTGTCTAAAGTTTTCATCATCAATTTTTACTGTCTCTGGAACAGCAACTTCGTGCTTCTCTGCAAGGCTATGTAGAGTTCCCTTATTCATTACCTTAGTATAGAGTCCTTGCTCCGTTTGAGGTATTAAATAGTACTCTTTCAGAGTCAACAAATACTCGTCTATAAGCTCCACATAAGGGTCTCCACACGGAATTAGGACTGGTATCTCATTCTGTTTCTTAGCGTACTCAATCAGAAATTCAATTAATCCTTTAGAGTCTTTTTTATAATGTGGTGCTATAAGAGTTTCTGAGCAATATTTTGAATAAAATCCATAAGTTCCTTTCCATGAGTAATCAACTGCCACAACCTCTATTCCATGAATTCCTAGACAACGAATAGCACTAAGTCCTATGTAATAATTAGCTCCTAGAATAACAGCTTTATTCTTCATTAATCCATCTCCTCATAAAAAAATCGCAAACTATCTTTTAATTTGTATATCTATTGTCAATTCTACACACATATTAGTTATACTTATCTTTAAGTATTTACGTTTTGTTAATTCTTGATAATTTCATTCTACTATAAATCTTGTCTTAAGAAAAGTGATAATCCTCTTAAATTAAATCATTATGCTATTTCCATACCAATAGTATTTAACAAATCTGATATATAATTCTAAATTAGTTTTACAATTCCACTCTTACTATCTAACCCCTTTCTCTTAAAATTTTTCTTATTGTTTAAAATATCAAGTCAAAAATCTTTCTAGCTATAAGCTATTTATATTAATTGAAGTATAAATAACTCTTTTATTTATATAAAAAGAGAAAGCTAGGCTATTAGGTAATGACCCAACTTTCTCAGACTATATATTTATATCTCACCTCTATTTATTGCATCAAATAAGTTTAGTTCCCCACCATCCATGTAATATATTAGGATTACATTATCTTCTTCTATCTTTTTTATCCTACTTTTATAAATCTTCTTTTAAAGGCTTTGGAAACGAACTCTTGTTTTTTTAGATAATCCTCTAAAGTATCTCTTAAATACTCTGGATTATATCTTTCGTTTTTACAATTTGCTAATTCTGAATAACCTGTACCTCTCTGAAGATAGTCTGATGTCCCTACAGTATACCATCTTTTGAGATTTAATAGCTCTCCATTAATAGTAATATTCTCTATTTTGCTCAATGGCTGCTCCTCTTCCCTATATTTTACCGTAACATTACTAGAAACTTGGATATTCCCCAGCCACTTTCCTCTAAAGCCTGAACCTTTGCCATCGGCATTATGGTATTCTGCTAATAACGATTTTTCTAGTGCATTCAATAAATCCTTTCCTTGTATTTCTATATAAGTAGGATTTAATGGAGATGGACATATTTCTAGTAGTTCTTTTTTAGAAATAGACCCAGTTTCTACTCCCTTATTCATTACACCACTGTTTATTATTCCTATATCTGTACCTAATACGTCTCTTAGAGCATCTGCTAATAGATTGCCAATATCATTTTCTTCCGAGAGAGAGTGAGTTAATATTTTTTCTATCTTAAAAAGTGGTTTGCTTAAATATTCATTTGCTTTTAGACTATATTCTTCTATTATACTTATAACTTCCTGGTCTTCACTGTAATCACTACTCTTAATTAATTTCCCTGAATAATCCGTAATTCTATTCTCTCGAGTATCATAATCAACACTTAACTCTCCCAAGAACTCTCCATAGCTTCCTGCTTGATGAATAATAGTTTCGTTTATACTAATTGGTTCATCTAGTATGCTATGGCTATGTCCACCAATAATTACATCAATTTCCCCTATCTTCTCAGCTAGCTCTTTATCCTCTCTCAGTCCTAAGTGAGATAATAATACAACCATATCATATTGTGATTTTGAATAATTTTGTAAAACCCTTCTTATTTCATCAATTGGTTCTTTTGCATGGACTTCAAATAAATTATAAAATTCATTATATGGTGCCGTAACTCCAATTATAAGTACTCTAATACCATTTTTATTTATTACTATGGCATCCTTTAAGTATTCTAGCTTCTCACCATCTGAATGATATAAGTTACATGTCACTGTCGGAAACTCGCTAGTTTTAGAAATCACTTTTCCTTTTTCTTTCCCTGCAAAGCCTTCGTTATTCCCGAAAACTCTGGCATCAAATCCTATTTTATTTAATATAGCTGAACTTACTTCCCCATTTGTTCCTTCTGTTTCAATTCTCATAAAGTCTGCATTATCTCCAGCATCTAAAATAATGGTATTGTCATCCTCGAGATTTTTAATTATAGTAGATATTTTGGCTAAATTCTCAAATCTACTATGCAAATCATTGATATGTAGTATTTTAAGTTTCATTCCCATCTCTCCTCCCAATTATAATAACGAGACTAAATTATTAGTTCATTTTATATTTCTATAATCATCATCTCTTTCCTTCCCCATTACAATTCACAGACATAGAATATATTTTTATTCGCTTTTCTGAAGCTCATGTTAATAATTTATTTATCACTATATTTTAATAAATCTGAAACTGTCTTAAACTCATATCCTTTTTCTTTCAAATTTAAAATTATATCCTTTATAGATTCTAGTGATTTTCTTTCTTCAGTATCATACATTACATGTAAAAGTATAATTGATCCTGGTTCTATATTGTCATTTATAAATTTGACTATCTTATCTTTATCCTTAGCTATTTCAGGATATGAGTCAGGCTCAATATTCCACATAATTGTTTTTTTATCTTTCTTATTTAGATAGTAAGGCAAGAACACTAACTTCTTACCATTTGGAGGCCTAAAATGTATTTCACCTTTATAACCAGCTTCTCTAATAAGTTTGTCTGTTTTATTAATCTCTTCTTTAATAAAGGAAGGCGATTTGAAAACCATTCTCTTATGAGAATACGTATGATTTCCTAACTCATGTCCAGCTGTAACAATTTTCTTAGTTTCCTCTGGATTTTCCTCTATACTTTTCCCAGTTAAAAAGAAGGTTGCCTTAATATCAGCGTCATTTAATATCTTTAAAATACTATCTGTATTATCAGTTGGTCCATCATCGAATGTAATTGCAACAACCTTTTCTTCTGTATCAGCCTTTTGTATGATTTCTCCCATTAATTGAAATGTTCTTGAATTCATAACTTTATAGACTATGTATGACATTCCTATTAATAATATTAATATAAGTACACCTATTAACGCTTTTTTCTTCATATAGTTTGTCCTCCTTGAATATCTTATTAGTATATGAAAAACAGGGTATTAGATAATAGTAATTATGTAATGCAGTTCCATCAACATAATGCTATTTACAATGATATGAATACCATTATTTCACAGTCATATTGTCTAAATATAATAATCGTATATTAATTCATATTATACTATAATATAAAATGAAAGGAGATAACACTAATGTTAAAATTCAAAAAACCCTTTAGTTTATTAATTTATTTCATGTTATCACTATTTTTTATGGAAATAATTTTTAGAATAGCTACTTCCACTAAAATTTTAACGTCTGGATTAATTATATCATTAATATTTCTAATTTCTCTTTCAATAATATTGTACTTAATATGTAGCCTATTCAAAGATAAAATTAATCATATATTATCCATCGCCTTACTCACAGTAGTTTCTTTCATTTTTGCCTCTCAGTTCATATATTTCAAATTCTTTAGGACATTCTACAGCTTATATTCAGCAGGAAACTCTGCCCAAATCTTAGATTTTTGGAAAGATATACTATCAGCTACAGTTAAAAATTCTTTTTGGATTTTATTATTTTTCATTCCTGTTATATTAATAATTATTTTAGGCAAAAAGATGCTTTCTTTTAGTAAGATAAGTAAATTACCTAGAATTATTTTTATTTTCTTAATACTCATATCTCATTTAATAGGTGTAGGAACTGTATATATGAATAATAGTGGTCAGTACTCTGCCTATGACCTCTATTTCAAAAATAATTATCCGATTCTTTCAATTCAGAAAATCGGACTCATTACTACCATGCGTATAGATTTACAAAGACTTGTTTCTGGGTGGTCACCAGTAGTCGAAGTTTCAACCACTGCATATTTACCTACTAATTTGAGTCCTAGTGAAAAAATACTATTAGATAATGTATTAACTGAAGATAGTAATGGTTTCAAAAATGCTACAGCAATTGAAAAGAAGGTTAAGGGAGTTAAGATTGAATACAATATTCTAGATATACCTTTCGGCCAGCTTATTGCTAATGAAGAAAATAAGAATATTAAAGCAATTCATACATATTTTAGTAATTTAGAGCCAACTGCTAAGAATGAATTTACAGGAAAGTACGAAGGCTACAATCTAATATTTATAACTGCTGAAAGCTTTTCTCCCTATGCAGTGAATAAAGACCTTACTCCGACTTTATATAAAATGGTCCATAAAGGTTATAATTTCACAAATTTCTATAATCCTATTTGGGGAGTAAGCACCTCCGATGGTGAATATGTGGCATGTACAGGATTAATTCCTAAAAGTGGTGTTTGGAGTTTTTATAAATCAGGAGCAATAGAACTACCATTTGTAATGGGTAATCAACTTAAAGATATTGGTTATAAAACTATAGCCTATCACAATCATACCTATTCTTATTATAGAAGGGATATATCTCATCCAAATATGGGTTATGAATATAAAGCTCTAGGTCATGGTCTCGACGTAAAAGAAACTTGGCCTGAATCTGATATAGAAATGATGGAGAAAACAATTCCTGAGTACATAAATGAAGAGCCTTTTCATGCTTATTATATGACTGTAAGTGGACATATGCAGTATTCTTTTTCAGGAAATTATATCGCATTAAAGAATAAGGAATATGTAGCAGATTTGCCATACTCAGAACAAGCTAAGGCTTATATAGCAACTCAAATAGAGCTAGATAAAGCTTTAGAATATTTGTTAAAAGAACTAGAAGAAGCAGGTCTCGCAGATAAGACTCTAATAGTTATGAGCGCTGATCACTATCCATATGGACTAGAATATAAAACAATAGATGAACTTGCAGGTCACGATGTTGAACACACCTTTGAACTTTACAAAAGTCCTCTTATTATATATACAGAGAATATTGAGCCTATTACGATAGACAAACCTTGTTCAAGTCTTGACATTAATCCAACTATTTCTAATCTGTTGGGACTAGAATATGATTCCAGACTACTTATGGGCAGTGATATATTCTCCAACTCAACACCTTTAGTAGTTTTTCTAGATAAAAGCTTTATAACAGATAAAGGACGGTATGATGCAAAAACTGGAAGGTTCACACCAGTAGATGGCATAAAGGTTAACCAAGACTATATTGATAAAGTATCTGCCTTTGTAGACAGCAAGTTTCACTTCTCTGCTAAAATTTTAGAGACAGATTATTATAGCAAGATTCTTAAAAAAGAATAATCGAGGAATTTATATAACTAGATATTATTAACTAGGTTTGCCATAGCCCTATTATGTATAAAAGGATATCTAAGTTAGTTTATCACAACATTTAGATATCCTTTTTACACTTTTATAGCTAAAACTCACCTAAAATTAAACCTTGCCAGACTTTTTATTATTTTTCTAATCTATCACAATATATAAGGATTGCTTCTCTTAGGAATTCAGCATAGCCTTCCTTAACTTTCTCAAGATTATTAGTAAATCTTTCATCACTAACATATAATTCACCTAATCCTCTAAATATTTCTAGAGTACAGTTATAGTAACTATCTGTTATATGCTTTCTAAACTTATCAATATACTCTTGAACAACTGGATTATCCGGTCCCTTTTCCATATTCTTTACTATCATACTATTAATTTCTTGAGACTCATCCTTTATTCTTTTCCAGTCCTCTTCTGTATATTTTGAAGTCTTTTTCATACTTTCAGCATATGCGTCAGTATTGCCGTATTTTTTCTTTGTCTCTTCAGCATATTTTTCTTGATGTAGCTTTATCTCTTTCATATCAAAATCTTCAAACATCTCTTTATTGCTCATTTCTTTCCCTCCTTCAATCGAATCAATAGTTTTTTCTACAGAGTTAATAATATTCTCCAATCTTTTTTTCTTTTTTATTAGTAGCTTTTTATGCATTTTTAAAGTACGTACTCTATCAAAGTCTGGACTATTGAGAATATCTTTAATATCCTGCAAAGAAAAATCTAGTTCCTTAAAAAATAAGATTTGCTGTAATCTTTCAAGATCCTTATTGGAATATAATCTATACCCGGCCGCAGTTACAGATTCTGGCTTCAATAAATCTATTTGATCATAATGATGTAGAGTCCTCACACTGATCCCAACTAAATCAGCCACATCTTTTACTTTGTATCCCATAAAAATCTCTCCTTTGTTTTTTTATTTTCCCTTGCAATTATATAATAATCTATAACGTAACGTTAGAGTCAATAGTATTTATATATTTTTATTATAACTCTCTAGATGATATAAGGTATAAACATTTTCGTTTTTTTCATATATCTAATATACTCCTCACCAAATTCCATTACCATATCCCTCTCTTCTTTTTTAGCTAAACGATAATATGTGTATACCATAATTGGCCAAATAATAATCATAGATAGAGTCGCCCATATCATCATCATAGCAATTGTCATCAAAACAAACCCCGTATATTGAGGATGCCTTATATATCTATAAATTCCAGTCTTTACTACTCTTCCCTCACCTTTTTCTCTTGACCAGTATTTATGATAGATATTATACCAGCCATTTGCCACTAATATTATAGATAATATTGCACATCCAATGCCTAAATACATTCCCCAATATCCAATATATTGATTAAGGGTATGACCCCAAAGTATCCCGTTAGGTAATTTTCTTCCAATTATCCAGGATATAAAGTACATACTCATAGGTATTCCATGCATCTCTATTGCAAATGCCAAAACGAAAGCCATATAAGCCGTTGTAGGCTTTCTATTTGCCTTCTTATAAAAAGGGATAAAAAGTAACAGTATAGAGTATAAGATTATAAAAAATAGTACTCCACCCCACTGATGAAAATGCTCTTGTAATGTTTCTTGCATTTTAAAAAACCTCCTTAAATCTATTTGCTTATCATTATATTATTAATAGCAATAAAAAAAGCCTAACTAAAGTTGTGTTTTTAGTTAGGTATAAGCCTTTTATTTATATAATAGTTAAAATTAATAGATTAAGTTAAGTCTTTTAGCTTTTTCAATAGCATTAAATCTCTTCTTTACCGACAGTTTGCTGTATATATGATTGATATGCCACTTTGTAGTTCCAATACTTATAAATAGTGTTTCTGCTATTTCCTTATTTGACTTACCTTGACCGATTAGTTGAAGAATCTCTAATTCTCTATTTGTCAAATTTTCCTTTATTTCACTAGCATTCACATTGTCATGTAATAGTCCACTAGATCTCATTTTTGATTCTATGGAGCTATTAATATCACTAAGATATATATAACACCTTAGGCTACCATTAAAAAATTTAGCTGAAATATTATATTCATCATAAATCTCACAGGCATTTTTTAAATGTACCTTAGACGTACTATTCTTATGTTTATTATAAAAAAATTCTGCTAAATATAAGCTTATAGACTGAATCTCAGGAACATGACCCTCAAACTGTAATCCTGTGAGTTTATTTAATAAGATATCACTTGACATTAATTTACTATAACCTCTCAGTTTTAATTCAGTTAATATTTCATACAAGAATGTAGGTGTTCCTTCTTTTTCTAATTGATAAGCTAGTTCTAGTTTTTCAACCCATTCTTTTTTTGGATCTTCACCCTTATAGAAAGCCATCTTTATTTTTAATGATGCTATTAGATTATTGGCCTCTGGATAATGAACATTTGCAAATATAGACTCTAATTCTGCAATTATTTTCTCCATACTATTTTTATCATCTGCAATTCGATAGCATTCAAATAAATACTGTTCTAAAATACCATGCATATGAACTAATTTTAGATTAACAATTGCTGATTTAGCATCATTTAATGCTTCTATTGCAAGTGATATTTTATTTAGCTCATAATAAGACATCCCCATTGGTAACTTTATTATACTTATATAATCATCTGCTTGAGAGTTTTTAGAAGTATTAAACATTAAAGCTTCATTACATTTGTTTATAACTTCTCTGCATTCGCCAAGTGCATATAGGTTTAAACAATTACTGACAAAGCAGTTGATAGATAGAAAATTTCCTTCTAACTTTCTAAAAATATTATATGCCTTTTCAAAATACCTTGCCCCTTTCCTATATAACTTATTATTAGTTAACTGACGTCCATAAGTCATATATGCATTTCCCGCAATAAAACTCCAATTTTCCTTTTGTAACACTTCTATAGCACGCTCTCCATATCTTAAGCTCTCTTCTTTTGAGTACATTGCTGTAGTCATTGACTTTAGTGCATAAAAAGTAGATCTGTACTCTGGTTCTTTTAATTCATTCTCATTAACATTTAGCAAAACCCATTCAACCATTTTATTATCTCCACACGCAAAACATAACCAACCTAGTAAAAGTTTAGAAAAACTACTTTTATAATACTGTTTTGGAATTTTAGAAGCTAGACAATATACCTCATAAATATTTGATGATGAAAATACTATTTCAAACCCTATTTTAAAATGTTCGACTGCTTCCTCATAACTTTTACTATTAATATATTCCATAAAATTATTAAACCATTTACCATAATCCCCTGACATATAATCCCCCCTTTACTTAAATTACTATCAAATATGCTCTATAAATAAATGTAACTTCTACTTTAGTTCACTGGAATTTAACGGGTACTTCTTGCCATTCTTTTTTATCTTTTCTAATATTATCTCTTCAATATCTAGATTCAGTTTATTTGCTAAAGTAATGCAATATATTAAGACATCCGCTAGTTCTTCTTCACAATGTTCTGCTTCGTCACTATTCATAATATGTATTGATTCTTCTAACGTTTTCCATTGAAAAATCTCCATTAATTCTCCTGCTTCAATTGCTATAGACATTGCTAAATTTTTAGGATTATGGGCTTCTCCCCAATTTCTGTCCACAGCAAATTTATTAACTTCATTTGCTACTCTACTAATACTTCCCATTTCATTCACCTCATTTTATTTATTATAAACTTTATTATATCAAATTGAACTAATCTCGTCTGGAGACACAGTATATTCTAGTTTAGAAGAATTAGAACTCAACTCCCATAAACTCTATATAGAAAAAGAGATACACTAACTAAATTAGCATACCTCTTATTTTTTAATTTTGCTTTAAAAATACAATTTTACTTTATTAGTTAGTTAATTGGTAGTCCAAAAAATTTACTTCTCTCATCCAATAATCTATTAAGGTGTTTTCTTAAGTTTTCTAACCATTCTGGTTCATTTTTCCATCTTTCTTTACTTGCACGCAATACTCTAGCATATCCATATAGATTGCCAAACCTTTCAAAGACTTCAATTAGTTCAAGCAAACTACTCTGTATTGACTTCTCAGAGCTATATCCTTCTATAAATAATTCTACAAACTTATCTACCTTCTTTGGGTCTACCTCTGACTTAATACTATTAATTGAACGCTCTATATCCATCATATACCAATGATACATTGAGTCATCAAAATCTATGGGAATAATTTCATTATTAGATTTATTGTAAAATATATTATCTAGCTCAAAATCATAATGAATCAATCCATAATTTTCTTCTGTTATAGGTAGAGAAGCTAGCTTTTCCCTCAATATTTTTGCTTCTTTTAATCCTTGTTTCTCTTCTGGAAATTCACTCAATATTTTCTCTATCAAATCAAGCTTATCTTCCCAATTACATCTCTTTTTCTTTGATGGTTTGTATTTTTCACTCAGCCTATGAAGCTGACCTAATGCTTTACCCCAAAGCAAAACTATTTCATCTGTTAATTCCATTTCTCCTAAGGATTCGCCTTTTACCCTCTTAAAAACAACTGAATTATATCTACCCCAAGGTGTTTCAACAACTTCTAATTTCTTGTTGTTTATAGATAATCTTGTCTCTATAGCATTATATTTACTGTCTTTCAAATATTGTAGAAACTCTAACTCTGCAATAATCTCATCCTTATTTTTTTCATCAACTGGACTAAACCTGAGGTAATAAACATTTTCCTTATTTCTAAATGGATAAATTGCATTCGATGATATCCTCCAATATTTAAATAAGTCTAAGTCGTCATACTCCCAATTTTTCACTATCATTGTTGCTAAATCAATGTTTGGAAATAAATACTTTAATTTTAATATTATAATAACCTCCCCAATATATTGTGTTATACTTCATCAGTCTAATTTAATTAGATAATTACGTTAGATATCATGAAAATCATACCTAATAGCGTAATTTCTTTACTGATATTATTTCATTTATATATTGGGAACTAAAGATAATTTTTAATTAAAATTATTTTTTCCAATCCAAATTAAGCCTTTGAAAAAGCATTCTATTTTACTATTTTATTAGGTTTATATGCTATTGCCTCAATTTGAAATAAGATTTCTTCAGATAAAAATTCATCTACAATTATGGTATTTCTTGCAGGGTAACCATTTTTAAAATGTTTCCTAAAAACTTCCTTTACTTCTCCAAAATTTTCACCCTTCTTAAAAGTCACTGTCATCTTTACTATATCGTCTAAGCTTAGTTCTTCTATTCTTAATAGTGCATCCAAACTCTTTATACTATTATTTGCTTGTTCTTTTAAGGTTGAGCCATCTCCACTTCTTATTGAAGTAAATATAAAGTCTCCTGCAACAACATATGATGAATATGTGTAATCGTGATTATCAACGTTCACCTTTTTTATTGTCATATTATCCCTCCATAATTTATATTTGTTTATATTATAAAGGAAAATATACGACAACTATATGTCGCGTATTATTTGTCACTATTGAATAATTTTTTATTTTTGAAGTATTCCACTATTTACTCTCAAATTTACGTTATTAGTCTTTTACTTTCCAATACTCCGAACCATCTCTTTTACGGGCTAGCAACTTATATTCAATCATACCTCTTCTGAGCATAAAGTAATCATTATAGGTATGCCATTCATTGATTATTTCATTCACTTCTTTTTCACTATATACTCGACCTTCCTCAAATTTCTCAGCAACATACTTTACTACTTCAATTTTTAAGCTATACTTCGAAGGCCACTGCTTAATCCTCCCTTTTTCGTCTAAGAAATTCTCTAATTTTGCCATTTTATTTCCTCCTCTTACTATTAATTAGTACTAATATTGTCACCTTAAAATAAATTATTTAGGACATGATTTATTTTAGTTTGCTCTATAGTAGTCATTATATTATATCGTTTGCATAAATTCAAACGATATTTATGGCGATTGATTATTAAGAGTAACAAAAGCCATGAGGTTGTAGTTCTACAACCTCATGGCTTTTATATTACTCTTAAAGGCATAAAAAATCCTTAAATCACTATTTTATCTATTAAGTTTATATTCGTAAATCACCATTTCCATAGGTACTCTACTATAAGTTTTTTCATCAGTAACTAAAGATACTTTAATAAAATTGTTTCTCTTTAAAAGACATTTAGATTTATTATTTTCAATATTTGTATAGGCTTCAATGGTTTCAAGTCCCATGACATTAATCCCATATTCAACAACCTTTTTTAGTGCTTCACTCATTATGCCTTTTCCAACATTTCCAGGGAAAAGTCCATAGCCTAACTCAGCTTTCGATTGTTCCTTTAAAATATTCCAAATTGATATAGTTCCGAGAGCTTTATCTGTAGTTGCATCTGCAATCGCCCAAATAATCCATTTGTCATCTCTTACTCCAGAATTCATTTTTTCTATATAGTTCTGTGCCTCTTTAATATTCTTATATACTGGCATATCTACGAATTTAAAGTTATCTTTATTTGATTGATACTCAAATATAGCTATATCATCTTCATTTTTTAATTGTCTTAATAATAGTCTGTCAGTCTTTAGAATTGGAAAAGGGTTAAAACTAATATCTTGCATAAAATCTTCCTCCTATTGTAATCTAAAAATCTTTTTGTATTAATAACTTCTACATTCCCTTGCTATTACCTTTTATCATATCTTCATAATATAATATCCATCTGTTCATAATAAAAAAAGAGTTTTATAAAACCATTTTTTACATTGACATACAATTCCAGTTAATATATAATATATTCCCTGTCAAAAATTATATAACAATTTCATACTTACGAAGGAGGTATACTATGATTCAAGTAAAGTCTCTAAATAAGACCTTTAAAGTAGCAAAGAGAAATGCCGGAATAGGGTCAGCTGTAAAGTCTTTATTTAAACCTCAGTACTCCACTATTCATGCCCTGGAAGACATATCTTTTAACATTGATGAAGGTGAAATCGTTGGCTACATAGGTCCCAATGGTGCTGGCAAATCCACTACCATTAAGGTTATAAGTGGCATCCTAGTTCCCGATAGTGGCAAATGTGATATCCTCGGGTTAACCCCTTGGAAGAATAGGATAGACCATGTAAAAAATATTGGGGTAGTTTTCGGTCAGCGTTCTCAGCTCTGGTGGGATGTTCCCGTAATAGACTCATTTAATTTACTGAAGGACATATATAAAATCCCTACTAAAGATTTTAATGACAACTTAGATTTATTGACATCCTCTTTGAATATATCTTCAATACTAACAACTCCTGTTCGACAATTAAGTCTTGGACAAAGAATGAGATGTGAAATAGCAGCTTCTTTATTACATAATCCAAAAATTTTATTCCTAGATGAACCTACTATTGGGCTAGATGCCGTTTCAAAAATTGCTGTTCGTAATTTTATCAAAACTATTAACAAAGAGAAAAATGTTACTGTTATATTAACTACCCATGATATGAGCGATATTGAAGCCCTTGCAGAGAGAATCATACTTATAGGTAAAGGTAGAATATTACTAGATGGTTCCTTAACTGAACTTAAAAATAAATTTGCAACCCACAAGACATTGACTGTCGATTTTAAAGAAAATTCCTCAGACATTAATATAGAAGGTACAAGCATCTTATCAAGGTCAAAGGAAAGAATCGCTCTTTCTGTGGATTTAAATAAGGTTAAAGTTTCAGAAGTAATAAGTACTTTATCAAATAAGATTGATATTATTGACCTAAGCGTAGATAGTAGACCGATTGAAGAAGTGATAATAGATTTATATAAGGAGTACCAAATATGAGGGCCTATTACTCCCTATTCAAGATGAGGCTTCTTAAGGGCTTACAGTATAAAACTGCTGCCTTAGCAGGAGTATCTACTCAATTTTTCTGGGGCTTTATGTATATAATGATCTATCAAGCATTTTATCGTAGCACTTCTTCTCCACAACCCATATCTTTAAGACAGTTAATTCAAGTATTGTGGCTACAACAGAGTTTTTTAGTTTTTATTATGCTTTGGTTTAGAGATAGAGAGCTTATTGATCATATAACTAGTGGAAGTATCTCCTATGAACTTTGTCGTCCAACTGATATATATAGCTTCTGGTATGCAAAGATTTTAGCTCAAAGATTATCTGGTGCTATGCTTAGATGTTTGCCTATACTACTTATAGCATTTTTATTACCATATCCATATAATTTTTCTTTTCCACCTAGTATATCATCATTTGTTTTATTCTTTATAGCTCTAACTTTAGGACTGGTTTTAATTGTTGCAATTTCTATGCTAATCTATATTTCTATGTTTTACACTATGTCACCTACAGGATCTTTGTTAATGTTTAGTGTATTAGGTGAGTTTCTTTCAGGCTTGCTAATCCCTGTGCCTTTAATGCCTGATTTTTTAAGAAAGATCGTATATGTATTTCCCTTTAGATATGCATCAGATTTACCATTTAGAATATATGTTGGAAATATTGGTTTTAAAGAAGCCATCATTAGTATTGGTGTTCAAATATTATGGATTTCTATACTAATCATTGGTGGTAAGCTATGGATGAATAAGGCATTGAAAAGAATCATAGTTCAAGGAGGGTAATAAATGAAATTATATTTTAAATATGTATCTATCTTATTTAGGAGTCAAATGGAATATAGAACATCATTTATTCTACTTTCCATTGGTCAGTTTTTTGTTCCATTTTTGGTTTTTGTATCTATGTATTTCTTATTCCAACGGTTTAATACCATCGGAGGATGGTCACTATATGAGGTAGCTTTATGCTATGGAATTATACATATGGGTTTTTCCATTAGTGAATGCTTTGTTAGAGGCTTTGATTCTTTTTCCTCTCTAGTTGTTAATGGAGACTTTGATCGAATACTTGTGAGACCTCGTTCAACAATATTACAGGTTCTAGGGTCTAAATTTGAATTTACAAGGATAGGTCGTCTATCTCAAGCGGTTATAGTCTTTGTATACGCTCTTTCTAATCTTAATATAGATTGGAATTTTAATAAAATATTAACTCTAATATTCATGCTAGCAAGTGGCATTTTTATATTTTCAGGAATCTATATGATTGGTGCTACATTATGTTTCTGGACCATTGAGGGCCTAGAGGTTATAAATATTTTCACAGACGGAGGTAGAGAAATATCACAATATCCCTTAAGTATTTATAATAAATGGATCAAAAGGTTCTTTACCTTTGTCATTCCTTTTGGGACAGTTAATTATCTTCCCTTGATGTTTGTTCTAGATAAAGTTGAGGGTAATAGTCTTATATATATGTTTACCCCATTATTAGGAATGCTCTTTATAATTCCTTGTATTTTACTATGGGGCTTTGGAGTAAGACATTATAAATCTACAGGATCTTAATAAATTAAAAGAAGAAATTGCATAAAGTAGTAAAATGCAATTTCTTCTTTTAAACTAAAGTCTTTTTTGTTTTTAATGACTACTTATGAACTCATCAATTTCTTTATGCCATTCGTCAGGCTCATATGTCCCTATGATTGTCTCTTCATCAAAAACCAAATCTACTAGATATCTAGGCTTTTTTCCTCCTATATACATTGATTTACAACACGACACACAGTAAACAACTACTTCTTCCACGGGCATTTCATCTGCACGATCTCTCATTTTTTTCTTGACCTCTTCCACTGATAACACTCCATAAGAGCTATCTCCACAACAAACACTTTCTGTTCTTGTCCTTTCTGGTTCAACTAACACTATATTCATTTTCTCTAATAAAGTTCTTATGGCTCTATGAATTTTATCTTTATTTCGAGTAGGACATGCATCAAGTATAGTCATTTTTTTACCCCTATAATCAGGAAATGGGAAGTTCTTACTCTCCGCTAATATTTCCCAAAGTGAAATAGTAGACACTCCTTCGTAAAGCTGTCTATATCGCTTATCACAGCCAGGACAAATGTTTATTATCTGTGTCTCCTCATCTAAACTAGGATCATGTCTACAACAAGTTATGTGTTTATCGATATCACCTATATAGTTTTTTAAAAATTTTAACACTTTTTCTCCTAGAGCAGGCTTATAAATTAACAAAGCACACCCAGGTGCAAATAAAGTTTTCAACTTCAGTCCTCCTATCACGGTAAATTTCATTTAATCCAAATCATTAACTCTTTTTAAATCACAAGGTATTTTAGCAAACTATAAAGTCTATCTTAGATTAAATCTTTGTCTCTAGACATCTTCTCCCGATATTTCTTGGGTGATATTCCTACTTTTTCCTTAAAACATTTATAGAAATTGGAAATACTTTTAAATCCTACTTCATATACGATATCAAGAATCTCATTATTTGAATTCGTTAACAAATCCTTTGATTTAGCAATTCTCAGCTCATTGATATATTCGTTAATGGTGATACCATAATCCGCCTTAAAAAGTCTCATTAAGTGTCTTTTACTCAATCCTACACTTTTTGCTACACAATTAATATTTATATTCGTATCATAGCATCTATCCAACATCTCTCTTGTATGACTCATTAGTTCCTTTCTTTTATCAAAATTTGAAATATCTATATCAGGTCTACATAGTTTACATGGTCTAAACCCTTCTTTTAAGGCTTCATGTGCACTGTCAAAGAAAAGAGTATTCTGCTTCAATGGTGTTTTAGCCTTGCATTTCTCTTCTTTATGCACAATTTTCGCCTCCTTATTAAATATTCTTAACTCTATTATACATTTATACCTATATAATTTCTTCCTATTTCTCGCCAACCATTTTTATCCAAAAGAGATGTCTAGTTCTATGATTATATCTAATCTTTATGATATAATTTATTAGGGTGATTATATGAAAATATTGAAAAATGATTGGAATAATTATTTAGAAGATGAATTTAACAAAGATTATTATTTAAAGCTTAGGAAATTTTTAATAGAAGAATATAAAACAAGAACTATCTATCCAGATATGTATGATATATTTAATGCTCTACACTATACAGACTATAGAGATGTCAAGGTAGTTATATTAGGGCAAGATCCATATCATGGCCCAAATCAGGCCCATGGATTAAGCTTTTCTGTAAAACCAGGAGTTCCATCGCCACCTTCACTTAAGAATATTTATAAAGAACTACATAATGATTTAGGTTGTTTTATCCCAAATAACGGTTACTTGAAAAAATGGTCTGACCAAGGTGTCATGCTTTTAAATACTGTTTTAACAGTTAGAGCTGGGCAAGCAAACTCTCATAGAAATATGGGATGGGAAAAATTTACTGATAAAGTTATTAGCCTCTTAAATGATAGAGAAGAGCCTATTATCTTTATACTGTGGGGAAGAAATGCGCAATCTAAACAAAAGTTGATTAAGAATTCTAGACACTATATAATAAAATCCGTTCATCCAAGTCCCTTATCAGCCCACAGAGGCTTTCTAGGAAGCAAGCCTTTTTCAAAAACTAATAAATTTCTTGAGTCAATTGGTGAAGAGACTATTGACTGGCAAATCGAAAATATATAATTCTAGCAATTAACTTGTACATTTTTACTTATATATTAAATTAAATAAATCACAAAAATCATCCCCAGACAATTTTCTGGGGATGATTTTCATTTAAAATATTTTAGTTACCTTTGATATTTTCTAAAACTATTTTGAAATCAGAAACACTTGAAAACATATTATCCGAGTAACATAATGTTAAAGTGTCACCTTCGGTATGAGTCCCAATAATCATTTCTGCAGTAGTCTTAGCTCCTTTTATAGTCGCTTGAGGATATTTTGTGATATTTCCTGGATAAGTAAATGCCATGTTGCCATTTCCATCTATAACTCTAAAGTCTGTTTCAGAAATATACAAATCTTCTTCTAAACTAACATTTGAATAAGTATATGTTATTTTATATACTTCCTTCGCATCTTTTTCTGCAAACTGATTTCTATCTGTTACAAGCTCTATATTATCTATGCTAAGTGTGTAATCTCCAGCTTCAGTCTTTACTTCTATAGTATCTCCAATACTAAAAGTATTTTCATAGCTTGGCGCTTCTCCTTCAAGTACAGGTTCGACAGCTTCTCCAATTTTAACTTCAAATTCAATTGTTGGATCTGAGCTAAACATATTACCATAATAGTTTAGTTTTATTTTATCACTTTCCTCGATGGTACCTATAGTCATTGATGTTAAACTTCTTGCCCCAACTGGTGTATTTTCGGGCTGATAAACCCCGCCTACTGGGTATGTATCACACATATTTCCATACTCATCTATAAACTTAAAATCCATATCAGATATGTATATATCTTCTGATTCCTCAGCTATATTTTCATACATATAGTCTATAATCACAACCTGAGCAACTTCTTTGTCAGAAAATTGATTTCTTTCTTCAGTTGTATGTGCCCCTAATATAGTTAGTGCATACTTATCATCTACTGTTACTTTATCACCTATTTGATATACTTTTGGCTCCTCAGTTTTATCTTTCCCTGCTTCTTCCTCACCTTCATTCTGTGTCTCTTCTCCAGTAGTATCACTTGCCATTTCATTATTACTATCATTTTTCTTTTCTACATTTGTAACACTACTTCCACCACAACCTGCTAGCATACTTAGCAGAAGTAGCAAAGCTACTACTATCGATATTTTTTTCATTCTAGTTTCCCCCCTATTTTTTTATCATATATAATTGTATATTATTTGTTAAATAATATCAATAATTGCAACAAATGTAATAAAATTATTTTTTTAACTAGAGATTTTTATCTTAACATATGAAATAGGATAAAATATATGAACATATATTTTATCCTATTTCGTATGTTTCAAGAACTTTAGTTATAGTAATTCTCGATATCCTATTACTGCTGCTCCCAATGCACCTACTATCTGAGAGTTTGGAGGTTTATAAATGGTTTTGCTAATCTTATCATTTATAATCCTTCCTATTACATCACTTCTAGCAACGCCACCAGTAAAGGCTACGTCATCCAGTATATTTATTCTTTCTAGCAGAGAAACCCCTCTGCTAGCGATTGAATGCATAATGCCTGATGCAATGTTTTCTTTAGGTATACCTTTCGCTAAAAGACTAATAACCTCTGATTCTGCAAAAACAGTACACATGCTTGTTATTGCCTCAGGACGTGCATTATTAGTTAAATCATCAAGCTCACTTACATCCTTTCCAAGAACGTTTGCCATAACCTGAAGGAAGCGCCCTGTACCTGCTGCACACTTATCGTTCATCAAAAAGTCAGTTATATTTCCATTTTCATCTATATTTATAACCTTACTATCTTGACCTCCTATATCTAAGATAGTTCTTACCTTTTTATTCAAATAATGTGCTCCTTTAGCATGACATGTTATTTCTGTAATAGCCTTATCCACAAATGGCATTGATATCCTTCCATAACCTGTTCCTATTATCCTTTCTACATCTTCTTTTTTTATATTGGATTTTACTAATAGCTGTTTTAAAACTTCTTCTGATGCCGTCTTAGGACTCCAGCCGGTAGGAATTATTACATGCTCAATCTTTTCTCCGTCAAAAATAACACCTTTTGTTGCTACAGACCCAGCATCTATTCCGATAGAATACATATATGCTCCTCCTACTTAATTTATAAAGAACCAAATAAGCTTTTCCTTGGTTTCTTTAACTCAAATATTCCTTCAATACTTATATTAGGATTTCCATCAACTATATCTTTAATAGATTCAACGTCTTTATCTTCTACTTTCATAGATATACCACAGCACTTACTTAAATCTCTTGGAGTGGGCACTATTGTATAACTTATAAATTTTGTTTTTAAAATACTCTCAAGTGCCAATCCATCATTATATGAAGGAAAAAGTATATACAAATATTTTCTTGTCTTCATATAACCCCCTTATTTATTAGCAGCAGCTATTTCCTTTTTTGGTTCTAACATTTCAAAAAAGGCTTCAAGGCGAGTTTTAAGTTGTCCAGCATCTTGTAAACTATAATCAGATTCTATCATAATCACTGGTATATCTGCTTTATCTAGTGCCTCTTTCACTTTTTTAAATTCTGTAGCATAGGTTTGACAGAATGGTAATGTATAATAAACTACTCCATCGGCCTTATATTCTTTATAAAGTCTAAGTATATCATCTATTCTACCTGGATTCGGTGTAAAACATGCACAGTTAATATTGAGATATCTGTCTGATAGAGCCTTTATTTGCTCTTCCATAGTTTCTCCCGTATTATCAACTAAATTTTCAAAATATCTAGTTCCAGTACAGGTTTCTTCACAAACTACAGAGCCTCCACTAGTTTCAATCATATGATGCAACTTCCAATTAGGAACTGCCATTGGTGTCCCACTAACAAGAATTCTTGGAGTCCCTTCTGCAAATACACTTTCTTTATTTTGTACTCTTTTCTCCAACTCTTCACATAGCTCATTTGTTTTCTCAATAAATCTTTCTGGATTATCATAAAATGCAATCTGAGTTACTAATAACGCATCCTTACCACTTATAGGTAGGTTTTCTTCTTTCCTTAAATCATATAATCTTTGTAAAACCTCACGCTTTTTATTTATTAGCTCTATTCCTCTTGCTAAGCTCTCTTCTGTAATCTTATTACCTGTTAATTCTTCAAGCTCATCTATAAATATTCTTATTTCATCCATCCAGTGAATCTTGTCTTTTTCTCTTTTCATTTGAGGTAAGTCCATAACATGCATAGGTACATGCTCCCCTAGTATCTCCCATGCTTTTTTCTTCCCATCACATGTAGTCTCCCCTACTAATAAATCACATGATTGAAAATAAGGACAGGTTCCACTTGTCTTTGCTCCAACAGCTGCTTTTACTAATGGACATGAGTTTCTTGGAAGATATTTTTCACCATCAGGTATCCAAAAATCAGACCCACTACATAAACCTACTCCAACTGCATCTGCAGCACTTATTACTTCATCAGGTACAAATACGCAGAAACTTCCAACCACTTTTTGACCATTTTTTCTATGCTCTGCTAATTCTTGGATTCTCAATCCATGAACTTCTGCAATAACAAAATTAAAATAATTCATTCCTTCAGGTCGCTTTTCTTGTGATAAGTAAATTTCGTCGTAAAATTTAGGTAAAACTTCGCACAATTGATCATGCTTTTCCAAGTCCATATCTAGTGATTTCCACAATTCCCTGTAATCAGCCATTTTGTTGCCCCCTTAAAATTTTTATTTTTATTCTCATAATAAATTATAGTACAAGTATGTGGTTAATCTTGCTATTATAGGTAAATATTATACTTTTTGCTTTGTCCATAAATATTTTCTATAAATTAGGATATATAAAACAGCTGATAGATAACTTGCATAATCTAAATTTATAAAATTCTATTTAATTTATCCTAATGCTACATCTAAAAAATCATCATTATTGTAAAATATGTATTCAATTATTACTAAATCTGTTTCTAATTCATTCAAGATTATCTTTGGTCATTAATTTATTTCTGCATAAAGATTAAGACGGTCTAAGACCGTCTGTAATTTGTTTATCTTATTCTAGTAATTTAATTTCTTACCTTTTTTATAGCTTTTACCGTTTCATTGTCCTAATATCAATATTAATTTTACTTTTTATTTTTTTCATCATTCAAATCTTCAGGAGTTAGTTCTTCTGAAGTTTCTACTATTGTTCTAGGTACAGGAAACATTTTAGAGTTCAACGAATTTTTCTCTTTTATGGCTTTATCCTTATTATTTTTGCTTTTGAAAAAATGCTTTTGAACTAAATATAAACTTAAATATAATAATATTAGTATAATACCTGCTATTAACCCATATCCTTGCCCTGGAACTAATGGCATACTTACTATGATTCCAATTAAACTTAGTATAGCTATCCACGAAGTATATGGATATCCTGGCAATTGACATTTTCCCTTAGGTAGACAACCACTTTTCTTTCTAAATTTTTTATGGGTAACCAAAATGATTAAGTATGTGAAAAGTAAAGAGAATCCTCCCGAACTAACTAAAAAGATATAAACTTGTTTTGGTAAAACGAACCCAAAAAATAACCCTACAAGCATTGCCGCTCCTGAAAAAAGAATTCCTCTATACGGAATGTCCTTATTATCCTTTAGCCAAGTTGGTCCATGTCCTTCATCTGCTAGGGATTTTATCATTCTACCAAGACCAAACATCGCTGCTAACATAGTTGAGAAAATAGCTGTTATTAGTACTGCATTCATTGCACCACCGGCCCATCCCAAATTCCATCTAGATAAAGCTAAAACCATAGGACTTCTTTCCTCTGTAAGAACACTAGTAGGTATTAATGGTAAAAGCACTATGATTGCAGCTACATAGAGTCCTACAAGACTAATCACTGTATATGATATTGCTTTAGGTACTATATTATGAGGATTATCAGTTTCTGATGCAGCTAACCCAATAATTTCAAATCCAGCATACGTAAACATAACAATAAGCATACTTCCAGCAATTCCACTAAATCCGCCAGGAAACCATGTTTCTTGAGACAAGGCTCCAGATCCTATCTTTTGACCATTAAAAAATATTCCAAAGATCAGCATTACTCCTAATACTATAAATCCCACAATGGCTAAAAGCTTAATTGCAGCAAGACCACTTTCTAATTTGCTCAATTTTTCTGCTCCTAATAGATTTAATCCTGTAATTATTATGATTATTATCGAGCCCATTATTGGTAATGAAACTCCTGGAAGCCATGACCTTAGAAAAACAGATATAGCAATTGCTTCACTAGACATTGCTAATACTATCCCTGTCCAATAAACCCATCCTACAACAAAGCCTAATCCTGTACCAAATGCTCTTTCAGCATAAGTTCTAAAAGACCCAGGTTCTGGGTCTGCGACTGTCATTTCAGATAATGCGAAAAGAATAAAATAGACTAAAAAGCCTCCAAAAATATATGAAATGATAACAGATGGTCCAGCACTTCGAATTGCAACAGCTGAACCAAGAAAGAAAGACCCTCCTACTACAGTTCCCAGTGCCATCATAGCTAATTGAACTGCTGTTAGACCCTTATGATGTTTCTCCATCATTATTCCTCCTCATTCACAAGCTTTTTAAATAGTATTCGTCTATTATTGATTTACTATCCATTGAATGGCTCCTTAATAGCTCACTCAGTGATATATAATTTTATAATATCATGATATAAATCTCATAATTGACTCACATGAAGTTATTCACTTTAGTTAGCTGTTATCTAAAAACAGAATGATGATATTAGCATTTAAAAACGTCAATAACTTTAAAGCTATTGACGTTTTTCTTTATATGGATTAATTCTTCGTTGAATTTAATATCCCTCATATTGTAATATTTTCTTTAATGATTTTCTAGTAAAATTATGTCTTGTGGTAATATCACTTTCTATAATTTGCCTTAATTATTTACCTCTTAAACCGTAAAAAAACAACTTTCCTAAATCAATTCTCTCTTGAACTGAAATAGGATATTGTAGAATATTATTAATTGATTGTATATATTTCAATATTGTTTCAGTATTTATTTCGCTATCAATCTCACCTTCTTGCTTACCTTGCTCAATGAAATTTATAAAAATTGGTTTAATCTTAGTTTCTGCATATGTCTTCAAAAATTCCTGTACCTGTGGAGATAATATCATGTCATTATCCAACAGCCCATCTGTCGAACCATCTGTTAATTCATCTACTGAACCCATTTTAACTGTTATCATCAAATTAAATTTATCTTTAAAAGATAAGTCACTACTCATATATGTCTTAAATTCTTCTGCTTTTTTATCCATATAGTCAAATATTACTTGTCTTGCTAGCTCTTCTTTACTCCCAAAATAGTTATATATAGTTACCTTTGAAACATTAGCTTTCTCAGCAACATCTGTAATTTTAACAGCCTCAATTCCATTCTTTTTAAATAAATCAAATGCCGCGGTTAAAATATCATTCATTTTTTTCTGCTTTCGTCTATCGAATCCATTCATGCTTTATCACCTCATTTATCTACTATAGTAGCAAAACTTTTGAACAAATTCAATATATAAGTTCAAAAATGTGTTGACAAACAAAGCCCTTCGTTATATTATGAACTCAAGAAGCTATAAAGTTCATAATTTTATAAGGGGTGATTTTATGAGTATAATTGTAAGTAATCTAACAAAATCTTTCTCAGAGACTACAGGTATTTTTAACATTGATTTTCAAGTCAATAAAGGAGAAGTACTTGGTTATCTTGGACCAAATGGTGCTGGAAAAACCACTACTATTCGTCATCTTATGGGGTTTATGCAGCCTAATTCAGGTAATGCATCAATTAAAGACTTTAATTGCTGGAATGATAGAACCGAAATTCAAAAGTATATAGGATACCTTCCAGGAGAAATAAATTTTATAGAAGGTATGTCAGGAATAGAACTCTTAGATTTAATAAGTAATATGCGTGGATTAAAAAATCATTCTATGCGCAATAGTTTAATTGAACGTTTTAATATAAATCCAAATATAAAAATCAAAAAAATGTCTAAGGGAATGAAACAGAAAATAGGGCTCATTACTGCTTTTATGCATGATCCTGAAATACTTATACTAGATGAACCGTCATCTGGCCTTGACCCACTAATGCAGAATGAACTCATTAATCTTATTCTTGAAGAGAAAAAAAGAAGTAAAACGATTCTACTTTCCTCACATATATTTGATGAGGTGAGACGTACTTGTGACCGTATTTCTGTTATAAAAGATGGCCGTCTTGTAACAACAGATACAACTGATAACCTGGAATCAATGCAAACAAAGATATATAAAGTCACTGTAAAGTCACCAAAAGACATTCAAATACTACAAAACTCCGAGCTAAATATTAATTCTATTACTAATCTCACTATATATATAAAAGTAAGCAATAATTATAAGAAGTTTTTAAATATATTATCTCAATGTGACATAGTTAATCTTGATGTTGAAAAAAAAGGTCTTGAAGATGCTTTTATAAGTTTATATAAAGAGGAGGTAGAATAATATGAACGGAGCTTTATTTTTATCCACGTTAAAATCAAAATATAAATTTATGCTTGTTTGTTCAGCTGCATTGGTAATGTATTCTATTATAATAATCAGTATGTTCGATCCAAGTAATGCAGAATCGAGTAAAGTATTTATGGAAATGATGCCTGACAATTTTATTAAAGCTTTTGGTTTCACCATAGTAGAACCAGGCTTAACTTCTTTTTTAGGAACCACTATGTACTCAATGCCATATATGATTTTCATGATTATATTTTCTTTAATCACAGCTAATAGTTTAATAGCAAAAAATGTTACTAGAGGTTCTATGGCTTGTTACTTATCTACTCCAGTCTCTAGAACTAAAGTAGCTTTAACTAATGCAAGTATTTTAATATTGGGTCAAATTATTATGGCTTTTCTTTTAACCGTCTTTTCAATTCTATTCTCAATTATACTATTTGGAAATTCTGCCTTAGATATCCCTTCTTTCATTAAAGTTAATATAATGGGTCTGATATTATTCTTTGTTATAGGATCATATTCATTTTTATTCTCGTGTATATTTAATGATGAGAAGTATTCAATATCTATAAGCGTAGGATTAACTCTATTATTTTACGCAATGAACACTATTGGAAATTTAAGCGATAGCCTGTCTTGGCTAAATAAACTCAATATTTTTGGTGCTTTTATTCCAGCTAAAATCATTAATAATACCTCTAATATTTTTCCCTTATCTATAATTTTTATTATTGGTGGTATTTTAATTTACGGACTTTCAGCTTTTATTTTTAATAGAAGAAATTTGCCTCTATAGGTTCTCAATTTTAAAATAGCTATCTCAAAGCAATATGCTCTGAGATAGCTATCTTTCAAACAAACAGACTCCCTTATTATAACTTTTCTATTTTATTCTGCATCAGAATAAAAACTAATCATATTTCCATCTAAATCTCGAAAATACATAGACTTATTTCCCCACGATTGAGTAGTCGGAGATTTCACCCAATTTATCTCCATCTTATTTAGTCTTGCATACTCAATATCTACGTCCTCAACATGGAACTCAAGTATCATACTTTTGTTTAAAGCAGGTTTAGCTGAATTCGGGGCCGAACTCTCATGTGACTTTAAATCAAAAATCGCTAGTTTAGCATTTCCTACTTCAAACTCTGCATAATCTTCCCCATAAAGTTGAGCTTCAATTTGCAATACGTTCTCATAAAACTCACTTAGCTTTTTAACATCTTCAGTTATAATACAGCTATGGGTTAATTTCATTCTTCATCCTCCTTAATTATATCTTTATTTATCAATTTCATTTTATCAATAAGGATGAATTTTGTATTGTAAAAAGTAGACATTTTCATTTTATAACCGGCCAGGTGTTTTTCCATAGAAAGCTTTAAACTCTTTTATAAAATGAGCTTGATCATAATATCCAGCTTCTAATATTAGCCTTTGTATATCAACATCTTCATTATTATTAAATGTCAAAACAACATGCTGAAACTTTATTATATTAAGAAATTTTTTAGGACTTATCCCTATCCAGTCATTAAATTTTCTAGATAGCTGCCTTTGACTTATATTTAATTCTTTTGATAATTCCTTTACTGATTGAACTCCCCTTTTTTTATAAATAGAGTTTATGGCCTTAATTATTATTACATCCCTTGTTTTAGCTTTCAGTAGTATTTCCTTTAGCTCTTGCTCAACAATTGTAAGTCTTTCTATGACTGATGATGCAAGGTGAAGCTTTTCATTTAATTCTAAAGACATTATACCTAAAATATTATCTAAAGAAACTAATTGATTAGTGAAATCACCGGCTGAGCTTTTAATAAAAGGAATTATACCTCCTGGCCAAAACCTCACTCCAATAAATTCATTAATCTCTTTATTCTCTTCTTCACTAGCCCTAGTCATTATTCCAGAGATTACTCCAGATTTCCCTTCTCTAATTTCTTTCATATTAAAAACCATATCCATACAACCATCAGGAATAACTCTACTTGAAATTGATTCACCAGATATATTTATAGTCTTAGATACCCAATAACATACTACGTATTCTTGTAACTCTTCACACGGTATGTATTCACGATAAAATGTGTTCATCTTCTTTCTCTCTGTCCACAATTTTTCTCCTTGAGTTGGTCTGAAATTATCAAAGGTCCATTTCTCCATGGCTATATCAGTCCTTTATCTAAAAATCTCTAATTAGTCAATCATTTTTAATTTATTCTAATTTAAATGTACCAATCAACTTTCTCAACCCTTCAGTTAATTCATTTAGTTCATTAGTTGAGTTGTTAATTTGTTCGATGTGACTGAACTGTTGTGTAAGTGCTGCAGAAACTTCTTGTGTTGATGCTGCTGATTCTTGTGATATAGCTGACACTTCTTCCATAGATGATAATACTACATTTTTATTCTTATGAATATCTTCAATATTCTTTGATAATCCTTTAATTTTAACAACTATATCTACTATGATACTTTCGATATTTTTAAATTGACTCTCTGTATTTGCCGTTGCTTTCTTCGTTTCATTTGCCATGACATTAGCATCTTTTACTGATTCTTTTGTTTCTTTTATTTCTCTATTAATCTCCTGCACTGTATTATTTATCTCACTTGCATTAAGTGAAACATCTTCTGCTAGCTTTCTTATCTCATCTGCAACTACAGCAAACCCTTTTCCATCTTCCCCGGCCCTAGCTGCTTCAATGCTCGCATTTAGCGCTAATAGATTTGTTTGTTCTGCAATACTAGATATAGTACTTATGATTTCTCTAATACCATCTGATTTTTCTTCAAGTAAAGCCACTTTATCTATAACCTTTTCTGAGCTCATCAATGTATTTTTAACAGATTTATGTAGTATATTTACATCCTTTAAGCCTTGTTTGCTACTATTAGTTATTTTGTCAACATGAACATTAATTTCATTAGAATTAGTTACTGCTGTATCCACATTTTCTCCCAAGTCATCTAGATGTTTAACCCCTTTTTCAGTTATACTAGCTAACTCTGAAGCTCCATTAGCTAGATCACTAGATACTTCAACTATATTCTCTATTCCCAAGGTAGTCTCATTCATTATGTCATTTACTTTTCCTGCATAGTTATTGAGGTTACTAGAATCTAACTTAATATCTTTAGCTATTCCTGCTAGCTTTTGCCTCATATTTGATAGGGCTCTAATCATAATGCCTACCTCATCTTTTCTCTTTAATAATTTCTCTGTTCTTTTATCAGTTTTATTAGTTAAATCAAATCGAGATGTCATATCAAGATAATTGGTCAATAATTGTAAAGGCTTGTACAATCGATGACCAAAAATAATTGCTAAAATTAATGAAAGAGTTAGTCCAATAATAATTACAATTATTCCTGATTCTGTATTATTATTTAATTCTTGAAATATTTCTTTTTCCAATACATTTCCCATTAATATATATCCACTATCAAGTATGTAATAGCTAGTTATCATTTTAGAACCTTTGTATGTATATTCTATGGTATCACTTTGCCTGTCTTGTATATTATTAAACAATATATCAAATTCTTCATCATTATAATACTCCCTTAAATTGCTCTTCTCAGTGAAATCAGGGTGTACCATAATATTGTATTTATCGTCTATTAGACTAAGATATCCTGAGCCATATATTCTCTCTTGTGCTATCTGCTCATTAATACTTTCTTGTGATGAAGCTCCGCTTAACCCATCTATTTTATTAGCATAGGATTTTACCAGTAACTCAAGGTTTTCTCTAGAATAATCCTCTATTATGCTTTTACTTTGATATACATTAAATCCTCCTACTAGTAAAATAGAAATTAATGAGCTTATCATCATTAAAAAAATGATTTTAAATCTTATACTATGAATATTCAGTCTTTTCAAATGCTTCCCCTCCCTATTAGTATCTATGTGTATGTCGATAATAGTTATCATTATCAAAATTATAGCTGATAATTATTTTTAAGTCAATCAGTAGTTTTGTGTTAAAAAGCGGTGTCTTTTTTTAGAATGCCATCCTCTTAAACTCATTTTACTCAAAAAAATTAGCTATTATTGAAACTGTCTTTAACAATAGCCATTTACTACTAATATCCTTATTTAATTAATCTATCTTGTTATACAAATCCCATTCTGTTAGCAACCCTAGAAGTCTACCGTGCCTAGAACCATTGGAAGTTATAAACAATGTTACTAGCTTATGATCATTCTTATTCTTTTCCTTAAAATACTTCTGTGCATCATATATGTTTAGACTCTTTTCTATGAAAGCAAATTGCTCTTTTCTATTATGCTCTAAGTTTGTAAATTCACCCAACTCTTTCATAAGAGTCTTATTAGAAACTAGACATTTTTCTGTATTTGCTAAATAATTTATTAATACATTACCATTAAATACCCCAATGACATTTTCATTTTCTATAATTGGAACTCTTGAAATAAGTAATTTGCCCATTGATTTCATTACATCTATTGCTAAGCTATTTGGAGATGCCACTAGCATTTTTGACCTATGTGTACATATATCATATACAGTTAAAGGGTTTCTGAATCTATTTAAAATGCTTTTATACCTCTCAACAACCTCTTGCAAAGGAACAGCTATTGGTTCTTCTACTCCCGAAACTGTATTGTGTACTATACAATTTCTTAATCTGGCATATTGTTTCAAAACATCTATGTTTCTAGATATTAAATCACTTCTTTTAGAAAGAATATCTAAAGTTTTCATATGAGATATATGATTATCTAATTTTAGTGATTTTTTCATCTCTCTATCCAAGTCATTATATGTCTGAATAAACTCATCGACTCTATTCATCTAATATTCTCCTTTGTAATAATAAGTATAATATTGTATATGTAATAGTAGATTCTACTTCTTATATTAGTATAGTAAGTTATTATCTTTCTAAACATTTTATAACAAATCCTGTATTTATTCTATACCCTTTTATGAACTATTCTAAATATTATCTAAATTTTAATAAAATTTTAGAAATACATCTAAGTAAAACATACTCTATTTCTACCATTGTTTTTCGCTTTATATAATCCCTCGTCAGCCTTCCTCAACAGTTCTTCCAAAGATATATTTGAGCCATTTTCACATACTGAAACTCCAGCACTAATTGTAACAGTAAATTTCTTAGCCTCAAAGACCATTATATTATTAGATATTTCTTCTAATAAACGTTCAGATATCTTAGACACTTCTTCCTTATTTGTTTCAGGAAATATTATTGCAAACTCTTCTCCTCCTAACCTGCCAAATATATCAGATGATCTAAGTACATTTGAGATAGTATTGGTGATATTAGCCAAAACTTTATCTCCTATTTCATGACCCATTGTATCATTAACTCTTTTAAAATAGTCTATATCTATCAGCATTATTGAAAATGTTTTCTTATATCTATTTGCCCTTTTCATCTCATTTTCGGCCATTTCAGTCCATTTTCTTCTATTAAAAATTCCTGTCAATTCATCTATTTCAGCATATTCTTTTAATCTTTCCACTAACTTATATTGTCCTGTTATCTGCTTCATATACCATGCTGTTCCTATTCTCTTATCTGTATTAACCATAACGGGAACTTGTCTTATCTCATAGTACTCGATTTCATTCTTGTCTTCTAAAACAAATGGTTCTATCTCTAAGGGTCCATAATCATCAGTATACTTTTCGAATTGTGGTACAATATTTAGCAGTCTTTCTCCAATCCATTTCTTAGATAATTTTGGTAAGAAATATTGAGCAGCAGGATTAAAATCAGCAATCACACCATTTAAATCTGTTACAATTACTCCCTCTCTCATACTTTCAAATACTTTCTCCCTTGCAATTGGCGAAATATTAAGAATTCCAGCTTTAAATATAATGTAAGCACAAATACATCCATTAGCTGTAATGATCATTGGCCCTATATCAACACTAACTCCCCAAGGCGCAAATCCTGATAAGTCAAATACTGAGCTAATAATAATCTCGATTGATATAATAACCATTATAGCCGCTTGTTTTTTTAATATTGTAGTTGATCTAAGATAATATAAAATATACATTATTGAACTTATAATAAAACATATAAATAACCACACAGAATGGGCTATATACAGAGGTCCCTTACCTAAGTCAGCTAATTTGAAATACCCACTGTCAATTATTTTGATATAAGAATAAAACAAATGATGCAAACTATTTGTCAATACTGATATAAGAAAAAACATAGATACTCCAAATATTAAAACAAAAAAAGGAAGCTTTAAATATTTATCTTTTTTTGTAAAATCCATAGAAAGCCACAACCAACAGGCCGCTATAAATGATATACCTACATATTCAACTCGTAACCAAAAAAATATCCAACTTGGATCTCCCTTTATAATTTCAAAACCATATCCAAAAGTATAAATTCCAGAGAAGAGCATTAAATAGCTAAAAGGCTTTGAATAAGATGTAGATTTGTAATGAACTCTCCCTAATAAACTAAGAGAAAGGACAAGTATGGACGAAGCTAAACAAATAATACTATACACATAATTGTATTCCATATATACCCTCTATCCTAAACATTTTTTACGTCTTTTTATTGACAATATAACACTAAATCAACTATTTTTAACATTTTAAATTCATTTTTATTATATCATAAAGATAAATAGGTATTACATATTTAGGATAAGCAAGAACTAATGAAGTTAAACATATAAAGACTAAGAGGATGGAAATTTCCATCCTCTTAGTCTTTATATGTTATACTATCCATGTTTTACTTACAAACTAAAGTTTTATCTTTGCAATTCTATCAAAGGCCTTTTCTAATTCACTTATACCTACAGTACAAGCAATCCTTATATATCCTTCACCACAGGTACCAAATGAATTCCCTGGTATTGTAAGTACTTTAGCTTTATCTAATATAATTTTACTTATCTCCTCTGAAGACAATCCAGTTTTTTTAATATTTATATATAAATAAAAAGTTCCTTTAGGCTCTGGTACACTCATCCATGATATATTATTTATTCGTTTATAGGAATACAACACCCTTTCTTTATATAGTTTAATTAATGGAGGCTGTATAGATTTTCTATTTCGAAGTGCGTAAATTGCAGCCCTTTGTGAAACTGAAGGTGCTGTAAATACAACATTCTCATTAACTAATTGACATGTAGAAATTATTTCTTTGGGAGCAATTATATTTCCAATACGCCATCCAGTCATCACATAATCCTTTGAAAAACTATTTAAAATAATTAATCTATCCCTTATTTTATGCATACTTATCATAGATATAAAGTCATCTTTAAATGTATATGCTCCATATATTTCATCTGCTATAATCAGCAAATCATATTTAATTGCTATGTCTGCAATTTTATTTAGTGTATCGAGACTAAATACCGCTCCAGTTGGATTATTAGGCGAGTTTATTATAATTGCCCTTGTTCTCTCATTGATAGTTTGCTCTAACTTTTCTATATTAATTTGAAACTCTTCTTCTTCTAAGGTTTCTAGTTCTACTGGAACACCATTGGCTAATTCTATTTGCTGGTAATAGGGCGTAAAGTATGGAGCATGTATTATAACCTCATCACCAATGTCTAGTATTGATTCAAGAACTAAATACATACCTAAGCATGCACTTGTGGAAACCATAATTTCTTCATCTAGTATATCAACTTTGTGATCTTCTTTATAGAATTTTTTTATTTCATCTCTAAGCTCAGGATCTCCTCTAAAATCAGTATATTTTGTGTGTCCTTTTATTGCTTCTTGAAAAGCAAATCTTATTATGCCTTCATCGGTATTTTGATCTGGATCACCTAAACTTAAGTCAATAACATTTTCATATTTTTTTGCTAATTCATCTACTGCACCCATAGGTGTCGATTTATCTTTCCAATATCTTTTTGAAATAAATTTATGTCTCATAATAACTCCCTCACTAATAAACTAAATGTGCAATAATAACTATGATTGGTAAAGTGACTAAAGTCCTTTCCAAAAAAACAATTAATAGGTCTTTAAAATTAACTGGAATCTTGGAACGCAATATAATAGCACCAGTTTCTGTTAAATAAATTAATTGGGTAAAAGAAAGTGCTCCAATAATAAATCTTGTAATCTCAAATTCACAGCCTTTAACAAATATTGATGGTAAGAACATATCTGCAAATCCAACTAATGTAGCAGAAGCAGCTACCGATGCATCAGGTACTCTCATTAAATTAAATAGTGGGACTAATGGTTTAGAAATTAAACTAAATAGTGATGTATACTCTGCAATAACTAATGCGAAAGTCCCTAACAGCATAACTATTGGCATCAAACTGAAATACACGTCGACAACCGTTTTTAATCCAGAAGTAATCAATCCTAAAAAACTTGGAGCTTGTTCTGCTCTAATAATTCCTCGTTCAACAGCCCACTCATGAATACCTCTTCCCGGTGGCACTTCCTCGTTGATTTTAACATCTACACCTTTAAAATATTCACTATTTTTCTTATTCAAAGGGTAAATTCGTGGTAAAACTAATGCTGCAATAAATGATGCAATACTTATAGCTCCATAAAATGCTATAAAGCTTACCGATAGCTCTAAAAAACTGGCTATAAAGACCGCAAAAGGTAATGAAACTAATGAAAAGCATACAGAAATGATTGAGGCTTCCTTTGACGTATAGTATCCTTCTTTATATTGTTTGTCTGTGATAACAACACCTACTGGTCCGGAACCAATCCAAGATGCAATAGCGTCTATTGCTGAACGTCCTGGTACCTTAAATAAAGGTCTCATAAACTTTCTAATTAATGTTCCTAAGTAATCCATTGATCCAAATTCCATTAATAGTGGCAAAAAGAATCCTGAGAAAAAGAACCATGTAGCTAATACAGGAAATAAATCATTAACGACAACTCCACCAGTATTAGGGTTAGATACCTTGTCTAGTCCTAATGAAGTCAGAGAATACAAAACTGAATAAGCTAATACTGCTGATATTAACCTAATAGCAAGAGTCAGTGGACTGACTATAAGGAGCTCTTTTAAAAACTTCCTTTCAGAAATAAATTTTGGTTTAATAATTGTAGAAATTAACGTAATTAATGCACTTACAATTACAACATATACCATAAATGCTGGTAACATTTCACCAAATGAATCGCTGAACTTAGATGCCATATATCCCACACCGATAGTTAATGACTCACCACCCCATGGCAATGGAATTACGAAAAGTAATAGTCCAATAAAAGATGGTACAATAAACTTTAAAATTTCCCCCGTAGAAAAATTTCTTTTTTTGGTGCTACCTTTCACATTCATAAACTTTCCCCCTTTATATTTTTGAAACTCTGTTTCATTCTTATGTATATAATATAATAGAATACAAATTTTTACAAGTGTTTATGAAACGCTATTTCATTTTTGTGTATTATAAATAAGAACTGTCTATTATTTAAGCAAGTGTTGATCCATTATGTTATAATTATATCTGTATAAACGTTTTAAGCCTTATTTTTATGATTTTTAAGTCCTAAATATAGAATAATTCACTTTAGTAAGGAGTGTTTTTATGAATAACATCAATACTATGATAGATCGTGCTGGGGAAATATTAGATTATCTATACAATTCTGATAAACCAATTGGTGTGAGTAAAATATCCAATGATTTGCAAATGCCAAAAGCAACTGCTTTTAGAATTCTTGTAACATTAGAGAAGTGGAATATAGTTGAAAAACAATATAATACAGATAATTATAAACTTGGTAAGATTTTAATAAAATACGGTGCTAAGGTTTCATCTAATTTATCTTTAATAGGAATATCAAAGCCAATTATTAACGCTTTATCAGAGAGGATTGGAGAGAGTGTAAACCTAAATATAGAGTATCAAGGAAATTCTCTTAATATTTATAAATCTTCAAATGATAATTTTACATTAGTTTCAAAACTTACCCCAATAAGCCCTCTAAATTGCTCTTCTTCTGGAAAAGTATTTTTAAGCGCTAAATCTGAAGAGGAATTAAAGAAATATTTTAGTAGTGAAAACTGTTCAAAGAGAACAATGTATTCTCTTACAACTTATGAAGGTTTTACCAAAGAGTTAGACTCAATAAAAGCTAATGGACTAGCATACGATAATGAAGAATATGAATACGGACTATTTTGTATTGCAGCTCCGATATATCATGAAGATGGAGTAATTGCAGCCATAAGTGTAAGTGGTCCAAAAACAAGACTAGAATATAAAGGTCTTGAAATGATTGAAAAGGAACTTAAATTATCATGTGATATGCTATCAGATTTAGTTCAATATTTAGATACTGATAGTCTATTATAGCATAGTTATTCTATAATGCTCATTCTAGATATATACTGTCTATTACAATTAATAAAACTATCTTTATCACACCTTTATAACTACACCTCTAAATAAATCATTTTTCTATACTCTATTCCTTTGTACTTTATATTAAGTATCAAACTGATTTTTAATCTAACACAAATTAATATGCACAGACTAACTCTATAGGAATATTATATTATGATAATGATTTTTTTACTGGAGGTGTAAAATGGAGCATTATATAGAAGTTGAATCGGATGTTAACGTCTTTGTAAGGGATATTAATCCTTTAGGTAGGAAAACCATTTTATTCATCCATGGCTGGCCTTTGAGTCACAAGGCCTACGAATATCAGTTTGACCAGCTACCCAAGCTAGGATATAGATGTATTGGAATGGATACTAGAGGCTTTGGAAATTCTGATAAACCATGGAGAAGCTATGATTACAATAGACTAGCCGATGATATTCGTTGTGTCGTTGAATCACTTAATCTACGAAATTTCACACTAGCAGGTCATTCTATGGGAGGAGCAATTGTAATTCGATACATGGCTCGTCATAATGAGTATGGAGTATCAAAGCTCGCACTTTTTGGTGCTGCTGCACCTAGTTTTACTATGAGACCAAATTTCCCATACGGGTTATCCCTGGAAGCAGTAAATAAGTTTATTAATGAAGCTTATAATGACCGTCCTAAATTACTAAGAGAATTTGGAAACATGTTTTTCTTTCAAAATGTATCTAACCCCATTTCAGACTGGTTATTTCAATTAGGATTAGATGCAGCTGGTTGGTCAACAGCCGAATCCTTAATTACACTTAGAGACGAAGGACTATTTTCAGATCTTGGCAAAATAACCGTACCTACATTGATTATCCATGGTATTCATGACAGAGTCTGCTTATATCCATTAGCTATTGCACAAAATCAGGGAATTAAAAATTCAAGGCTTATCCCTTTTAAATATAGTGGTCATGGAGCCTTCTACGAACAGCGTCATAAGTTTAATAGCGAATTAGCTCGATTCATTGGTTGAATAAAATAGAGATGGCTTGCGTTCATAAGTGTATAATCAACGAAATCCATCTCTTTTCATAATATATAGTGTTTTTATTAAATTAAAAATTCATATATTCATAAGTTAAATTTGTTTTTATAAGATCTCAACAACACCAGTTTCTCCATTAATCCTTACTCTCTGACCATCCTTTAGTCTGCTTGAAGCAGATGGTATACCGACAACTGCTGGAATACCGTATTCTCTAGCTACTATGCCACCATGGCTAACCGGTCCTCCATATTCCATTATTAACCCTTTTGCAGTTGCAAAAAGCGGTGTCCAAGCTGGATTTGTACTTTCTGTAACCATTATCTCTCCTTCTTGAAGATCATTGTTAATTGGGTCAAATACCACCCTTATAGTACCTTCATAGATTCCTGGTGATAATGGCATACCCTGAATCACCTTACTATTTGGATTAATTTTTTGAGCTGAATAATGAGTCTCTCCAGTATTTAAAACTATTCTTGGAATACTTGTTCTTGTCATTTCTTTTTGATAAAAGTTTTTATTTTTTTCTACCCTATCCTTCAAGTTTTCCTTTCTTAAAATTTCTTCTTTAAATAAAAAGAATATATCTTCTTTATTATTTATAAGTCCTTCTTTTGCCAATTCCTCCCCTAGTTCTAACATAACTTTCCTAGCTATACCCATAATTCTTACAATATCAAATTTAGGATATTCCCTCATACCTGCTGCCATACGATAATCTATCATACGTTTTTTAAGTTTCTCAGCCTTTCTCTTCCCTTTATCTCTTTTAACTACTCGATATATCTCTTCAATCAATGCTTCAGCTCTTCTTTTCTTTTCAATAATATCATCTAGATTTCTTTCATACATTCTATCAACCATATAAGACTTGATTTGATTTATTATAAATTCAGGATTTTCTGCCCATCGTTGAGTACCAAAATCTAACTCTATATTACTTCTATGTCCAAATTTATCGAGAATATCTTTTACTTTAGGGTGATCTCCCTTCGGTGTAAGATTATTCTCATTAAAATATTTAGCTGCAAGATTCATCTTAATAGACAATTCTTGAGTGATACATCTTGGCAGAGAATGAATAAGTAGTTCCATATTAAAACGATCACCATACATTTTTTTTACTATTTTTTCTATCTTGACAATATCGTTCATCTCTGTGCAGTAAAGCCCTTGCTTTTGAGATAAAATAAATGCTTCGGCCATACATTTATCTATAAAGTCTATTTTTTCTTCAAGGGTTTTAAGATTCTCAGAGATTTTAGTCCACTTTTGATATACCTCTTCTCCAATTTGGATTATAGCATCATAACGTTCTTCATTTGGGATCTTTCTTATTTCCATCATACTTCCTATCATACTAAAACCATATTTGAGAGCCCCCCAAGGGAACTTAAATTTTATTCCTTGATTTCTGAATTTTTTACCATGCTTATCAATTACTTTGTTCATTACATCTTTAAGCGGCAGATCATTGCCAGAAAATGCGCTTGCGAATTGTTTAGATACAAACTTACTAGCTAATAAGTAAGTAATATCTATATAAAGCCTCCCACCAGCATATTTAACAAAACTATTATCAAGAGGCTTCTTTTTATGGGTCATAACATTAATAATAGTAGGGAACATTTGGCTAAACATATCGAATCCCAGTGGTGTAAATGGCTCTTTCATACCTAGTAAAACCGTTCCTGCCGAAAGATGAGCCCTTAATTTGCCGTCTTGTTCAAAGTTATCTATAGGAAATAATGTGGTAATATCCCTTGATTGAACAATGAACATTTCATCCATCTCATTAAATGCAAACTCAATGTCTTGAGGCTTACCATAATAATCTTCAACTTTAATAGATGCGTTAACAATTGCTTTTATGTGATTTTCTTTCAAGGAGCTGATTTCCTTACTTGCTTCATCAACAGGAACATATTCTATTCCATTGTTTGAATACTTACATAATATTTCTTTCGTAGTAATTTCATTTTTTAAGACTTTTCCGTTTTTCTTGCTTACTGTGTATTGATCGGGATTCACTTCACCACTAACTATTGCTTCACCAAGTCCATATGATGCATTTATAAAAATCTCGTTTCTAATTCCGTTTATAGGATTCGCTGTGAAAATCACCCCTGCTAACCTAGAATTTATCATTTCTTGAATTACAACACCATGAGAAAATTCATTAGTCACATTATATTTTGCCCTATAATCTATAGCCCTCTCGTTCCATAATGATTTCCAACATAGTACTACTTTTTCTATCACATCGGCTGCTGTTACATTAAGGTAGCTGCTATACTGCCCAGCAAAGCTCATGCCAGGTAAATCTTCTACAGTTGAGCTGCTTCTAACAGCAACTCGTCCACTTGTTATCTTGTTCATTTCAGAAAAAATTTGTTCTTTTAAATTCTGAGGGAAATCTTCAATAGTAAATAGTGATTTTATTTTTTGAGCTTTGCCTGCAGTTGAATTTTTATCATTTAATATAGTATCAATTTTCTGCTTTAGCCGATTCTCCTTAACATAAGAGTCATAAGCTATTGAAGTAACTACAAATCCATTAGGCACTTTTATTCCGTAGTTAAACATTTTACTCAGATTGAATCCTTTTCCTCCAACTAGATTAAAATCCTTCTCATTAATATCACTAAACCATTTTATCATCGTAACTCCTCCTTATGAGCTAGATAATATCCTCTACCATTATGAAGATATGCTAATGCTACGTCTTTAAAGTTAACCTCTCGCTTTTCTAATCCCAATGCATTACTAATTAAATTTTCGCTAAAATTTAATAATTGAATAAACATATTTTCGTCTTTATAGTAATTTTCATTTTTAATTGCCTTTGCTGCTGCTTCATAAATCCACAATACCTCTCTAGTACATAAATCTGCCAGTAATTCTGGATATTCAGCTTTTATTATCCCTTGTCTTTTCCCGTGCTGAATTACATCAAGATAAGTTCTAGTTGTAACCTCTTTAAACTGTTTTTCCAATTGTCTGAGTATCTTATCATTACCTATAAAATAGAAAACGTTATTTACCTTAGACCATTCTTTTATTTGATTCAATTTGTATTCATTAATTACCCCAAAGATAGCATTGAACTTTGTAATAAATGAATCCTCATCATTTGAAATAATATCATTGAATAATTCTGACAATGTATCTACATAGTTGGATACTATTACTTCGAGAATTTCTTCTTTTGATTTAAAGTGATGATAAAAACCACCCTTTGAACATTCTGCTTGCTTGATTATTTCTCCAATTGTTGTTTTTTCATATCCTTTACTAGAAAATAATTCATATGCCACTTTAATAATCTTATCTTTTAGATTCATTAGTAAACTTCACTCCTTTCTACAGACCGACCGTCGGTTTCTTTTATTATACCTCTATATTCCAATTGCTGTCAATAAGATTTTGACTACTAATTTCATATTGGATAGTTTAAATCTTCATTTCTTCTAATTGTGTCTATCTTAATAATAATAAAAACAGCAACCATGTAGAGTCTTTAAACTTTACATAGTTGCTGTTAACTTTATAATATTATATATTTCTCTTGAACACTTACTTACAAACCATTCTAGTCAAATAATGTCTACTATTTCTATACTTATTGCCATCTTTTTAATGTTGGAAAAAATTTTCTCATGCTTTCTCTAGCTTCTTCTTTGCTTATTTTAGGATTAGCTTTTATCATGTGCGGTATACAATCCTTTATCATTTCATCCATTGTCATATCAGCTTTAAAGCCACCATTTTCATAGCAATACATGCAGTAATCTTTGTTTTTACTTCCATCCTTATTAGTACCAAGTATTTCTTTGCCTTCTATAGGCATTCCACAGCTCTGACAATATTTTGTATCATAATCCATAAAACCCACTCCTTTAAACTTTGATAACATAATGGTATCAAAGGGAACTTGACAACTGCATGTCATATATAGATTATTTCTTATACTTTTTTAGATTCTGTTCTAACCGATATATTAATTCCTCTCTAACATACTGAGGGGATATTACCTCTACACTATCACCAAAAGATTGTAAAAATGAATAAATCCACTCCCCTTCTGGGTAACAAACCTCTAATTGATATGTTCCATCATCATTATTTACCAAATCAGTCTCTTCAAAATGATCATATAAACGATAAATTATACTGCGATTAAATCTTAATTTCAATTCAACATTTCTTCTCGACTTATTATCATGTGTTTCATAATTATAATTCTCTAATTGGGATAGTTCTTCTCTTTTAAAGTACTCATCAATAATGTCTAATTCTTTTATCCTGTTTATCTTAAACAACCTAAAGTCTTTCTTCAATTCACAAAATGCCCATAAATACCATGCCTGTCCTTTATATATAAGTCTGATAGGATTAACTTTACGTTTGCTTTTTTCACCATAGGAGTTAAAGTATACAAAAGAAATTAATTGATTATTTAGTATGGATTCTTTTATTTCACTAAACCTACTTATACTTTCTTTAGATGCACCCCACTGTGAATAATCCACCTGGATCCAATCGTTAACGCCTATATTTTGAAACAGTGAAGATAATTTGTTAGTAATCTCATCAATATCTGGATATTTAGTTACTTTAAGTGTTTTTAATGCAACTAATAATCCTTCGCTATCTTTTTCAGAAATCATAGTTTTATTAATTGTATAGCTATCTAGTAGAGATATGCCTCCTCCACTACCTCTATTTGCGTATATTGGTATGCCTGCCGATGATAAAGTATCAATATCTCTATAAATTGTCCTCGTAGATACTTCAAACCTATCAGCTAGCTCCTTTGCAGTTATAATACTTTTATTTAAGAGTATAACTAAAATTGAAAATAGCCTATCTATTCTCATAACATCTCTCCTACTTTTTATAGTCTATACATGCCTAAAAATACATTGTTTCAGTCCAAGATTTCACTTATTTCTTATATTTTTTATTATATCATATGCCAATTGTTCAAATTTAAAATAAAATGGTCAATTGAGAAAACCACAAAAAAATGACAGTTAAATTTCATTCCATCCTTGGAGACATAAAATAGTTGCAATTGCAACTATTTTGCGCTATAATATAGTTGCGATTGCAACTATTTTAGGATAAACTACAATGCCTTTAATAGTAGAAAATATAAAAGAATCAACCTTTCTTTTATACTGATACTCTTAAAATAAAGCATCAATCCCATGATTAATTTTCAAAAAACTTTACATAAGTTTTCATAAAAAAAGAATTACTAGGAGGTGAAAATAATGCCAGTTATTACACTTGACGGTCCCAAAATGACCAAAGAACAAAAGGCTAACCTAGTAAAGGCATTGGCTACAAATGTAAGCGAAATACTTAACGTTCCTGAACAAGCTGTTGTTACAATTATTAGAGAGAATGATTTTGACAACATAGGAAATGGAACTACACTACTATCAGATAGACACAAATAATACTTACATAACAAATCAGTAATCAATGAATATTTCAGGTTGAAAATCAAAAAAGTTTGATTAAACATGAAAAGCAAAATTGCAAAAGATATTGTGAAAAAATCTGTTCTCTAAGAAAAAAACTCTCCTTTCTGGCGATAATTTAGGAATAATTAAACCAGAAAGGAGTTTTGTTATGAGTACATTGCCAAAGGAAGTTTTGAGAGACTAGTAATAGTTTTGTAGTAATCATATTCATGTAAAACCTTTTCAACTAGTCTTCATATAGTATTATATTTGATTATCTCCGTAACAATAAAGTTAGCTTTTTTATTCATTATCGAATTTATTATACTAATTAATTGAGATTTTCTCTTTTATAATTTTAATAAATTCCTCACTATTTCCCAAGTCTTTATTACTTATAAACCACGTATATATTTTCTTCAAAAGTTCATCTCTAGTTTCACTGCTACTACATTTCGTTAAAAATATTGTTGTTTCTTTCATATTCTCCTCTTTACGTTCTCCTGGTTTTTCTATAATCAATTCGATTTCTTTAAGGTTCTCATTTAATATATCATCTTCAATTCCTTGCACAAATAATAATGTGTACAATTGATCATGAATATCATAGTCAGCATATTGAAATTTCTCTGTATCTGTATTCCAATGATAATTTATAATCTTTTCTATACCAATCAATTTATCAGTTCCATATAGCCCAAGTCCTAATTTATAGGTAGCTCTAAAATCTCCTGTTTTATTATCATAGCTTTCATTTATTATTTTGTATCTCTGAGTATATCCTAAAGTGTATGGTGGGGAACTGTAGCCTTTTATAGGATGTTCAAAAGATTTCAACAATTTATCCTTATAAATCTCAAACCATTGACCACCAAATTGTGATATTCCTGTACCATATGCCATCCTAATCGGCGATACTGTAATATAGTTCTGTTTATCTCTAAAAACTACATTAACTTCGTCTCTGGTCTTATTAGTCCACATGTATCCATCTAAATATTGTCCAGATTGATTAAACAAGAAAACAAAGCTATCCAAATGAAAACTCCCTGCCAGTACCTTATAATTTTTATTTCCCACTTCCCAAGTATACTCTGAATATTTATAATCATCTTTTCCATAGGGTGATTCCAACTGCTTAATATCTCTAATTAAACATTCTCTTATGTCATTAATATTAAAGTACTCATCAAAATGAGTATTAATTCTTTCAAGTTGTCCAATTTTACTATACAATAATCCTTCAATTTTCCTATGTTCATATTCATTACTTGCCTTCATAAATAAGTATATTTTTGTTTCAGCCGAATGCTCTAAAAGCCAATTATATTGTTTTTCATAACTGTCTAATATATCTTTTTCCTCTGTAATATTTGATGAAGATACTATTTCATCTATTTTCTCTTTTATAGAATCTTCATTTATATCTTTAATATCAATTGGACTATATATATAATTAGCGACTATAAAGTTGTCATCTTCCCATCTATAATGCTTATATACATATCTTTCTCCATCATAATCATATGTGAAAAAAGTATCATTAGTGTTTATTTTAAAATCATAAGAATATCCTTTCTCACAACTTTCTAAAACAGTGTCATTGCCATTTATATTTAATTCTTCTAATTTTCCTTCTTTATTGATTGTATAAAAATGATAGAGATATTCTTTTTCTTCTACTAAACTAGAATACCCTATGTTAAAGTCTAAAATATCATCTCCATTATAATCTTTAAACTTTATATCAAAATTTTTCTCTAATATAATATCTGAATTTCCATTAATGTTTATTTGAAATGATTTATTCCCTTTTTCATCTAATAGTTCCAGTGCAAAATTCCCTTTATATTTATTATTTTCAAGCTTTACTCCATTTAATAAAACAACTCTAATGGTTTCATTCTTTCCATCATTATTCATATCAATTGCAGCTTTAGTAATTGATAATGGCAATATAATATTATCATTATTTTCCAAGTTATCAGTAACATTGTTCTCAATTTCAGCTTTACTGGTTTCATTATCACAGCTTATTACGCCACCAAGTAATACTATACTTATAATTATACAGATTATTTTCTTCATAATTTACTCCTTTTGATAGTCAATAATACTATTTATTATCTTTCCATTATCAGTATTACATATTTTGCCATATGCAGCAAGACTAATTATAAACATGTAAGAACATAATCCATTCGTTGGCATCCGATGGCAGAAGCAACTGAGCCACATTTTGCTCTTAATAAATAGAAAATAGGCTTGTCTTTAATATCGCTTAATGTTTCAAAATTAGCTTGTCCTTTACTTATGATAAGATCTGCTTCATTAAATGCATTTATAAATTCACTTGAGCAATCTTTTAATATAGTTCCTTGAGCAGAATGTCCATTATCAATAACTTTTACTAAGTTCACAACACCTGAACTTATTGCATCTTGCATAGTAGCATCATTAACTATTGGGCTTCCTTTTACTGCATAGGTAACCTTATCCATCGGAAGCTCTTCTAGTAAAAATTTATCAAATATAATTTCACCGGCATTATCGGCAATAAACATAATCTTCTTTGCCCTTCCTACTGCTTCTTTTAGGGAAGATGATCCTGAGCCATATATCTCATGTTTGATGCTGTCCTCAACCGACTTAACAATATCATCATACTCTAACTCAAGCCCAACAGAAAAGTCTATAATATTTCCTGCAATAGCAAGTCTACACGCCATATCGAATCTATCATCTGCATTATCTAACCATTTTTCTTCAATAATCCTTTCGTAAATCTCTTCAGCAATTTCGTTATACTGCTCCTTCAATTTTTTATAAGGATCATCAATACCAGTAATACTCTTAGTATGCTGATGCATTCTAAAGGCTATCTCTGGGGCTGTCTCATGAAATTCTATTTTCCCTAATTCCTCTAGAGACTTTCTTATAATCTTCTCTTGCACTTTTTTATCACTTGTAGCTTCTTCTGCTATTTCTATAGCTTGTCTAGCAAGACAATGAATACATTGATGTGATATTTTCATATAACCTCCTCCTTAAAAGTATTTTAGTATTTGAGGAAATTGCATATTTACAAATTAAATATATTTTTACTTAAGATTTTAATACGCAATTTTCTCATTTACCTAATAACCTATACTTATTATTATATTGTTAAAATTCATAGCTTTAAAATCCTACAATTAAATTTAATACAATTTGCTACTTAACTTTAGATAACAGAATAAAATAATAATATAGGAAGATCATTGATAATATCGCCTCTACTAATCCTACTAGAGCAACCCTTAAGTTTCCATACATCTTTATTCTTTATCTATTATTAATCTGTTGGTTATATATATCCACAGGTATAAGTGGAATATCTAACTTTTCTTGTGTTTCTATACTAATGCATTTATCCATAACTATTTCTCTACCAGCCTGTTGAAGCAATTTTCGATAATCATCAATAATTGGCCTCAACTTTTCATCCTTCATGCCTAGTAAAGGACCCTGTCCTCTAAATATTTTTGCAATAACCTCTGAACTCATATTTCTTGCCATTCGATTCATCATAAACTCTAAAGCTTGAAACTGACTTTTTTCTCCAAATCCTCCGTTGCTAATTATAACAATTTTGGGAGCTGGCTTCCCATTATGCTTTTCCTTATAGGCATCAATGTGCTTACTTTCTCCATGTTCATCTTTTTCTATAAAGTATGACCCATAGGCAATACACCTATCTAAAAATACCTTTAGCATCCCAGATACATTATCAAAATAAAGTGGAGTACCTAATATAAGGATATCAAGATCCTCAAAATGAGACATAGCCTCTTCCATATCATCATTTAGAATACATTTGTTTTTCTCCACAAACCAACAATGAAAACATCCCTTACAATGCTTGATATTCTTCTCTGAGAGCGTATAGTTAACAGTCTCTGCACCTTTCTCTCTAGCTCCTTTTAATACTTCCTCAAGCATAAGATGAGTCACGCTATTTTTTCCCTTTGGACTTCCATTATATGCAACGATTTTCATATGATAACCTCCTTTTTTCTACTCTTAGTATAATTTAAAGGAGGTATCTATTCTTTACATTTCTTGCGGTATTTCTCCAATTGGTAGATAAATATTAAACAAACCATTTTCGTCGTATTCCTTATCATAGGCTTGTATAAAAGATATTTCCGTTTCAATCATTTCAATTTTAGATATCTTCATCCATCTTTTTAAATCTGTAACAACAGTATCACCTATATACAGCAAATCACCTACATATCGAAATTTTGCATAAAGCATACTTGGTATCTCATATGTCTGCCAATTTAAGTTTTGATTTTTCGATTCTAAATCAATTCCGAAAAACGTTGGAATACAACTTTTTTTCTTTTTATCTTCATCATAAAAATAGACTGCAAAAGCATTATATGCTTCACTAGACTTTATAGACTTCAGAAGATTTTCAGCCTTACTATTTACTTTGTATTGAATGTCTTCATCTAATAAATCTACATCCATATAAAAACCTGTTAGGACTTCTCTTTCTTTCTCAACAAATGTAAAGTCAGTAACTACATCACTATTAAAGTTCTTCATTACTCTTCTGACTACCAATGGAATAGGAGAAGGTTTTAACCCCTCTGATTCTTTACGTACTCGACCTGGTGGAAATCCAAATTTGTTTTTAAAAGCCCGAGTAAAAGAGGCTTGAGATCCAAATTGTAATTTATAGGCAATCTCTACTATAGATTTAGAAGTATCTAATACATAGGATAATGCTTTATTTAATCGACGTTGATTAATGTACTCTTTCAAAGAGCATCCCATAACAGCCGAGAAAATTCGATGAAAGTAATATTTAGATAAATAGCATTTCTGTGCAAGTTCTTCTAATCTTAATTCTTCCTCTAAATTTTCTTCAATATATTTAATAATACTTTCTATCATTTTAATATAATCCATATAATTAACTCCTATTAGTTCCAAAACAAACAATCATTTATACAAAACTCCTTAAATCAAATCACCTAAAACTCCATTAATTATTTAACTCAGATAACTGCTCATCCGTCACGAAGTTAGCATATTTCATTTTAATTATTTTATTTCAAGTAGATTTCGAAATATCATTTTCAAATTCCTTATCAAATTCCCTTACATAACGGGATTTCCATAGCTTATTATATCACAATATAAGATATTTAACGTTTTTTTACTACTCAGCTTAGGAGGCATTCATTATTCATACAACCAGTACACTGAAATCAAAAGAAAATATCTAAAAGATTTCTAATGCGTATAACATCAACTTTTACTGTTCAATTAGATTACCATTTTATCTATATTTACACTTTTATCTCTATCAAAGAAACATAATAAAGATAAAATAAATTCATATATAGTTTTATTTGGTAATTATTTTAAAATATGGTACAATTTTTATGATTTAAATTTTAATTGTTATGGGGGAAAGCTAAAATGAATGATAGATCTATAAGTACTTCTAATAAACTTTCATATTGTATTGTATTTAATAAAAATCAACTTTTATTTAAGAAAAGTGAAGGTCGTACTCAATTTCCATTAATTAATGAAGCTGAGAAACTTGGTATTGATGTATCTAATATTATTTATATAGGAACCTTAGATGATATTGATTACTATGCTACAAATGTATCTACAATAAATCCTGTTGAAAACTTCTTTTTAAAACACATAAGCGAAGCATATGGTGAACTTGAAGAAAATATATTCTTTCTTACTCTACGTGCCTTGCATTTCTTAAATTGGTTAAATAGAAATAAATATTGTGGTTGTTGTGGAACAAAGGTAAAATTAGAGCCTAAAGAGACTCATATAAAGTGCTTAAACTGTGGACATGTTATTTATCCTAAGATAACTCCCGCTATAATAGTTGCTATTTTAAAAGATGACAAAATTCTTTTAGCACGTTCACCTCACTTTACCCCTAATATGTACAGTCTTATATCTGGACATATTGACCCAGGAGAATTTATAGAGACCTGTGTTAGAAGAGAAGTTAAAGAAGAAGTTGGAATTGAAATAAAGAATATTAAATATTTTGGTAGTCATCCATGGCCTTTTCCAGATAAACTTATGCTTGGATTTATAGCAGAATACTCTTCCGGAGAAATTAAAATTGATAATGATGAAATAGAAGCAGCCGATTGGTTTTCATTAGATAATTTACCAAATATACCAGAATATAAACTGAGCTTTGCAAGAAAAATAATTGAGTGGGTATTAAAAAATCGATAAAGCAACCTATAGTTTAAGTGAGTAGTACTATAATATTGTATATTAATATAAGTCATATAACGCTCTATCTAGTTACCTAGAAAATCAAAGAAAAAGAGTATTAACTGGAATAAATTCTTAGAAATTATTCCAGTTAATACTCAAAAAGTCATCGCCTAAATATTCCATGCTATTTTTTAAGAATCCTTCTTGTTTTATGTTCAAATCTCATTCATTAAGTACTCTCCTTATAAACAAAAGTTCCGTCGGTCTTTAGTCTAAGAAAACTTCTATACTAGTTATATATTTAATAATATCTTAGATATTAATTATTTGATGAAATTGAATCTTTACAATTTAAATATACTTTTACAAGATTTCATCCAGATAAAAACGACTTATTTAGTCACTTTTTCCTTAAATTAAATAGTAAAGTGGCTGAATACCTGAGCCATAAAAGCTAATCTTACATAAAACTTTAATATGCACTTTTCTCATCTAAATACATAATTTAAAATCATTCAATAAGTAAGGATTTGTTTTTTACTTAATTCTCCACTCAGTAGCTGTAGAAAAAGGCCTTAGTCCAATATTGTAGTAAAATTGCTGGGTCGAACCTACTAAAACCTTTTTCGCCCCCAGCTCTCCAACACGGCGTATTCCCTCAAGAACTGCTGCCTTTCCTAGTCCCATTCTTCTATAATCTGGGTCTGTTGCTACAGGTTCTATTACAGCATAATCATTTTCCTTGTCATACCACATTCCACAATAGGATACAAAGTTTCCATCTGGTGCTACCACGGCAATTTTTAGATCTAAATCAACATTAGGACGCTTCATCTGAGCATTTCCTTCTTTTTCTTTTTCCTTAGAAAAAACAAATTTTCCTTCTCCATTTAGCTCGTGGTTAAATCCCTTCCATAAAACTCGATAATACTGATATAAATCGTAAGTTTCTTTCATAGTGGTTATTTTAAATCCTTCTGGCAATGAATACTCTGTACTTGTTTTATCTAAGTAAAAAATTGCATCGCCTTCTTTTTCCTCGGTGGCAATAAATCCAAGATCAGCTGCAACATCTTGAAAATACTTATCCGTATCAGGGATTACTACGGTAACTTTCTCATCCTTAGATAGACTGTCTTTTGCATATAATAGCATCTCTTTTTTTAAGTAATCATATTGTGGATATGTTAAACAGTAAGCAGTTCCAGGTTGACAATCAAAGGTTGCTACTCCTATTATCCTATCAGAATCCTCCCATAAACCAATCTTACCTACTGCTTCTTTTGCTAAGTAGCCATGAGTTGTCATCCAATCCCATCTAGCATATGTAAAGTTTGTAGATCTTAATTTTACTAGAAAGTCTCGTACTTTAAAGTAATCATCTGTAATACCTGCTTCTGTAGTATAATTTCTAAACTGAATCGTCATAAATAACCTCCCCCTTCAAGAATATTATAAACTTTTTTTAACTTAATAAAAACTACAACTTTAGATATATTTGTTTTCTACCTTGATATATTTATTAAAACCTTTTTTAAATCACTATATTATTTATAAAATATATAATAAAAAGGGGCTGTCCCACAATATTTGTCAATATGTTCCATATTTTCTTTCAACTTGGCTATAGCCAGAATAGAAGATTTTTTAAACATTGATTTTATTTTTATAATAAAAAAATACTGTCTACCCAATGATTTTAAAATCATCGGTTAGACAGCTGATTTTAGTTTAAATACAATTAATCTATTTCATTTTAACTATATATTTTTCAATGCTCTTCATACAAACCACTATTATTCTGTAAGTCCGTCGATAAATAACCCTTCCAACTCAGTAGCAGCCTTCTTCTCATCTTCCCCGGATATGGATAGGGTCAACTTATCTCCCTTAACAGCTCCCATACTAAGAATACTTATTATACTTTTACCACTATACTCTTTTCCATCTTTTTCAACCGTTATATCTGATTTGTATTTTGAAGCTTCTGTTATAAATATAGTGGCTGGTCTTGCATGTAAACCTGTTTCATTTTTGACTACTACATCTATTTTATGCATAATTAATTCCTCCTTTATAGAACTTTTCAGCCAGTATATGAGAAATACCATCTTCATTATTATCATATTTAGAAATAGTATCCCATTTATCTAGTAATTGTTTATCTGAGTTTTTCATGGCTATACCTAATCCAGCCCATGATATCATTTCATAGTCATTAAGACTATTACCTACAGCTATAACTTCATTGCTTTGTATACCTAATTTATTAGTTAAGTATTCTAAAGCATTTGCCTTTGATACTCCTTTATCCATTATTTCCAAAGAGTTGGGAGTTGACAAAGTAAATGATACCGGTAAATCTTTAGATTTTTTTAAGTACTCTATAATCTTATTTATTTTCCTTGTATCATCCTTAAATACTATCATATAAGGATCTTTATTAATATTTTCACTTAATTTCCCTATTACCTTATAATCTATCCTGTGATTTCGAGAAAAAGATACTGCTTCTTCTACTTCACCTTCAATATAAAGGACATCGTCAATATAAACTTTAATATATACATCTAGTTCTTCTCCTACCTTCAATATTTCCCTTGCCACATTGTTTGAAATATGCCTTGAGTAAAGAATCTTTTCCGTAATTACTTCTTTAATTAATGATCCATTATAAGTGATTATTGGAATATCTAAATTAAGTTCCTTTGCATAGAAACTTGCAGCTTTAAATGTTCTACCCGTTGCTAATATTACATGGGTCCCTTTATTCACCAAATTAATTATACTATCTTTATTTTTCTTAGATATTTCTAGATTATCATCTAGAAGGGTTCCATCCATGTCCAAAGCTACTAATTTATAAGATGACACATTACCACCTCTACTCAAAAACCTTCTTTATCTCATTGTATAGATCTTTTACTATATCTGGATCAGTAAGCCCTGTTTCTTTATCAATAGCCGCACTATAAACATGGGGGATCACTTTTTCACATCCAGCATCCACACACACCTTAACTATATCGAAAATATTATCAACAGTTATTCCTCCCGTTGGCTCGATAATAGGTATTTCTACTCTAACACATGCCCTTACTACTTCAGCTAACTCATCTAAATACTTATTACCCTTCATATGGAAGAATTTAATTGAGTTAACCCCTACATCCTTCAACATTTTAAGGGCAATATCAACATCTACAATAGCATCTTCTCCAAGAGAGCTTATTGGTCCTGTTGAGATTTTTACCTTCCCAATTTCTCCAGTTGGGCTTACTAGAGCATTAACTACTGTATTAGTGCACCCATTCCCTTCTAAAAGTCCAGCTGTAAAACCTGCACTAGTAAATACTTGATTGACATGACCAGGGTCAGTTGCTGCAGCTATATCTGCTGCCATCTTCCATTGATTAGGGTCTCCCCCTCCTAATCCAATGGATATAACTGAAATATCATTTTTCCAAGTATTAACATAGCCTATACCTTCATCTACAGTGGCAAAATCTTTAGACAATATTCCAATCACAGCATTATTATCTAATACCTTAGTAACCTCCTTGGCATTTTCTAAGTTTTTTGCCAATAGATTTATTGCAACTCTATCTTTATAGAAACTATAATTATTAAGCTCCATTCTATTACCTCCTATTTAATATCTTTAACTATTTCCTTTATTCTCTCAAGTATAACTCTTTCTTCTCCCCTTTTAAGAGGCCTCGGATCCACATTAATAATTCCTATATTTGCATAGTGATTCCTTGTATAAATAGATGGATCTCCTTCTTCAAGATTTTCTATTATGTAATTTGCATCTACACCTAATATATCTTTTTCAACCTTAATCTGACACCTATATATTTCTCTTCCAGCTTCATCTTTTACTATGGATGCCACTAAACCTTGTATTTGATTAACTTCATCCGATAACCATTCCATAGCTTCTCTCTGACCTACAACCTCTTTGCTATTATCATTTTTATCATATAATTCTATAGCCTTTAGCAATCCCATTATATTTTCTTTTCCTATTTTCATGGCTCTACCTATTCCCTTATACTGTAGACGACAGCATTTTACTAAGTCCTTTCTTCCAGTAATGAATCCAGATGTTGGACCTTCAATTGCTTTTCCGCCACTATATATCACTAAGTCCCCACCAAGTAAAATATATTTTTTTAAGTCTTCCTCAGCAGCAGCATCAATAATTAGAGGTATATCATACTTTCTCGATATATTAACCATATTTTCTATTGATGTCATTCCCTTTTGAACTGCATGATGGGATTTTATATATATAAGTGCAGCTGTTTTCTCGTTAATTGCTTCTTCTATATGGTATGGGTTTACTTTATTTGACTGTCCAACTTCAATTGGCAACCCACCCCCTAATCTTATCATCTGAGTTACTGGTGCACCAAAGTTTATTGCATGTCCTTTTTGAATAATAACCTCATTTTTTAGCCCTTCACTTATTGGAAGTTTTTCAATCTTAGAAATATCATTGCCAGATATGCAGGATGCTACAGATATAGCAATTCCTGCTGAAGCTCCTAAAGTAATACATGAGTCTTCTCCACCAGTATACTTAGATATAAGTTCTCCTGCCTTTTCTATTAAATCTTCTATCTTAACAAAGCTCATGGCAGCTTCCTTCATATAATCTCCAACACTATCCTTTATTGTCGAAACTCCTAAAGCTGTCATTTTTCCGCTGGCATTAATTACTTTGTTCAAGTCTATTTTTTCATATATATTCATTACTATCACTCCTTAAATAAAGAGAAGAATCAGGAAGGAATCTTCCAAATTCTTCTTTTTCAACTATGCTATTACAGGAAAGAAACTGGCAAGAATCATAGCTCCTAGTATGGCTCCACCGGCTATTGGCTTATCAAGCTTATAGAATATTGCTGCTCCTATAAAAGATCCAATTCCTGCAGGAATTCCATATTGTATGGCAGATATTATAATTAGAGGCCCTAGATATCTACCAGTGGCATTACCTGCACCCATCATAATATTTGTTCCTGATGATGCAATCCCTTGAGGCATAAGCTTTCTTACTAATATAATAACTCCACCTATAACTAAACCTATGCCTGCTCCTGTTATTAAAGATAAAAGGAAATTATCTATTGGTGCTCTTACTCCTGATGCTAACATAAGGGCTGGAATACCAATACCAACACCAGTCATCAAGGAACCACCAATATCAAGTACCCCTACCAGAGGACCTTCTAGAATTCTAGCGATTAAGAACCCTGCTGCA
>NZ_JAETGO010000025.1 GCF_016765695.1 Sporosalibacterium faouarense | reverse complement strand
TGTTTACGTGTGGCTTATTTCTTTCAAATTTTGCTTTTGCCATTTTTCAATTCCTCCTTAATATGTAAATAATTTTGTTTAAGTTTAGAAAACTTAACCGGGTGTTTCGTAAAAGAAACCAATTAAACATTATGTCAATTCTCTTATTGGAGCCCACGACCGGACTTGAACCGGTGACCTCTTGCTTACCATGCAAGTGCTCTACCTGCTGAGCTACGTGGGCATCTATCACCACTGCATATTATTCTACTATTTACAAAAGCCCTTGTCAACTCCAAAAACTTCTAACAATAGAAAGTTTTACAGCTCCTTCAACTCAAGATATCTTTCTAGCTTTCTCTTCACTCTTTGTAATGCATTATCTATAGATTTTACATGTCTATCTAAATCCACAGCTATTTCTTGGTATGATTTACCTTGAAGGTATGACATTAAAACTTCCCATTCTAAATCACTTAGTATTTCTCCTATTTTACTCTCAATATGATTCAATTCTTCCCTACTTATTATCAACTCTTCTGGATCAGTGATTTTAACACCAGATAATATATCTAATAACGTCCTGTCTGATTCTTCATCATAGATAGGTTTATTAAGAGAAACATATGAGTTTAGAGGAATATGCTTCTGTCTAGTGGCAGTTTTAATTGCAGTAATAATTTGCCTAGTTATACATAGCTCAGCGAAGGCTCTAAAAGAACTAAGCTTGTCCTCTCTATAATCACGAATAGCTTTATAAAGACCTATCATACCTTCTTGTATGATATCTTCTTTGTCTGCCCCAATGAGAAAATAAGATCTTGCTTTTGCTCTAACGAAGTTTTTATACTTCTTTATTAGATATTCTAGCGCTCTTGGTTCTCCATTTTTGGCATCCTTAATTATTTCTTCATCCTCCATCAATTCATATGAATCAATTGGCAGTTCATTATGTACACTTAAGCCCACTAGCATCCCCTCCAGCAAATTGTAAAAAATTTAAAGTAACAATTTCATTATATAGTAATGTGATTCGTTGAGTCAAGGTTATTTACTCATTCTTTCCCCATTTTTCAAGTTTTTTTAAGATTTCAGGGTCAAGTCTACCCATTAACATGTCATTAGATTCATTTTTCGTTGAATTTTTCCTCTCAATCCTTTTCTTTACACTCTTTATTTCTAGCTGTAATTCTCTAGCTGATATCCTCGTTCCACCTCTTCCCAAAACAATTTGCTGCTCAACCCAATCAGAAGTAGCTACCCTGATTTTCTTTCTTTTTCCAAGGGAATCAAGAATCTTCTCAATATATTGATCTGCCGTCTCATTCTCTTTAGTGTACACTACTTCTACTTCTTTATATTTTTCTTTTTTTTCAGAGCTGCCTTTAACTAAGTGAGCATCATATACAATTATCACGGTTATTCCTGTATAGGCTTGGTACTCTGCCATAATATCTATTAATTCATTTCTAGCTGTCTCTAAACTTATTTTACTCAAATCCCTAAGATTGTCCCATGCATTTATAATATTATATCCATCAACAAATAGAAACTCTTTAGTTTGTGCCTTCATACCATTTCCTTAACTCCTCTGCCTTAACACTTCGTAGGTAATTATAGAAGTTGCTACAGAGGCATTTAAAGATGATACTTTTCCCTTCATAGGTATTTTAACTAGAAAATCACACTTTTCCTTAACAAGTCTGCTAATACCCTTTCCTTCATTCCCAACTACAATTCCTATAGGACCCTTTAGGTCTTTTTTAAAATAATCTTCATCGCCATCCATATCTGCACCATATATCCATAATCCTCTTTCCTTTAACTCTTCAATAGCATTTGATATATTGGTTACTTTAGCAACTGGCATATATTCAATTGCACCAGCCGAGGTTTTAGCAACAGTTGAAGTGAGTCCAACTGACCTTCTTTTAGGAATAATTACGCCGTGTACTCCAGCACATTCTGCCGTTCTCATTATCGCACCTAAGTTATGAGGGTCTTCTATTTCATCTAAGATAATAACAAAAGGAGCTTCTCCTTTCTCCTCGGCAGATTTCAATATGTAATCAATTGACTTATATTCATGGGCTGATACTAAAGCAATTACACCTTGATGATTTCCCGTCTCACTTAATGAATCTAAATTGCTTTTATCAACATATTGAACTAAAACTTTCTTGCTTTTTGCCATGCCTATAATCTTCTTTATAGAACCTTGATTTGAGCCTTTTGACAATATTATTTTTTCAATTTCTCTTCCTGATTTTAATACTTCAATTACAGGATTTCTTCCTTCAACTTGATTTTCACCACTCAATCTTTTCACTCCCTATTCTTAATCGTTATTCTTATTTTATCTAAATATATATTTTAAAATCTTTTGTAAAAACTTTAATTTAATCTAATTACTTTAATCTCTTTAAAATACTTTAAGTTATACTAATCATTTACTATTTCATCAAACAACCATAATATCCTATCTATATCTCCTTTTATATAAAGATACCCAATCAATGCCTCAAATCCAGTAGCATATTTATAATCAGATATACTGGCATTTTTAGGAACAGAAGCCGACTTAGCATTTCTACCTCTCTTTAATACTGACCATTCTTCTTCTGTAAGCTTCTCCTCTAAAAAAAATGCTATTTTAGCTTGGGCTTCAGCTTTAACATAATTAACTGCTTCTTTATGTAACTCATTTACAGAAACCTTCTTTTTATCCACAAGATATGTCCTAACTAAAACCTCGTAAACTGCATCACCTAAATAAGCCAATTGAAGAGGAGACATTAGTCGTGCATCCATCTCAGTCCAATCACTTCTACTTTTATTTAAAAAATCTGAAGTATTATCATTCATATAATCACCTATATTCTTTTCCACTTTGTGCCTTGAGGACTATCTTCTAATTCTATACCTTTTTCTTTTAGTATATCCCTTAATTCATCAGCTAATTTATAGTCTTTATTAATCCTTGCCTCTTCTCGTTTTTTAATAAGCTCTTTTATTTCATCATCTATTACATCTTCTTCTTTAGATAGAATTCCCAATATTGAGCTTGATTTCATCAGAGTATTATATATTTCTTGAACTAGCTTCTTAGGAGATTTTTCAGTTAAATGAGAATTAGAATATTTAACTATCTCAAATAGATATGAAATTGCATCAGCTGTATTAATATCATCATCCATACTATCTATAAATTTCTTTCTATAGCTATTAACTTCATTTAATATATCCTTATCAAGATTATTTAATTCTTTATCCTCAGCTCTCTCTATTAAATACTGTAAATTCCTTTTGCCATTGTATAGTCTATCTAAGCCATTTTTAGCTTGAAGTACTGTTTCTCTACTAAAGTTCATTTGCTTTCTGTAATGAGCTGTCAATATAAAGAATCTAATAATCTCAAGATCAAATTCTTCACTTACACCTCTAACAGTTGAAAAATTCAACTTAGATTTTGACATTTTTATGTCGTCTACATTCATCATACCATTATGAAGCCAATAGTTAGCAAATGGTTTCTCTGTTAATGACTCACTCTGAGCTATTTCATTTTCATGATGAGGAAATTGTAAATCATCTCCTCCAGCATGTATATCTATTGTTTCTCCTAGATATTTTTTAGCCATTACAGAGCATTCAATATGCCATCCTGGTCTACCTTTGCCCCAAGGACTATTCCAAGAAGGCTCCCCTGGCTTTTCTTTTTTCCATAGTGCAAAGTCTCCAGGGTTTTTCTTTTCATGACTTACTTCAACCCTTGCTCCAGAAATTAAATCTTCTAGTTTCTTCTTGGATAATTTCCCATAATTCTTAGCAGTAGAAATGTCAAAATAAACATTTCCATCTACGTTATATGCATGACCTTGTTCTTCAAGTCCTTTAATGAAAGAAATAATATCGCCAATATGATCCATTGCTCTAGGATGACTCGTTTCATCCTCCTTAACTAATAATCCTTCAGCATCTATAAAATACTCTTTAATAAATCTATCAGCTATCTTCTTAACTGTGGTTCCTTCTTCATTTGCCTTTTGTATCATTTTATCATCTATATCTGTAAAATTAACTAGGTAATCTACTTCATATCCCTTATATTGAAGATATCTTCTTAGAACATCAAATACAACTAGAGGCCTTGCATTCCCTACATGTATATAATTATATACCGTAGGACCACATACATACATTGTTACCTTCTCAGGATCTATTGGTTTAAATTCTTCCTTTGTTTTTGTCAATGTGTTATAAAGTCTCATTTGAATTTCTCCCTTCTATTTTTATTATATAATTTTCTAGCTTTGATAGTCTACTTTGCATACAAGCAATTTCCTGTGCAATAGGATCAGGTAGTCTTATTTGATCTAAGTCGATTTCATGACCAATTCTTTTTATTTTACGATTATCTTTTATTACCACTCTACCAGGAATGCCAACGACTGTGCAATTCTCAGGAACTTCCTTTAATACTACTGCTCCTGCTCCTATTTTAGAATTGGAACCAACAGTAAATGGACCTAGAACCTTTGCCCCAGCACTTATTACAACATTATCTCCAATAGTAGGATGTCTTTTTCCACATTCTTTACCTGTACCACCTAAGGTTGCTCCTTGATAAATAGTGACATTATTACCTATTTCGGCAGTCTCTCCTATAACTACTCCCATTCCATGATCAATAAAAATACCTTCTCCAAGACTTGCTCCAGGATGAATCTCTATACCTGTAAAAAATCTTGCCATATTTGATAAAATTCTTGCAAATAGAAATAGTCTTTTTTTATATAACCAATGAGATAGCCTATGAATAGTTATGGAATGCAACCCTGGATAACAAACCAATATCTCCAATGTACTTTTAGCAGCAGGATCTCTATCTCTTATTGCCTTTATATCGTTTTTGATATGCTTAAACATATTTATTCCTCCAAAATAAGAATACATAATTGGTAACTTTCTGAGATTAATAGTTTTATTTGACCCACTCTTAAAATAAAAAAACCGCCTCTATATATAATATATAGAGACGGTTTAATCACACCGCGGTTCCACTCTACTTGAGTAAAATACTCCTCTTTAAGGTCTTAACGCTCCTCAGCGATTAATCCTACTACAATTTCGGATAACAGTTCAAAGGCGCACTTCAATTTACCATTGATATAAAGTCTTTTTCAGCCTAGAAGACTTCTCTCTGTATATTTGATAAATTTACTTTACCTCATCATAACTTTTATTTATTAATACCCTATAATATGATAAAATCTCAAAATTAGTTACAAATTCATTAGCTGGATAAATTTCATATTTATAATTCAAAATAATATTAACATCGGATTTCTAAATTCTTTAATCTTATACCAAATTGTTCTCTACATAGTTAATTCGTTCTAATATGTTTTCTTTACCTAAAACCAAAATTATATTTCCCATATCAGGTCCATGAAGCTGTCCTGTTAGAACTATCCTTACAGGCATAAACAAATTTTTCCCTTTAATACCTGTTTTCTTTTTTAGTACTTTAAACAGTCCACTAGCAAATTCTTCATCTACTTCATTAATTTGCTGAAGTTCTTCTTTAAATGCAGCTAATAATGCAGGAACCTGTTCTCCCTTTAACATTTCCCTCGCTTCATCATTTTCAGGATTTATCTCATTCTTAAAGAAAATATCTACATGGTCTACTATCTCTGATATATATGATATTTTTTCTTGTACAGCTACAACCATTGTCTTTATCCACTCATAACGATTATTGATATCTTCATCTGTTATATACCCAGCTTCCTTGAGATGAGGGATAGCTAGCTTTGTAATTCTATCTTGATCTGCTTTTCTTATATGCTGTCCATTAACCCAGTTGAGCTTATCAACATCAAAGACTCCTCCAGTTTTTGATACTCTCTCAAAAGAAAATTCTTTTATTAATTCTTCAGGAGTGAATATCTCTTGATTTCCTTCTGGACTCCACCCTACTAATGCTAAGTAATTTATAAGAGCTTCTGGCAAATATCCCTTTTTCTTAAAATCTCCAACTGCTACGTCGCCTTGACGTTTACTTAATTTCTTTTTATCTTTATTTAATACCGTTGGTAGATGTATAAACTTAGGTATTTCCCAACCAAATGCATTATATAATATTATCTGCTTAGGTGTTGATACTAACCACTCATCTCCCCTAACTACATGGGAAATCTCCATTAGATGGTCATCAACTACTACTGCAAAATGATAAGTTGGAAACCCATCGGTTTTTATAAGAACCTGATCATCTACTTCACTAGTATTTATAGTAATTTCACCTTTTACAACATCTTCAAAGTTTATATCTTTATTATCTGGAACTTTAAGTCTAATAGTATAATCTTCTCCAGCATCTATTTTCTTTTTTGCTTCTTCTAAGTCTAAATTTCTACAATGTCTATCGTACATCGGTGTTAATCCTTGTTCCTTCTGCTCTTCTCTTACCTTATCAAGTCTTTCTTTAGAACAGAAACAATAATATGCATGGCCTTTTTCAATTAACTCTTCAATATATTTATTATAAATATCTAGTCTTTCAGATTGAATATAAGGACCATATTCTCCCTTTTGTACAATCTTTCCATCTTCAATAAATGGACCTTCATCATGCTTAACTCCTGCCCATACCAATGCCTCAATCATATTTTCTATTGCATCGTCCACATATCTATTTCTGTCAGTATCTTCAACTCTTAAAATATACTTGCCACCTTTTTGGTTTGCAAATAAATAATCGTATAATGCAGTTCTTAATGAACCTATATGTACATACCCAGTTGGACTAGGCGCAAATCTTAATCTCACATCAGACATATCGTTACCTCCTACCACGTCGTTATTCTATTTGTATATTATATACTACATGAAAAATGGTATCAAGGAGAAATCCGTAAAATCTTTACCATATATTACAAAATATCACCTAGCCATGCAAATATACCAGCGAATAATTGCCTTATGAAGTCTAGTACTCGTTGTAACATTGATTTGACTTCTTTATTTTCCTCTGAAACTTTATTAATCTTCTCTGTTACTCCTTTTAATTGCTGTTTAACCTCATTAATATTCAAGTCTAGCTTTGAAATATTTTTCATAAGAGTAGTCACTGTATCAATCTGCTCTTTATTTAAGTTAATATTTAAATCTCCTGTTATCTCAATTATTATCTTTTTAATATCCGATTCATCTTTTACATCTTTACTTATTATCTCTTCTTTCACTCTACGTACTAATTCACTAGCATTATCCTTACCAATTTCATCCCCTAGTTGACCAGTCCTAGAGATTTCTTCATTAGCAACTTTCTTTTTCTCCTCATCTATTTTACTACCAGTAACATCTTCAAAAGCTTTTATAATTCCAGTCAGCGCTGCTGTTCCCGAAACCTTTATGGGAGCTGCAATTTTTACTTTAGCATCCTCTATCCCTGCTGTGATTAAAGCATTTTTATACATTTCCTTTGTAACCCAAGTAATATTATATGTTTCAACATCTATGCCTTTACCTTCCTCTAGCTCCATTACATAAGCAGAAGAAATAGCTCTAGTTCCTATCAATTCTTCCTTGATATATCCACTTAAATAGTCCCTCTCCTCTTGATTTGTTACATAAATTACTTTAGTACTTTCCTCTACATTGAAAATATCTAGTATTTGATTCCTTTGTTCTTTATTTAAATCCTCACCTAAGCTAATTACTACTTTTTCACTTTCTGAATCTATACCCTTTGTGAACCCTACTGAAGCAAAAATTAAACTTATCAATAATATTAAGTTTAGTAGAATATTTGTTTTCTTATACATATATACCTCCAATACCGCAATAATTTATTCCAACATAAAATTAAGCTTAAAGAATTAATTTATTTAAAAATGACTTCCAAATTTATATTAATTTGATAATATAATATACAGCTAAAATTAGAATAACATGCACTATCCACCACCCAATAGATAGAAACCTAAATCTACTTAACCTACTTTTCTCTCTATTCTTATCCATCACTGTCCTCCTGATTTTTTACTTCTTTGTTTTATTTTGCTCACAATATCTTTTCCATATACTAAAAAAAGACCATTACACAATAACTAACCTAATAATTGTGTAATGGCCTCATTTGTTTTAATTACTTATTTCAAAAGCTATATATTTAACCCTTGCTCTTCAAATTCTTTTTTTACATTTTTCATTATTTCATCTGTATTAATCTCAATTTTTTCTCCTTTGCCTCTAACTACATACTCTACTACATCTTCATTTGCTCTTCTTCCTACTGTAATTCTTATTGGTATTCCTATCAGCTCTGCATCCTTAAATTTGACTCCAGCTCTTTCATTTCTATCATCTAATAGCACTTCTAAACCTTGAGTCTTTAAATCTCTATATAGCCTTTCACCTAACTCCACTTGATCTTCTTTCTTTGAACTTATAATCGTAATCATGACATGGAATGGAGCAACAGATAGTGGCCAAATAATCCCTTTATCATCATGTCTCTGTTCTATTATAGCTGACATTGTTCTATTTATACCTATACCATATGAGCCCATAACGAATCTTTGCTCTTTACCATTTTCATCTAAGTATGTGGCATTTAATGAATCACTATATTTAGTTCCAAGTTGGAATATATTACCTACCTCTATTCCTCTCTCTATCTTAAGGGCACTACCACATTTAGGACATGCATCTCCTTCTCTTACAAGTAATAAGTCTTCAACCACTTCACCCTGAAAATCTTTAGCATAATTAGCATTCTTGATATGATAATCCGTTTCATTAGCACCGACTATTACATTTTTCATCTTTGCTACTCTTGAATCTATTAATAGAATTACATCCTCTTGAAGTCCAATTGGTCCTGCAAATCCAACTTCTGCTCCAGTTACTTCCTTAATCGTTTTTTCATCTGCTAGTTCTAATTCATGCTCTGGTACTTGCAAATGATTGACTAGCTTAATTTCATTTAGTTCTCTGTTTCCTGGTATAACAGCAGCCACTACTTTATCTTTGACTCTATATATTAATGTCTTGGCGAATTTATCTGCTGAAAGATTAAAGAAACCTGTTAAATTTTCTATGGTCTTAACAGATGGAGTATGAACTTTTTCAATCTCTAGCTGACTTTCATCAATCTCATTAATAGTATAATTACAATGAGCCGTTTCATCAGTAGCTGCATAATCACAAGAATCGCAGTATGCCAATTGACTTTCCCCTATATCGGAAATTGCCATAAACTCATGGGAATCACTTCCTCCCATTGCTCCAGAATCACCTTCAACAATCTTAAACTTTAATCCACATCTAGTAAATATCTTATCATATGCATCCCACATCTCTTTATAAGATTTTTTTAATCCTTCTTCATCCATATCAAAGCTATATGCATCCTTCATGATAAATTCTCTAGATCTCATAAGTCCAAATCTTGGTCTCTTTTCATCTCTATACTTAGTTTGAATCTGATAAATATTAAGAGGAAGTTGCTTATAGGATTTTAACTCATTCTTTATCAAATCTGTGAAATACTCTTCATGGGTTGGGCCTAAACAAAACTCTCTTTCATGTCTGTCCTTTAATCTAAACATTTCAGGTCCATAATCGTACCATCTTCCACTTTCTTGCCAAATCTCTGCTGGTTGAATGGCTGACATAAGCACCTCTTGAGATCCAGCTGCATCCATTTCTTCTCTAACTATTTTTTCTACATTCTTTAGAACCTTCAGTCCTAATGGTAAATATGAATAAACTCCTGATACAAGCTTCCTAATCATTCCAGCCCTTAACAACAGTTGATGACTTGGAATCTCTGCCTCTGAAGGCACTTCTCTTAATGTTGGCAAATAAAACTTTGACATTCTCATATTATTCTCTCCTCTCATTTTTTATATCTAAATATAAGTTAATATTAATTTTTAATATACAATTGTTTATTTAAATAATAAAAAAACCTCCATCCCAGAAAGGGACGAAGGTTATCCGCGTTACCACCCTAATGGATTATTAATAAAATTAACAATCCTCTCAATTATATAACGGTACTCCCGTCTAAGTCTACTAAGTTCAACCTAGAAGCTCAAGGATGGGTTCAATAATAAGAGGGTCAGAAATCTTCCAGCCAAGGACTTCTTCTCTATAGACCATTAATATTTACTATTTCCTCTCAAAGCTTTTAACGACCATATTAAATTATATAAACTATATAAATTATCTATTTATAGCTATATTGTATGCTATTTTAAACTATATGATACTAAATGATTTGCCAGTTGTCAATATTAATAATCTAACTTCTAAACATAACTGACTCTTTATTAAACATTTTCACCGTAAGGAACAATGCTAATGCTATATAAAGTATTGTCCATCCAGATACTATCAATATATGTTGAATATTAAATACCAAAACAATAGATTCCTTTATTACTGCTATAGTATTGACTAAAGGAATATGGAAGAAGTACTCTGGTATCTCCTTTCCATCCAAATACATAGTTAAATAAGCAGGTAACATAACTACAATTGTTAAAGGACTTAGATAGGTTTGAGCTTCTTTAAAACTTCTAGCGAAGAAGCTGATTGCAAGCTCTAAGGCACTAAATACAAGAGCTAGACCTATACAAAGTATTCCTACAGCGACTGCTGATTTTAACGGCATCCCAGAGCCTGTTCCCATAAAGTTTGGATTTATTTTTCCTGCAATTCCAAAACCTATTAAGGCTGCAATAGTCCCCATAATAGCTGCTATAACTACCGCAAAGTATTTTCCCATTAATAATGATAACCGATTTGCCCTTGTTGTAAGTAAAGGCTCAAGTGTTTGTCTTTCCTTTTCGCCTGCACCTAAATCCGTAGCAGCAGGTATACCTCCTACAGCAGCCCATACAGTTAACATTAATGGAAGCAGCATTGAAAGAATCATTATACCTAATCCAGCATCTTCATCTTGATTAGCAATTGGAGTTGAAGACACACTTATAGGATTTAACACCTGCGGGTCAATACCTAATTCCTCCAGCCTATTAAAAACTATAGATTGTGAGTATTCTCCAATAATTCCGGCAACCCTACTTCTAGCACTGTCGGAATTAGTACTAGTACTATCATATAGAATTTCTATATCGGGCATCTCATCATTCTCGATTTGTTGATCTACCCCTTGAGGTATCTTTATAATAGCCTTAATATCCAATTCACTTAGAGCTTCTTCAGGATTATCAGGCGCTACAACATTAATCCCTTCATGATCTCTTATAAAACTCTCAAGTTTACTTTCTTCTTCACTTATAATAGCAATACTTATATCCTGACTACTATCATCAATAAACTTATCTGTTCCCATACCAATAACGAAAGCCATTATGGGAAACACTAGAATTGGTATTAAAATACTAGTTATTAAAGTTTTCTTGTCTCTGAAAATATCAGTTAATTCCTTTTTTAATACTATCCACGTATACTTATTAATCATTTTTTACCACCTACCAATTTCACAAAGATATCTTCAAGCTCCATGTCTTCATATTTTTCTCTTAATTCCTTAATAGTAGCCACTTCAACGATTTCACCTTTATGTATAATTCCAACCTCGTCACATAACTTTTCAACCTCATTCATTGAATGACTAGAAAAAACAATAGTTTTACCCTGTTCCTTTAGTCTTCTAATAAATTCATGTACAACTCTTATAGATGTAACATCAAGTCCAGAAGTAGGCTCGTCGAACAGCATTATATCCGGGTCATGAATGATACTCCTCGCAATAGATACCTTTTGCTTCATTCCTTTAGAGAATTTTCCAGCTCTTCTGTCAAGATATTCATTCATATCTAGCATATTTGAAATTTCTTCTATCCTTCTTTCAATTTCAAGTTTTTCCATGCCATTTAATAAACCAAAATATGTAATGTTCTCTCTAGCTGTTAATCTATCATATAATCCTGTTTCTCCTCCAAACAATATTCCTATTAAACCTCTAACCTTTTCTGGGTGCTGTAGTAAGTCTATTCCGTCAACTATTGCAGTACCATTTGTAGGTTTGAGCATAGTGGCAAGCATTCTTAGAGTAGTAGTTTTACCTGCACCATTTTCTCCTAGAAGTCCAAATACAACACCCTTCTTAACTTCAAAAGATATATTTGTAACTGCATCTACTTTTTTAAAGCTTTTACTTAGATTCTTTACTTGAATCATATTTTCACCCCCTACAATATTTTATAATTTTTAGTAAAAATATACAATAACATATTTAGACTTTAATATCCTCAGTAGTAAAAGAACTTACGGATAAAGGATTTTTTTATATAATCTACAATATGTACTTACCTCGATATATCAGTTATTAAAAAACTATATACTTAATGCTTCTTTATTATTGAACAAATAGCTTGAGAAGAAATCCCTTCTTCTCTACCCTCAAACCCTAATTTTTCAGTGGTAGTAGCTTTTATATTTATATTTTCTATTGATGTTTCAAAAGCTTTAGCAATACTTAGTCTCATATCTTCTATATGAGGAGCAAGTTTAGGTCTTTGTGCCACGATTATACAATCTAAATTATTTAACTCATAACTTTTATCCTTCATGGTTTTTATAACTGTATCTAAAAGTTTCATACTAGAAATATTTTTATATTCATCGTCAGTATCTGGAAAATGCTTCCCTATATCTCCTAAAGCTAATGCTCCTAAAATACAGTCCATTATCGCATGAACTAGTACATCTGCATCGGAATGTCCTAAAAGCCCTAGTGAATGCTCTATTTCCACTCCACCTAATATTAACTTTCTATTCTCAACTAATTTATGTACATCATAGCCTATTCCTACCTTCATATTTTTAACCCCCTATAGATTGTTTCCTCAGAATCATTTCTCCCAAAGGCAAATCCTCTGGTGTAGTTATTTTAATGTTGTCATAGCTACCCATTATCATCTTTACATTATGCCCTAGCTTTTCTACAAGCATACTATCGTCAGTTGCATTATAACCAATTTCTTTAGCTTTATTATAAGCCTTTATTAATAAATTATAGTCAAAGCTCTGAGGCGTTTGAACAGCCCAAAGTTTATCCCTATCAGGTGTACTAAGAACATTATTATTAATATCTACAGTCTTTATCGTATCCTTAACAGGAACCCCAACTACACAAGCTTTATATTCTAAAGTATTTTTAATACTAGATGATATAATCTTATTATTGACAAATGGTCTCGCTCCATCGTGAATTAATATAATATCTGTTTTTTCACTAACAGACCTTATTCCGTTATATACTGAATCTTGCCTTTCTTTACCTCCAGCTATAACCTTACTTACCTTTTTTAAATCATATTTATCAATCACCATTTCTTTACATAAGTCTATCTCATCTTCTCTAACCACAACAACAATATCATCAATTATATCTTCTTTACAAAATTTCTCGATAGTGTGCCCTAAAACTGGTTTATCATTAATAAGCATAAACTGCTTATTTATATTACTATTCATTCTTTTACCCATGCCTGCAGCCGGTATAACTACAGATATATACTTGTCTTTAAAACCCATTCTATCACCTCAAAATAATTATAACATAATACTTGTCTTTTAATATTACAAAATACATTTCCCCAAATCCTATAATGTATAAAGCACAAGTATTGCACATTAAGAAATACTCGATCAAACGACCGAGTATTTCTTATAAAAGTATGTTATTATACCGCTTTATCAATCATTGACTTTGGTTTTGCAAATATCATTCTTCCCGCAGCAGTTTGTAGTACACTTGTCACCATTACTTCTATATTTTCACCAATATATTTCTTCCCGCTATCTACGACAATCATTGTTCCATCATCAAGATAAGCAACCCCTTGACCTGATTCCTTACCATCTTTGATAACTAAGACATTCATTTGCTCTCCTGGTAAAACAACTGGCTTTACTGCGTTAGCCAACTCATTTATATTCAATACAGCCACTCCGTGAAACTCGGCAACTTTATTTAAGTTAAAGTCATTTGTAACAACCTTCCCTTTAATAAATTGAGCAAGTTTCAAGAGCTTACTATCCACTTCACTTATATCTTCAAAATTCTTTTCATGTATTATAACTTCAATATCTAACTCTTTTTGAATCTTGTTTAATATATCCAATCCTCTTCTACCTCTATTTCTCTTAAGAGAGTCAGAGGAGTCGGCAATATGTTGTAATTCTTCTAATACGAATTCTGGAATAACTAGAGGTCCTTCAACAAATCCTGTTTTACAAATATCTGCAATTCTTCCATCAATTATTACACTAGTGTCTAAAACCTTTGGACACCCTTTAAAAGAAGTTTTTGTTTTGTCTTTATCTTTATTACTTCCTCTTTTAAATATATCAAGTAAATTAGTAAAATCGTCTCGCTTTTTTGTTGGTATTATTATTCCTAAATATCCTAATAACAAGTAAGATAGTATAGAAATAAACACACCTGCAAAAGGTATTTCTAAGAATAGTCTACTTAGTAAATAAGCAATTACTAATCCAAAAATAAGCCCAACAGCACCTAATATAATATCAAAGGCAGGCATTTCCTGCAGCTCACTTTCTACCTTGCTTACTCCTTTCTTACCGAATTTGATAAGTCTAGTTGAAAAAATAAAGAATATGATTCCAAATAATAAGCTTACACCAATATACATAATTAAATTTTGGGTAGCTCCTTCAACAAAATCTAAAAGTCCAAACGATTTACTCACAACAACTACTCCATAACCTAACATCATACCTATTAAGGTTATAAAAAGCTTTGCAACTTTATTTAGCATTTGAACATCACCTCCTAGTATATTTATTTCCAATATAATAATATTCTATAACTAATTTACCACTTTTTGCAATATTTAACCAAAAAAGTAGTATTTTTTTACTATAAATATTTAATAGATGAAAAAAAACAAGCGCCTAAACAGACGCCTACTTAACCACTTCATCGATTAATCTTTCAACCTCAGGTTGGTCTAAATCTTTTGCCAAAACAATTTCACTTATTAACATTTGTTTAGCATTATTTAGCATTTTTCTTTCACCTGTTGATAAGCCCTTCTCTTTATCTCTTATCATAAGATTTCTAACCACATTGGCAATCTCATAAATATCGCCACTCTTAATCTTATCCATGTTAGCTCTATAACGTCTATTCCAATTCTGAGGCATTTTAGTCTTATCATCTCCTAAAACTGCAAGTACTTGTTCTACCTCTTGATTGTTTATAACTTCCCTTATACCTATGTCATCTATATTGTCACAGGGAACCATTACTTTCATATCGCCCATTGGCATTTTCATAACATAATATTTTTTCTTATCCCCTAATATTTCTTTCTCTTCGATTGCAACTATTACTCCCGCTCCATGCATAGGGTATACTATTTTATCTCCTATATCAAACATATGCAACCCTCCCGTTTTATACATAGTATACTAAAGTAAATTATACACTATATTCGTTATTTTGTCAAATTATTTATTCTACCATACACAAATTAGCTTGTCAACTTAAATTTCAATTGACAATAACTTGTCTAAAAAAGTATAATTAAAATATAACAACAAACTACAACTGAGGTGATTAGATGCTAAAGGACTTACTATGTGATGATTTTCAGGAAAAAGTTTCAGATGTATTAATAAGACACAAAAGTATTTTAGATGTAATTACTAAACTAGGTGAATCAAATGCTCGTATTAATAGAGCAGTAATAAAAGCTTCAACTTCTTGTGGGTGTATTTCAATAAATTCTGAAAAGCAAGAGTATAATAAAGAAACCCTTGCAGAAGTCAAAGACTCTCTCAAAAGCCATGTTAGTGGCGAACTCTGTGATGTTTGTAAGGAAAAGATTGAAGAAGAAATCGGGGATCATTTATTTTATATAGCTTCCCTTTGTAATGCCTTAGATTTAAATCTATATGATATTTTAATTAAAGAATACAAAGAGCTAGACACATTAGGAGTATATAGCTTGTTATAATGCTACTAAAATAAATAGCGGCCCTTTGGCCGCTATAAATGTCTATCTAATAATGATTGTTCTTGTAGCCTTCTAAGCCCCTCTTTGATAGTTCTCGCCCTGATTTCTCCAATTCCTTCGACAGAATCTAATTGAGATATTGACGCTTTCAAAATTCCTTGAAATGAACCAAATTTTTCTATTACATTCTCGAGAACATTTGATGGTAATCTAGGTATTTTATTTAACACTCTATAACCCTTTGAGGAAACATTAATATCAAGTGAATTAATACCTTCATCATATCCAAGAGTACTAGAAATATTTATTAAATCAAGTAAGTCTTCAGACGAAAGATTCTTAATTTCTTTTTGTATATCTTCAAAGCTATTATTACTAGCCTCACAGCAATAATCTTTTATAACATTTATTCCATCTTCCTCTACATCTCCAGTTAATTCTTCCAACTGCATACTAATTAGCCTACCTTCATTTCCTAGTTCCAAAATATACTTTTCCATTTCAGCAACTACTCTCATTACCATTTCCGTTCTTTGCAAAACCTTAGCAACATCAAAAACTGTAACTAAATCTTCCAGCTCTAAAGCACTGAGATTTGCCATTGCTTGATTTAGAACAACCTTATATTTTTCTAATGTCTGTATAGCTTGATTGGCTTTATTTAATACTTCACTCATGTCTTTAATAACATATTTATAATTACCTTGATATAAGGTTATCACATTTCTTCTCTGAGAAATTGATATAACTAGTTTAGATGTTTGTTTAGCAACACGTTCAGCAGTCCTATGCCTAGTTCCCGTCTCTCTGGAAGAAATAAATGGATCAGGAACTAAATGAGCATTTGCATATAGTATTTTCTTCAAATCAGAACTTAAAATAATAGCACCATCCATTTTTGCCAACTCATACAAATGAGCTGGAGTAAAATCGCTATTTATATTGAAACCACCATCTACTATACTTAGAATTTCATCATCGTCTCCAATCAAAATCAATGCTCCAGTTTTTGCTCTAACAATATTATCTAATGCTTCCCTCAAGGGAGTTCCTGGAGATAACATTTTAATGGATTTATATATTCTTCTATTTTCAACCTTTTCTTCTAACATAATTACCCTCCCAAGATGATGTCTAGGGCCTCTCTCACACTATTCACACCTATTATTTCCATCTCTTCTTCAATATTCAACCCTTTAAGGTTAGCTTTCGGAACAATTGCAGTACTAAATCCTAATTTTGAGGCTTCCTTTATCCTATTCTCAATAAGATTTATAGTTCTAACCTCTCCAGTTAGGCCAACTTCCCCCATAACAACTGTTTTAGAATCAATTATCTTATCTTTGAAACTAGATGCTATAGCACATATAATTCCTAAGTCAACTGCAGGTTCTTTAATTTGAAGTCCTCCAATTATATTTATATAAGCATCACTATTTTGGAGCTGAAGTCCAGCTTTTTTCTCTAGTACAGCTATCATAAGAACTACTCTATTATAGTCTATGCCTGTTGCTACTCTTCTAGGCATACCAAATGCAGTTTGACTAATTAATGCCTGCATCTCTATAAGCATAGGCCTTGTACCCTCTATACTTGGCACTACTACACTACCTGAAGAAGATGTCGGTCTTCCCGATAATAGCATTTCGGATGGATTTTCAACTTCAACTAGTCCAACATCACGCATCTCAAATATGCCAATTTCATTTGTAGAACCAAATCTATTTTTTACTGCTCTTAATACTCTATAGGTATTATGCCTTTCTCCTTCAAAATATAGAACAGTATCTACCATATGTTCTAAAACTCTAGGTCCAGCAATTGAACCTTGCTTAGTTACATGTCCAACAATAAATGTAGCCATTTCTCTAGTTTTAGATAATCTCATTAGTAAAGCAGTTACTTCTCTTACTTGACTCACGCTCCCAGGAGCTGAAGTAATTTCAGGATTATAAACAGTTTGTATTGAATCTACTATCAATACATCAGGATTTAATTCCTCGACAGTTCTTCTGCCAATTTCTATATTAGTTTCAGCTAATATATATAAATCCTCGGACTTCACCTTTAACCTATCAGAACGTAACTTCACCTGCTTAGCTGATTCCTCTCCAGTTATATATAATACCTTTAATCCCCTACTGGCTATATTATGGGCTGTTTGTATTAACAAGGTAGACTTTCCTATCCCTGGATCTCCTCCAACTAAAATTAGGGACCCCTTTACTACTCCTCCCCCTAAAACTCTATCTAATTCATCAATATTAGTTGATTCTCTGTCCTCATCCTCCACTTGAATATCTTTTAGCTTTTGTATTGAACCCTCAGTGAACTCTCTCGAAACAACAGATTTAGATTTTTTTTCATATATCTCTTCTACTAGTGTATTCCATTGATTACAAGATGGACACTTTCCTAGCCATTTTGGTGTTTCATATCCACATTCCTGACATACATATTTACTCTTTAATTTACCCACAAAATACCTCCTAAATATTAGGTACATTTTAATTATTTACTAATATGCCAAATATTATAGTGTATAAAATGAAATATATCAATAATTTATACTATATTAATCATTTGAAAAAATTGCACATTTATCAATCAAAGATATTTTTCAAAGAACTTTAATATGTAATTTCTTCAACTATAATATTTTATTAAACTCTATGAAATCTCATCAATTTCTTCTTTAGTTGCTATACCTTTATCTATTAATAATTTTTCAATAGCTAATAATTTCTTATGTATTTTTGTTAGATAACCTAATTCTTCACTTTCATCATTCATTATATTTTCTTCCACTTCTTCGTACTCAATCAGTTCTAATACATAAATAAATTCTACTGGATCCCCTTTACTTACATCATCCGCAAGGTAATTATAACTAATTTCCCCTTCTCTCCCTATAAATTGAATGTCATCTTCAGGCACACTCACATCAAAGCACTCTTCTACTAATATATCCTTCAGTTTCTCATTATCTTCCCGACCTTTAACCGATATCTCAAATTTAATTCTTATTAATTTTTCGTTTGTATATTCACTTCTTATTAAGTCATGATAAAACTCTTTAGTATTAAATTCCATGTTACTTATAATAATTTTTGTCACCTAAAACCCTCCTATAAACCTCTAGCTTATATTTATCAAATTATACATTTAAAGAAATCACATATTTACAAATTAAGTATAAACTTTTTCACAAAATTTTAATATGAAATCTCCCCATTATGAAAATTATTAATATTTTAAACAATAAAAGTTTATTTAAAACCCTTTAAATAGATACCCCTTTAATTCACAAGATTATTGTTTGCATGAAATATATTTCATCATATGGAAATAATATTACTCCTATCTAATAAAGCTACATAAATATACTTTTCTTTTTTCTCCTATTAATTCCTTTATATAATAAGCACAAAATCAAAAATAGGAATTATTGCTTAAAAAAGACAGCACACCAAAATAATGCGCTGTCTTACAGTTCATTTCTATGTTTTTTACTTAGCAAACTCCTAATTTAGTCTCAAATACAAGCTTTTCTCCTTCATAATTAATTATAACAGTGTCATTCTTCTCAATATTTCCTTTTAGCATTTCTTCAGATAATCTATCTTCAACTAATTTTCTTATAGCTCTTTCCAGAGGTCTTGCACCGAAAGTTGGATCGAATCCTTCCTTTCCAATGTATTCCTTAGCCTTTTCACTTACTTCGATATTGATATTCATTTTCTTTAATCTATCCTCTAAATTTTTAATCATTAGATTTACTATTTCTTTAATGTGTTCTTCATTTAGAGGATGGAATACTATAGTTTCATCTATTCTATTTAAAAATTCAGGTCTGAATGTCTTTCTTAGTTCATCATTTATCATATCCTTCATTTTATCGTATTCAGCCTTTTCCTTTTCTTCTTCTGAAGGAGATGCAAATCCTAAAGTTTTTTGTTTCTTTATTTTCGATGCTCCTACATTTGAGGTCATTATAACTACTGTATTCTTAAAATCAACAATTCTACCCTTTGAATCAGTTAATCTACCATCATCAAGAAGCTGTAATAATATATTAAATACATCAGGATGAGCCTTTTCAATTTCATCAAATAATATAACTGAATATGGCTTTCTTCTTACCTTCTCAGTTAGTTGACCTCCCTCATCAAATCCAACATATCCTGGAGGCGAGCCCACTAGTTTAGACACTGAATGCTTCTCCATATATTCTGACATATCTAATCTAATTACAGCATCTTCATCACCAAATAAAGCTTCTGCTAAAGCCTTTGTTAGATAAGTTTTACCTACTCCTGTAGGACCTACAAATATAAAAGTTCCTATTGGCTTATTAGGATCTTTCAGGCCTACTCTAGCTCTCCTTACTGCACTGGAGATAGCTTTAACTGCTTCTTCTTGTCCTATGACTCTTTTATGGAGAATCTTCTCTAGATTTAATAATCTTTCTGATTCTTCCATAGTCATTTTCTTAACTGGAATTCCAGTCCATTCTGAAACTACATGGGCTATTTCTTCATATCCTACTTCATTCGAGCTAATTTGCTTTTCCTTTTTCCACTGATTTTTCTTATTATCTAATTCCTCTTTAATATTCTTTTCATTATCTCTAATCTTTGCTGCTTTTTCATAGTCTTGAGTACTTATAGCCTCTTCTTTCTCCTGAGATAGCTCTTCCAGTTTATCTTCTAATTCCTTTAATTCTGGTGGAGCTGTAATTACTTGAAGCCTAACCCTAGAAGCAGCTTCATCTATTAAATCTATTGCCTTATCTGGCAAGAATCTATCAGTAATATATCTTTTTGACAACTCGGTAGCAGCATTTAAAGCTTCATCAGTAATTTTCACCCTATGATGAGCCTCATATTTATCTCTTAACCCTTCTAAAATTTTCAAAGTATCTTCTGCTGTTGGTTCTTCAACTGTTATAGGCTGAAACCTTCTCTCTAAAGCAGCATCTTTTTCTATATGCTTTCTATATTCATCAATAGTTGTAGCACCGATAGCCTGTAATTCTCCTCTAGCAAGAGCAGGTTTTAAAATATTTGAAGCGTCGATAGCTCCTTCTGCTGCTCCAGCCCCTATTATGGTATGCATTTCATCAATAAACAGAATTACATCTCCGGATTGTCTTATTTCTTCCATAACCTTTTTTAATCGATCTTCAAACTCTCCTCTATATTTAGCTCCTGCAACCATAGAAGATAGATCAAGGGTTATAACCCTCTTATTTGTCAATAATTCTGGAACCTCTCCATCTGCGATTCGTTGAGCTAATCCTTCTGCTATAGCAGTTTTACCTACACCTGGTTCACCAACTAAACAAGGGTTATTTTTAGTCCTTCTACTTAAAACTTGAATTACTCTTTGTATCTCTTTTTGTCTCCCTATAACTGGGTCGATTTTCCCTTCATCGGCCTGTTTTGTTAAATCTCTTCCATATTTATCTAATGTAGGAGTTTTTCCACCTCTTTTTCCATATTCACTATTGCCACTTGGCTTACCATTATAATTGTTATTAAGCATTTTTATAATTTCTTGCCTAGTTTTCTCTAAATCTAAGCCTAACCTCTTTAATACGACAGAGGCTACCCCTTCTGATTCTTTTAATAGACCTAAAAGAATATGCTCAGTTCCTACATAATTATGATTTAAACTTCTAGCTTCCATAAAACTTAATTCAAAGACCCTCTTTGTTCTTGGTGTAAATCCTAATATTTCTTCTCCTTTATTTCCTTTTCCTACAGTTCCAATAATCTCTTCTTTTATTTTATCTAAACTTACTCCCATTTTTTCAATAGCTTTTGCTGCTACACCCTCTCCTTCTTTTACCAATCCTAAAAGAAGATGTTCAGTACCCACATAGTTATGGCTCAGTTCTTTTGCTGATTCTTGAGCTAGTAATACAGCCTTTTGAGCCCTTTCAGTAAACCTTCCAAACATTGCCATATTTATTCCTCCAATCTTTATAATTTTTCTCTTATTAATTCTGCTCTTTTAACATCTCTTTCTTGGGAACTCAATTCACTTTTAGCATATTTCTGAATATTAGCAGGTTGTGTTGTAATCATGAGATTATTAACAACATCAATATTTACATCCTTAATAATCCCCATATCAATTCCCATTCTTACAAACGATAGTAAATCCATTGCTTCTTTAGAAGTGATTATTCTAGAATTTCTTAAAATTCCCAATGATCTATATATTTTATCCTCTATACGAATACCTTGATTATTAAATAAACTCTCCCTAGAAGCTCTTTCCTTATCAATTATTTGCATCACTATATTTTTTAGTTTTTCAATTATCTCTTCTTCAGTTTTTCCCAAAGTAGTTTGATTAGATATCTGGAACAAGTTTCCCATGACATCTGTTCCCTCTCCATATAATCCCCTTACTGTAAGTCCTATTTGACTTACCGCCTGGAGTATTTTATTTATATAATTAGTTAAAACTAGAGCTGGTAAATGAAGCATAACTGATGCTCTTAATCCTGTACCTACATTGGTAGGACATGCTGTTATATATCCAAACTTATCATCAAAAGCATATTTAAGATTTTCATCTAATAAGTCATCAATTTTACTGCATAAATCCCAGCTTTCTTCAAGGCTCAATCCAGGATTTAAAACTTGTATTCTTACATGATCTTCTTCATTCATCATAACAGTGACCTTTTCGTCCTTGCTTATCAGAAATGCACTCTTATCAGGTTTCTCTAAAAGTCCAGGACTTATTATATGTTTTTCAACTAATATCCTTCTATTCAACAGATCAATATTCTCTATATTGAAATAGTTAAAATCTTTAGATATTACACTATTTCCATTTAATATTGCATCTTTAACTTGTTGTTTTACTACATTAGCTTCTTCATCATTCATTCTTTGAGAAAAGCTAGTATTTTCTAGATTCCTTGCAAGCCTAACTCTACTACTTATAACGATATCACTGTCAGGACCTTTGCCTTTTAACCACTTAGCCACGATATCACCTCTATTTCATTTCAATTTCTTTCTCAAGGTCTTTTATCTTGTCTCTAAGCCTTGCTGCTTCTTCAAATTCTTCCTCTCTAACTGCTATACTTAAATTCTTTCTTAGATCTTCGATATCTTTTTTAATTCTAATAATGCCACCAGCTCTCTTTGGTACTTTGCCTGTATGATTGTCATGACCATGAATACGTTTAAAAAGCGGTATTAGTTTATCCTTAAAGGAATTATAACACTCATTACATCCTAGTCTTCCTGACTGTCTAAATTTACTATAGGTCATCCCACAATTGTCACACTGAATTTTAGCTGATTGCCCCAAAGAAAGAGTACTATCATCTGTATTATCTAATAATCCTGCAAAAAAATCATGTATTGAAAATGTAGAATCAAAGTCTAACGTTTTATGTTTTTTAGCACATTCTTCGCATAAATGTACTTTGTTAACCTTTCCATTTATAATCTTGGTTAAATGCACTGTAGATTGGTTTTTTCCACATTCTTCGCAAAGCATATAATCACTCCTATACTATTTATTTGAAATAATCAGAAGCATATCCTTAAGAATTCTTGCTCTAATTTGATTCTTATATCCCGATGCCATATTCAAGGCTCTATCACTTAAAGCCGTTTTCATTAGCATACCTTCCCTGGCTGTTATTAATCCCTTTTCTATACAATTTTCAATAACATTGTAGGCTCTAGCTTTTGTAATAGATTCTTCTATATTATTATTTATAATATTACTTAGATATTTATTATTGTTTAAATCAACTCTAATTATTTTTACATAACCACCTCCACCTCTTCGACTTTCAATATAAAAACCATTACTAGTATTAAATCTTGTTTTCAATACATAATTTATCTGTGAAGGAGCACAATTAAAATAATCGGCTAATTCATTCCTCTTTATTTCTAATATACCATTATTTGTCTCTTTTAAAAGTGATTTTATAAATTCTTCAATTATATCACTTATTCTAGACATATAAACACCTCTCAATACAATACTTGCACAAATTAGACTTTGACTTTCTTTGACCTTAATTATATTAAAAAATATTAATTGCTATTTTGCAAGCCTTAATAATTATGATTATTAATTATTTTAACTTATTAGTGTTTATTATTATAATTTATCGATGTTTTTCTCATAATTTAACTATTTCTCTCAAGTATCCAGGCCAATCCAATGGATTGGCCCTTCATCTACATTAGTTATTTCATTGACATTAATAATTTATTCTTTCTTAAGGTGAGCTACTATAGATATTTGATTTCCACTATTAATTCCTTTGTTCAAATGGTCAAAGCCATTATTATCTAAAAACCTTGTGGCACCTTCTATCTTTCTATGATTATCAGCTGCTACATTTACTATAAGCTCATCGTCATATTGAATATTTTCTATTACATCCTTTAGCTTTTCATTAGGCCTTTTTTGTCCTTGAAAGTCTAAGTTAATATAATAGTCTGTCAATGATGTTCCTCCTTTATTAAGGTGGCTTATTTATATTTTCTGTTTATAGCAAACTTATTATTCTACCATTGGTCATAACAAAAATTAATTTAATATATAAAAATCATTTCTCTATCAACCTATAGGCGAATGAAAAAAATAGAGTTACTATAATTAATATTCCTACTTTTCATTCAAATTAATAATAAGAATTTTGGTTTCATCTTTAGTCGTACTCCTTGCAATATAGTGTAGATTTTCTATCGTTCTTCCAAGTACATAGGATCCTTCATTGGAGTCTAATTCTTTAGTTAAATTTGATAACTTCATCGTCTTTATATCTAATACTAATATATCCTTTGTATTCCAATCATTTATAAGTAATTTGTCTGATATCAAATCCATTGAAAATAATTTAATATTAAATTGCTCTGTATTAAATTTCATAGTCCTTTTAGTTTTATGTTCATATATGTACACATTGCAATTGTAGAAATTATCTTTCCACACTGTATAGTCACCATTGGAGTAAATAGACAGAGTATTTTGAGACATTCTTTCTATTTGAGTTTTTTCAGTATCTATAAGATTATCTACAACTAAAAAGTACTTTGAATTTTTTTGTGTCATATAAGCAATATTATTATTTCTTATATACGCCCTATCATAAGCAGAATGCATATAAACATCATGCTCTATATTCATAAAACTATCAGTTTCTTCATTATATATCATAAGTACATTCTTTTTAGTTCCATCATTTCCTTGAACTTCTTCATACCATGAAACAAAGATATTTGCAACGTCTAAAGATGGCGTGAAAGAAGAGTTGTTATTGGATCTTAATTCTTTTATTTCTTGATCTGCAAAATCATAACGTAGAATCTTCCATTCATTGTTTGGTGTATAGAACACCCAATATAAACCTGATGTTGTGCTTCTTAATTCATTTATGTAAAAAGGACTGCTTAAATTTCCTGTATCGTATATAATTCTTGTTTCAGAAGTATCTAAATCCTGCTCTATAATTTGAACTTGAAAAGTATAATCACTCATAGGTATAGGGTAAACCAAAACATAATATAACATTCCATCCCTATAAGCAATATCACCAACTACAGCTTTAGTAGGAACTTTTACTCTAAGTTCGGAAACAGTAAAATTATTTTTTTTATTCAAATTAACTTTTACTATTTTTTCTGAAATATCAACTACTTGACTTGAAAGACTTTGATTTTCATCTGAGTCTTTTTTCGATACTTGTTCATTGTTATTATCTATTTTACTAATATTTTCTTTTTCAGTATCATTGAATATAATTTCATTAATGTTTGAACTGCTTTCAAGACTTGAATTACAGCTTGCTAAAAATAGGCATAAACATGATATGAAAAATATTATAATTTTTTTTAATTCTATCTTCATTTTATTCCCCTTTCCCGACAATGTTTGCAAAAAAATACTTCTAATTAATTGTAATATTTTCCATTTTAATTGTCAATAAGAGCAATTCGTGGAAATATATGGACTATCCAAATAATATTCAAGTAATTAGCTAATTATATGTGTTTGTACTTGTTATAAAACTAACTAGTTTTTTGGAACTATTTTACATATTTATCAACATAGTCTTTCAAGGCAATAAGAATAATAAATATACAATTTTCTAAACTAATAAATTTTATTTTTTGTTAAATACTATAGATATTCAATATAGTTATTTATTTTATGCAATATTAGAGGTGAGAAATATGGACTACCTTTATCCACCATTTTGGATTCTATTAATAATTTTAATAATCTTAGGGTGTATATCCATAGGATTTCATAAGTTAAGCTTTGCTGATATCCAAATTATTATTATGACTACTGCACTAGGATTTGCATCTGATATGCTTTTATGTAAACAATTTGGCCAATATTATTTTGTGGCTAAAAACTATAGAGGCTGGTATAGTTTTTGGGCATGTGTAGGGATGAATCCAGCTTTAGCCCTCATATACATAAAACTATTACCAAAGAAGAGGATTCGTCTAATTTTCTACATTGGACTATGGTCATTAGCCTTAACTTTATTAGAGTTATTTATAGCTTTACCCTATGGTATAGTCCATTATCCACGTTGGCGTATCCTTCCATGGTCTCCTATATTATATATAGTAGTTTTTATTTGGGAATATATATATTATAAATGGCTAAAAAAGAATCTTAACTACTGAAATTAAGCATATTATAAGGGAGTACAGTTCTAACTGTACTCCCTTATCTAGCAATTATATATCAAATCTTCACTTACTCTCCTGCATTAGCTGTAGCTATGACTTTTTCTGCTATTTGTCCAGGAACTTCATCATATCTTGCAAATTCCATGGTAAAGCTTCCTCTTGCTTGAGTCATTGATTTTAAATCTATAGCATACTTAAACATTTCTGCTTGTGGTGCCTCTGCTTTTACTAATTGCATTCCACCTTTTTGTGGCTCCATACCTAATATTCTTCCTCTTCTTTTATTCATGTCTCCCATTATATCTCCCATATAATCATCTGGGATTAATATTTCAACATTCATTATAGGCTCAAGAAGTGCTGGTTTCGCTTCTTTCAATCCCTTCTTAAAGGCAACAGATGCTGCTATTTTAAATGCCATTTCACTTGAATCAACAGGATGATAAGAACCATCATGTAAAGTAGCCTTTAGTTTTACAACTGGGAACCCAGCTAAGACACCTTTTTCAATACTTTCTCTAAGTCCCTTTTCTACTGCTGGAATATATTGCTTAGGAACTGATCCTCCAAATATTTCTTCACCAAATTCAAAGTCTTCAGTTGAAGGCTCAAATCTAATATGAACATCACCATATTGTCCTGCTCCACCAGATTGTTTCTTATGCTTACCTTGTACATCTGCTCTACCTTTAATAGTTTCTCTATAAGCTATCTTAGGATCAAACAGCTCTACTTCTACACCGAAAGCATTTTTAAGCTTATCCTTTATAATAGTTAATTGCATATTTCCTTGACCACCAATTAACAATTGCTTAGTTTCACTATTTCTTTCAGTAGTAAAAGTAGGATCTTCATCTACTAATTTATGGAGAGAAGTACCTATCTTTTCTTCATCTCCTCTTGATTTCGGTTCAATAGCCATATATAAACATGGCTTTGGATATTTAATTCCTTCATACTGGATTGGATTATCCATATCGCATAAGGTATCTCCAGTTTCAGTATATTGTAGTTTAGCAGTAGCTCCTACATCTCCGGCTACTATTTTACCTACTTCAACCTGTTCTTTTCCTCTTAACAAGAATAGATTGCTTATTTTTTCAGTTTCATCTTTATTAGGATTTAACACTTCTAAGTCCTTCGACATAGAACCTGAGCAAACTTTAAATAAAGATAACTTTCCAACAAATGGGTCAACAATTGTTTTAAATACTAGAGCTGAGAAAGGTTCATTTTCATCAGCTTTTCTTATAATTTTTTCCTCTGTTTCAGGATTAATTCCTTCAAAATCACCCATATCTTTAGGTGTTGGAAGATAATCAAACACCATGTCAAGTAACGATTGAATACCAACTCCCTTAGTTGCAGAACCAACTAATACAGGAACAACTTCATTATTTACAACTCCTTTTCTTAATCCTTCATGGATTTCTTCAGTTGTAAATTCTTCTCCTTCAAAATATTTCTCTAATAACTTTTCATCACTTTCAGCAACTGACTCAATAAGCATTTCTCTTATTGGCTCAATAGTATGTTCTAATTCTTCTGGAACTGATACATCAACACATTCTTTTCCATTAAATTCTCTTCCCTTTAAATCTACTACATTTACAAATCCTTTAAAGTCATCAGCTACTCCCATAGGTATACAGAATGGAGCTATTTTCTTACCAAATTTATCTCTCAATTGATTTATTATTTTGTCAAAGTTAACGTTTTCCTTATCCATTTTGTTCACAAAAATGATTTTAGGGATATTTCTTTCTTCCGTATAATTCCATGCCTTTTCTGTTCCAACTTCTACCCCTGAACTTGCATCAACAAGTATAATAGCTCCCCCAGCTATTCTTAATGCACTAAAAGCTTCACCTACAAAATCAAAATATCCCGGTGTATCTATCATATTATATTTTGATTTATTCCACTCTACAGGAATATTTGTAGCTCTAATTGAAAATTGATGAGCTATTTCCTCTTTATCAAAATCTGATACTGTGCTTCCCGATTCCACTTTGCCCATTCTTTTGGTTACGCCTGTTAGAAATAGCATGGCCTCTGTTAAAGTTGTCTTTCCTGATCCACCATGACCTAAAAGTGCAACATTTCTTATTTGATCAGTACCATAGTTTTTCATTAACACACCTACCCCCTTGGTTCGTATAATTTTCTGACTATTAATAATATTCTACAATATTTCGAATATTCCTTGCAACTTTTAAAGATATTTTTTTATTATTTTTCATTTTTTTGTTATTTTACTTTATTATTCCATTTTTAAGATAAAATATTATTTTATTTTCCTAAATTTTTATTTTATTTTGAATTTTTTATAAAAGACAATAACAATAATGTTCTACCATCTAAATATATGTTATAATTGCATTAAATAGACTTTTACTTTTTTAAGGGGGATGATTAAGTGGCAATACAATTTAGAGAAGAACTAAAAGAGTTGTCAGCATATAAACCTGGTAAACCAATCGAGGATGTTAAAAGAGAGTATGGATTAAATGAAGTTATCAAGCTTGCCTCAAACGAAAATCCTTTAGGATGTTCTCCTAAAGCTACTGAGGCCATTAAGAAAGCTGCTGATAATCTAGCTATATATCCCGACGGTAACTGCACTTTACTTAAAGAAGCTTTGGCAAATAAAACTGGATTAAAACCAAGTCAAATTCTTCCTAGCAGTGGCTCCGATGAAATGCTGGATCAGTTAGCAAAAACCTTTGTAAATCCTGGTGATGAAGCTATTATGGCTGACATTACATTCTCAAGATACATAGCTACTACAAAAATGATGGGTGGAAAACCTGTTATTGTACCTTTAAAGGAATGGACATATGATATTGATGGAATGTTAGAAGCAATTACTGATAAAACTCGTCTCATATGGTTATGTAATCCAAATAACCCTACAGGTACTATGTTTACAGAAGACAAATTAAATGATTTTTTAGCAAAGGTTCCAAAAAATATTATTGTTGTTTATGATGAAGCATACAATGAATATGTAACTAGAGATGATTTTCCTAAAAACAGCTTAGACCTTTTAAATGATTATTCCAATTTAATTGTTTTAAGAACGTTTTCGAAGATATATGGATTAGCCGCATTAAGGGTAGGTTATACAATGGCAAGTGAGGAAATTATTAGTAACATTAATAAAATCCGTGGGCCTTTTAATGTAAATACATTAGCCCAAGTCGCTGCAGTAGCTGCATTAGGAGATGATGATTTTATAAAGAAAAGCTATGAGGTTAACAAAGAGGGTAAAAATTTCCTTTATAAAGCATTTGATGAAATGGGATTGGAGTATGCCCCTTCTGAAACAAATCATATTTTTGTTAATGTTGAGAAGGATGCAAATGAAATTTTCGTAAATCTCCAGAAAAAAGGAATGATTATTAGACCTATTACAGGAACCTGGATTAGAGTTTCAATAGGTACAGCAGAGCAGAACAAGAAATTTATTGACTTATTAAAGGAAGTATTGTAAGTAATTGAAATATGGGATTATATAGGACTATAAGCCTATTTTTGTAAATTTTAATAGGCTTATAGTCCTATTTTTTTGTATTACTTTACGTTTTTATTACCATAATTTTCTTGTTTGTAGTATAATAATTATTGTGATTGTTTGTAGAAATTCCAAGTATATTGTAATATTTTGTAATATATGTTTTGTTATTACAAAATAATCATGCAGTTATAAAGTATTTAGGAGGGATTTATATGACAAATTGTAAAAAGAATGCTGGTATTTTAGGTGTAGGTCTTTATATGCCTGAAGAAATACGTACTAACGATTATTGGAATGATAAGGAATTTTTAAATCTTCCACCAAGTAAATCTAAAAAGGATTGTTTTTTGGGAATAGATGAAAGACGAGTTTTTCCAAAAAATATGCTTCCTTCAGAAGCAGAAATTAAAGCAGGAGAAGCTGCATTAAAGAATGCAAATATAAGTAAGGAGGAAATCGATCTTGTTTTAGTTCATTCTATGGTACCTAATGAAACTGTTCCTGGTAATGCTAGTTTAGTTCAATATGAGCTAGGACTTAAAAATGCTGCTGCTTGGAACATAGATACATGCTGCTCAAGTTTTGTCACTATGTTTATCAATGCTTCAGCTTTAATAAAAAGTGGAATGTTCAAGAAAATATTAGTTATTACATCAATTTTTCATTCAAAAATAATTGACGAAAATGATTATTTGACTCCTTATGTTGGCGATGGTTCTAGTGCTGTTGTTGTTGGAGAAGTTCCTGAAGAATATGGCTACATAACATCTCACTGTACTTCTAATGGCTATTATCATGATGCCTTCACCGTAAGAGAAAGATTACCTTTAGCATCAAAATACAGGTCCCATTTTGAAAAATCACCACTTCAAAATTTAATGACTTCAAATACTAAAAAAGCTAGAGAAATGGGAAAAAAATCTTTAGATTACATGAGTGAAGTACTATTTGAAACCTTAAATAAATCTGATTATTCGAAGTCTGATTTAGACTTTTTCCTATCCCATCAACCTTGTCATTGGGCTCATGATGCCTGGAGGGATCTATTAGAACTATCAGAGGATAAATCTTATCAAACATTTAATATTTATGGTAATATAGCCTCTACTTCAATACCTGCTAGTATGTATCATGCTTTAGAGAATAATAGAATTAAAAAGGGAGACACAATACTAATTGCATCATCAGGTGCAGGAGAAAATCACGCTGCTGCTCTTTTTAAATGGGCAATATAATTAGATTAGCTAAAGTATAGATATAAAACTAAAGGAGAGAAATAACATGATTAAAAAAATTCTCACTGGTAATCAAGCTATAGGTATAGCAGCCATTGAATGTGGTCTAAATCTAGCTACTGGTTACCCTGGAACTCCATCAACTGAAATTTTAGAAACTGTATTTGAAAATTCTGCCGATGATACTTATGTTGAATGGTCTGTAAATGAAAAAGTTGCTTTAGAAGTTGGAGGAGGAGCGGCCATCGCAGGAGCGAGGGTTTTAACAACTATGAAGCAAGTTGGTCTTAATGTTGCAGCAGACCCATTCATGGGTCTAACATATTTAGGAGTACAAGGAGCCTTAGTAATTGCCATAGCCGATGACCCAGGACCACACGCTTCTCAAACAGAACAGGATACCAGAATGTTCGCAAAATACTCAAATGTTCCTATTTTTGATCCTAGTTCTCCCCAAGAAGCATATTCTATGACTAAAGCTGCATTTTTATTATCAGAAACTACGAAACTTCCAGTTATAATTAGACCAACAACTCGAGTTTGTCATGGAAGTGGCATAGTTGAAATTACTAATGAAATTACCCCTTATAAACCAAAGGGCTTTTATAAAAGCTCTAAGTGGGTAATTTTTCCTAAGCTGTCTTATCAAAATCATATTAAGCTTGAGGAACAGCAAAAAGAAATTAGCAAAATTCATTCAGATAATGAATTTAATTATATTAAAGGTAATGGTAAATTAGGTATTGCTACGGGAGGAATAACTGCAACATATGTTGATGAATTAACTAAGGATTATTTAGATGATATTTGTATTCTAAAAGTTGGTAACCCTTATCCATTCCCAGATGAGCTTGGGAAAAAATTTTTAGAACAAGTAGATAGGGTTTTGGTGCTAGAAGAATTAGACCCAGTTATCGAGGAAGCCCTTATCGAATTATCTTTTAAAAATAAAAAAGTTGATATCTTAGGTAAGAAAAGCAACCATATACATTACGCCGGAGAACTTAAAATAAATTATGTGAAGTCTGTCTTAGAAGATTATTTTTGCAATCTTAATGATATTTCATTAAAAGAAGTTAGTGCTACTTCTGAAAATAGTATGAAATATCGTGATAGTGATATAAATGAAATAGATACTATTGATTTACCCCATAGACAGCCTACCTTATGTGCAGGTTGCCCCCATAGAGCTTCCTTCTATGCTGTAAAGGAAGCAACAAAGAAATTAGACGTTGTATATAGTGGCGATATAGGTTGCTACACCTTAGGTAATGCCAAGCCTCTTGAGGTTATTGATACATGTTTATGTATGGGAGCTGGTATTACAATGGCCCAAGGTTTGCATCATATTAATCCAGATACCAAAAATATTTCCTTTATTGGAGATTCAACTTATTTCCACACTGGTATCCCTGGCATAATCAATGCTACATATAATGACGTAGATATGACTATAATTGTACTAGACAATAAAACTACAGCTATGACAGGAAATCAATATCATCCTGGTATTGAAGCAACTATTAAAGGGCAGAAGAAAAAAATGTTGGATATTGGAAAGATTGCTAGTGCATGTGGAGTTGAACATATATCATATGGTAACCCATATGACATAGAAGATAGTATCAAGAAGGTACAAGAAGCTGTGAATTATAAAGGTACTTCTCTAGTTATTTTTAGAAGTCCATGTGTGAGTAAACTCAATACAAAGTCATACTATACTATAGATAATGAACTATGTAAAAACTGTAATAAGTGTATAGATGACCTAGGTTGTCCTGCTTTATATAATGATGGACTCCCTCATATAGATAAAACGATGTGTACTGGATGTGGAATATGTAAATTTACTTGCAAATTCGGTGCAATAAGGGAGGGGGAGTATTAATGAATATTATTGTTGTAGGTGTAGGAGGACAAGGTGCAATATTTACATCTAAATTATTAACTCAATGTGCATTGAAGAGTAATTTAAAAGTAAAAACTGCTGAAGTCTTCGGAATGGCCCAAAGAGGTGGATCTGTTACAAGTGAAATTAGAATTGGAGATGAAGTTATCAGTCCTATGATACCAGAAAAAAGTGTAGATTTACTTATAGGTTTTGAAATGATTGAAACCGCTAGATATCTTGATAGAGTAAAAAAGACTGGTACAGTTGTTACCAATGATTTTTTCATAAGACCCTACACAACTAAGAATGCAAGGGTCAATGAAAAAAAAGTTAGAGAATACATAAAAAACAATACTAATCATCTGATCACATTAAATGGAACAGAGATTGCTAAAAATTTAGGCAATGTAAGGGTATTGAATACTGTTTTAGTTGGTGCATGCTCATCCCTAAACTTATTACCTTTTACCTCTAAAGATATCGAAAACGCAATGAAAACCATTCTGCCAAGACGTCATATAGATATTAACCTTAAAGCTTTTAATGAGGGTCTTAAAGAAAATTTTAGCGACAAATAATGACATTTTTCTATTTTTTTCTTAATTTTCTTTAATTTTTATGATATGATTAATTATGGGATATCTTAAATATTTTTCATTATATTACTTAATTTTTAAGGAGGGATTTAAATGTATAATGTAACTTATGACAGAAGTAAAAACAGAATTAAAGGGGTAGTATCGGGGTTTATGAAGGTTGATGAAGTAAGTAAGTACAATGACGAGTTAAAAAAAGTCATCGACCAAGCAAAATCAAATTTCACTGCACTTTTTGACATCAGTGAGTTTAAGCCAGCTACACAAGAAGTAGCTAAAGTTTTAGCTGAAGGAAAAGATTATGCAGTCAAAAAAGGGCTTAGAAAATCTGCATTAGTAGCAACAAGTGCTATAGTGAAAATGCAATCTAAGAGGAATTTTAAAGATGTAGGGGATTCCCCAGAAGAATACTTCGCCTCTATAGAAAAGGCTGAAGAATTCTTAGATAGTTAATACATACCATATTGTAAAAACTTTTAAATTTAAAAAACTAAAAGGAATAAATGCAGTTTTATGGCATTTATTCCTTTTAGTTTGAAAGATAAATTTCTTTATCTAGCCTGATGGTTAAATTTAAAACCTAAAAACATATTCTTTTAGGGTATAATACATTAACAGAATTTACTCAAATCCTTAATCTCTATCCAATATGGCTAGATTTTCTAGATTCATAGCTTCATTTAATCCTTCTACAGCGACTCTAACTGCATCATCATCACATATTATGTTTATCCTATCTGGAGTGTTTTTTCCCTTTTCTCCTTTGTTTTTATTAGAACCATATTCTATTATCAATGCGGATTCACTCACTATCCTAGTTACTTCTTTAATTCCTAAACTTCCTTGACGAGGCCCCCCTAACAAAGGTATTTCCATAGATTTAGCATTTAATTCTATAGCCTTTTCAAATATTACGGGAAATATCTCTCCAATCCTCTCAATTGTTAATTCCGATAATTTTCCTCGACCAGCTATTAATATTTTATTTGGTTTTTTTTGTCTAGGTAATACGAAGCCATAAATTTCTTTATATTTTCCAGTAAATTTATTAACTTTAATTATGTGTTCAATTACTCCCTTTATATCTTTATCTAACCCATTATACTTTTTAATAATATCCTCATCTTCGAAAAAAGCAATTAATTTTAAATCCGAGGTGTTTCGATAACATTTATTAGATACCACTTCTATTATCACAGTATCCCCCCTTGTTATTTGTGACTTATTCCTAGTATCTAATTTATTATTTTCTTCTCTTTTTCCGAAAATCCTTTTCTTTTATATAAAGTTTTACATAATATATTTTATCTATAATTTCAAAACTGTGCTTTTCATAATCTATTTCAAAATTTACAATCGATGAATATAAATCGATGTTTCTCAACAAATGGACTGTGACTATATTATTATTTTCTAAAGTAGTAAATCTAAACATAATATTCTTTACCATTGAAAATTGCATTCTTGATTTAAAATACTCTGGACAACCATGAAAAAATAAATTGATTGGTCTATCTTCAGTGGGTATTATTATATCTATATCTACTCCATCATCTCTTATAGTTCTAATAGTTAAATCACTTTTAAGTAAAATTTGTCCATTTTTAAATTCCATAACAATAACTCACCATCCTTCTTGTTCTAAAACGGAGGCATTATACTACCTTAGTTTCAGCAACAACAACCTTCTTTCTTTTTTTCTTTCCAGGTCTTTTCCAGTTTGATGCTGTGACTGCAACTATTATTAATACTCCTCCTATAGCTTTATTAATAGTTATTTTCTCATCTAATATTAGAAAACTAGCCACAACAGTAACTAATGGTATTACATTTAAGTATATTGATGATATAGATACCCCTAAGTATTCCATACCATAAACATAAGTTATATAAGCAAGAGCTGAGCAAAATATACCAAGATATAAAACATTTAATACCATGCTACCTGTTACATTACTCCAATTTGTCTTTTCAAAAAATATAAAAGGAATGAATAGAATTGTTCCAAATAGACTTTGATAGTATACAATAAATAGTTGAGAGTATTTTCCAAACAATGGTTTAGTAATTAATGTATAGGCTACCCAAGAAAGAACTGCTCCAAACATCATAATATATCCTAATCCAGTATCAGAGCTTAATAACTGTCTTATATTACCTCCAACTATGAAATATACTCCAATAAAAGAGAAGAAAACTCCTAATATCTTTAGCTTCGTCATTTTCTCTTTATATATTATAGTATCAAATATTAAAGTAAAGATAGGAATAGATGCAACTATTAGAGATGCAGTCGACGCATTAAGTAACTTAATACCGTTATTTTCAAAGAAAAAATATAATGTTACTCCAACAAATCCAGCTAATCCCATAAGTGGAATATCCTTTTTATCAATCTTACTTTTTGGCTCCTTTATTTTAACTATTACCGTAAGCAATATTGACGCAATAAAAAATCTTAAAAACCCTAGAGTCATTGGAGAAATTGTGTGTACGACTAAATCAATACTTAAGAAAGATAATCCCCATAAAACTACTGTAAAGATCATTGCAACAACTGGTATAATATTTTGATTTTTCAATCCACATATCCCCTTTACATTTATTTATCATGAGTATTGTACCATATATTTTCTACTGAAACTATGCTTTAAATAAAATAGCGGCGAAAAAATTCGCCGCTCCTTCTATAGCTTACTATTCACCAGCTTTATTCTCCAAAGTTACTATTAACTAAATTCTTTATTGCCTCTATTGCCTCGCTTTCATCTGTACCTTTAGCTTGAAAGGTAATACTATCTCCCTTTGCTGCACCCATACTTAATATTCCCATAATACTCTTTGCATTGTACTCTTTCTCTTCCTTGATTATTTTAATTTCTGATTTAAATTTTCCTGCTTCTTTAACAAGTAAACTTGCTGGTCTTGCATGCATTCCTGATTTATTTTTTAATCTTATACTTAAGCTTACCATAATATGCCTCCTATTTTATCCTATTCTTAACAGTTATATCCCAAATTTCATTTTAACTATTATATGAGTTATTTGTAACCACAGTAATAGGCATAATATCTTGTTATATTTCTTTGTATGCTTGCATAATGTTAGCAACCATTTTGTCTACAAAGATTTTCAAAAGCTTTTGTCCTTTTTCTTTTGTTGCCTTGGTAGAGTTTCCAAAAACACCACTTTTACTTATATTTCCCAATGACATGCTTGACTTTCCATATAGATTATCTTTAGTAGGATATTCTTTTACCGCCTTGTCCATGTCTACTAGATCAGGCTTTACCGCCAACATTAGTGATGTCTCGAATTCACAAGCATGTATCATACCATGCCATGTTGGTGTCTCCATCAACTCATCTAGAACTTCATCCATTTCTGGATAAAACAGATAAATAACCTTTAAGTCTGACTCATCAACTAATTCTCTTACTGCATATTTCATTGAAGCCTTATTTGCATCATGTCCATTGATTACGACTAATAATTTTATACCATATCGCTCTACACTATGGGCTACATCTTTAATAATCATTTCTACATGATGTTGTTGCAAAGATATAGTTCCAGCTATATCTCTCCATACCCATGAATATCCAAATGGCATAGGCGGTAATACCAATGCTCCAGTTTTATCTGCTACCTTTTTACTTAGCTCATGTGCCAGTATAGTATCTACCCCTAATGGCATATGATGCCCATGTTGCTCCGTTGCTCCCAATGGCAATATTGCAACAGGAAATTCAGTAATTCGTTCTTGTACATCATCTCTTGTCATATATAGTATTTCATTAGTTTGTTTCAATTGAATCATTCCTTTTACTCATTATCTTCATATAAGTCTGAGCACTTTTTCTTATATTCTCTAAGTCCTTTTTCTTAGCATTACGAGGAACAAGATCGCTACCAATTGCGACAGTTTTAAATCCATAATCTAAGTATTCTTCAATATTTCTTCTTTTCACACCACCAACTGCGAGAAAATCCATTTTAGGAAAAGGTCCCTTTAAACTTTTAATATAGCTAGACTTCAAATCATTAGCTGGAAATAGCTTACATAGCTTAATACCTTCGCTTTGGGCTTGCATCACATCAGAAGGAGAAAATACACCAGGTATAACTAGTACATTTTTACTATTTATATATCTTATAAGCTCCTTATCCCATCCTGGAGTTATGATATAGCTTGCACCTAGCGATAATACTCTATCGACTTGTTCGTTATTAGTAACCGTACCGGCTCCTAGTTTAATCTCATTTTTAGAAAACTTTTTTGATAATTTATCTATGCACTCTAGTCCTATCTTCTCATCACTAATAGATACTTCAATCCATTTTATTCCTTCATCTATTAATACTTCTGCAATAGATTCTATGAATTCTGGATTAACACCTCTAATTATAGATACTATATCTCTATTTGTTAATGTCTCCATATCAATCACCGCCTAAAATTGTCCTAGCCATCTACCTGGGTTTACAATAAAAATAATATCTATATACTCTTGACTAATTCCTTCATCAATTAATCTAGGTATAAATTTTTGTTTTATAAATCTAAATCCTGGTCCTCCTCCATAGGCTTCGAGATATGATTGCCTTCCCATATCTCCAGATATTAATAATTGCTTTACATATCCGTTATCAATAATATTTTTAATTAATTTAACCCTTGTGCTATCAGGATAGTACTTAACCTTACCTGGTCCATCAAATTGTATATATGCTCCTCTTTCAGCAAGCTTTAAATGATAGTAAGGATCAGCATTGCGATCAGAATGTCCAATAGCTGTTTTAGTTAAATCTGCTCCTTCTTCTTCCAAAATATCAAGCATCTCAAGTCCCATAGTTCCTACTTCAGTATGAACCCATATAGGGGCTCCAGTTTCTTTATGGGCTCTAGCAACTGCTCTAGTAACTTTCTCCTCCAATGGATGAATTAAATTATACCAAGATCCAGTTTTTAAGAATCCTGCTTTTGCCTTAGTTCCATCCATTCCTTTTGTGATATCTTTTATGAAGATATCTTTTATCTCATCAATACTTTTCTGTTCTACCCATTCAGGATAGTAAATGTGTTTATTAAAGCCTGTTGTTGCTACTACATTTACTTTAGATTCATCAGACATTTGCAACATAAGAGCGGCATTACGCCCATAATCTAAAGTAGAAGCTTCAACTAATGTGTTTCCTCCTATTTCTTTAAATATTTTTAGTTCCCTTAGTGATTTGTTATAATCGCTCAATTCTAAATCTCTGTCTTTTTGAGAAGCTGGCGGTACTGCAATTAAATGTTCATGACTATAAGTAAATCCTAAATCTTTTTTTTCAATATCTCCTAATAAGGTTCTTACCTTTCCCATTGTATCAGCTCCTTTAATTTATAAACATATTCTATACTCCAAATATCGATCCAATTAACCTCATAATTACTACAACTATAATTGCATCAGGTGATGCAAACCACAATCCTTGTATGCCATAACCTGTGACATCAACTAGTGGATAAGCTAAAGCAATTAATAGAGAGCTAGTAAATCCTAAGAAAAATCCACCTATAATAGCTCCTCTTCTTCCTCCAGCAGCATTCCCAAATACACCAGCAGCACCTCCCATGAAAAATAGACCAATTACGCTTGGTAACACAACAACAGGAAGCCATTGTGAAATAAAAGTAACCAATAACCCACCAACCATAGCTGATAGAAAACCTATCGTTACTCCTACAGGTGCGTATGCGTAGAAAATAGGTACATCTAATGCTGGTTTAGCTCCTGGAACTATTTTCTGACCAATTCCTTTAAATGCTGGTACTATTTCACCAAGGAACATTCTAACTCCTTGTAATAGAACTAGAATTCCTGCGACAAAGGTTAATGCCTGTACAATGCTATATAAAACTACATTTTGTCCTCCAGATAAATTTACAACTACTTCATTCCCCGCAACTAATCCAGTTACTAAATATACTACTATCATTACTATTCCCATTAAAATTGACATATCTTTTAAAAAATCTAAACTACTAGGAACTTTAACATCCTCAGATGATTTTTCTTTATTTCCAAGTAATCCGCCAACATATCCTGATAATGTAATCCATGAACTCCCCCAAAAACCAAATGCTACATTATCACCATTTATAACTTTTCTTACAAATGGTTGAGAAATTGCTGGGAATAGTACCATTGATACACCTTGTACTAAAGCTCCAATTAAAATTAAAGGCACTCCACTAAATCCCATTTGATCAAGTACAATAGCCATAGTTCCTGCAAAACTAAACATCATGTGTCCAGTTAAGAATATATACTTCCAAGGTGTTATCCTTGCTAGAATGACATTTATAATAAAAGCAAATACCATTATCAAAGCAGTTTCTTTACCTAAAAATTGTTGAACAGCTGCAACCAACGAATTGTCTTCCGCAACTATACCACTTAAATTAAAGGCTTCTGTGAACATTTGACTGAATGGTATCAGTGCATTAACAATGATATCAGCACCTGCATTTAAAATAAGGAAACCTAAAATTGTTTTCAAAGTTCCTTTGATTATATCTGATGACGATTTTTTCAAAGCAACTAATCCAACCAACGCAATAATACCCAGTATAAAAGCTGGATTACTTAATATAGATACAATAATATCTAACACTTTAATTTCCCCCTTTTGTTATTTTATTAATTTTCAGTATCATACTTTTTTTCATTGCTCATATTTAATAGTTAGCCTATTTATTCAATTCCTTTAAAATAGGTAAAATTTTTTCTTCTATTTCATTATTATCAAGTAGATTATTTATACCTATTACTGGTGCTTTTTCATCCTTCAACTCTTTTGCAATTTCACTTGACGCAACGATTAAATCAAAATCTCTTCCTTTAGCAGAACCAAGATCTGTAGCTTCTCCGTCAACCTTTATCCCATATTTTTCACCTATTTCTTGAATATTCATCAAAAGCATGAGACTCGTACCAAAACCCATCCCACATACGGCTAAAACTCTCATTGTTATCCTCCTTAATCAATTATTTTTAAGAATTCTTCATAGCTTTTTATATTCATTAGCTTATTTAACTTCTCAGAGTTACTTAAAACCATACTTAATTGCTGTAACATACCTATATGACTACTATGATCTACTCCCCCTAGAGCAAATACTAGTTTAACAGGGTCATTAGTAGGATGACCAAATTCAATAGGTTCTTTAAGCTGAATAAAACTTATAGCCGTTTCCTTTACATCTTCTGAAGGCTTTGAATGTGGCATAGCTATCCCTGGTGCTAATACTATATATGGACCAAGTTCTTTATAGGTCTTAATCATATCCTCGACATAATTGCCCTTTATCTTTCCTTCCTTTACAAGTATATTACCCGCTTCTCTTATAGCTTCTTCTGGGGTTTTAGCATTCACACTTAGCTTGATTGAATTACTGGAAAAATACTTTTTTAGCACTATATTACCCCCTTATAACATTACTTCAATCCCTGTCTCCCATATAAATTTACTTTATATTTGTATCTGTCTCCTCTTGTAGTAACACTTGTATACTCTACAGGGATATTCTCACCTGTATATGATATTCTTGAAAGATACAGTACTGGTGACCAAGGGTTAATGTTTAATATTTCAGCTTCTAGCTCAGTTGCCTCCCTTGCTTCAACAGTTTCTTCAGCTCTTTGAAGTACTATATTATATCTTTTTTCTAACTCTTTATATAATGACTCTCCCTTAAGCCCCTTCTCCAAGAAACCAGGCACTAGCTTTTTTCTTAAGTAATTTATCATGATTGTAAACGGCTCATTATTTACATTTCTTATTCTTTTAATCCTAACCACTTTTTCATCTGGAGATAATCTTAGCATGTCACGTATTCTTAAAGTAGGAACCATTTCATCTATACTAATAGAAACTGTTTCCAATGGCATGTTTCTATCTGCCATTTCTTCAGTTAAACTAGTAATTCTTTCAACGTTGTGAATTATTTTTTGGTCTTTTACAAAAGTTCCTTTTCCTTGTTGCTTGTATACTAACCCTTCAAGTACTAATTCATCAATTGCTCTTCTCACAGTCATTCTACTAACTTGATATAATTCTTCAATTTCTGGTTCTGTAGGTAAAGCATCCCCTGACTTCATATCATATTCAATCTTATTTTGTAGCATTTCTTTAAGTTGTTGATATAACGGCACCGCTGAATTTTTGTCTAACATATTATGTTTCTCCTTTCATTAATTAGATAAACCTATATTTTATAACATTATAATGTTTACATAGGAAATAGAATATTCTATTATAAGATTATAACATCATAATGAATATGTCAATATAATGTTTATACTTTTTTATATTTTAACACTATACATTAAGTGTTTCCTTGGTTATGCTACTTTGTTTATCCATTATTATAATACAAATAAAAACTACTTCAGTAAAATTCATTATAATGTTTAATTGGTTTACATTACCAATATTATAAACGTCTACAGAATATCTTTAAAACTTTTTAGTTAAGTGAATAGACAATACTAATATAAACTATATATGATAGGTACACGAAAAAAGCTAAGGTAAATATTTACCTCAGCCAATTCTATATTATTTTTAATTTTACTAATTCATTAATATCGTCGGATTGTTTATTATCTTCAGCTATTATATTAACTCTTTTTGTCCCACATTTTTCGCATATGTGAATTATTTGCATTCCCTTCTTTTTGTGAATCTTAATCCCAATTGGCTTCAATATTCCTCCACACTTACTCATCCTATCTCCTGGAAATATATCTACATGCTTAGAATGTAAGCAAAAAGGACAATGATTTCTAAAGCTGCCATTACTTAGTGGCAGTACCTCTCTTCCACAATACACACATAAAAATCCTGTATTTTCACTTTTTCTACTCATACCTACCCTCCATGACTTAGTTATTACTAAATCAAGGAGTTCGGGTTCCGTATTTTCTTTATTAAAGTTCCTAGGCTTGATAAGAATAGTGACAAATTCACCGCTATTCCTTTAGGGTTAGCGATTACTTCCAGTTCCATCTTCATCAAGGCATATTTCATCCAAGAATCCGGACCAAGACTGATTTTATTATTCTGTATCAGCCACTGTAAGACGGGACTCCCTAATTCTTCCCACCTTCCACTGGTAGGTGTAATTCAGATCTCACTAGCTTTGGCTTCGCCCCCGGCTTAAGTATGAGTAAGTACCACTGTAAAGTATTTAAAATTCATTATCTTCAACTCCTGAATCAAAATTCTATAATAACATTTTGAATTAAATGTTATTAGGAAATGCATAAATTTATGCATTTCCTAAAATTAATAATCACTATCTTAAAGCATCCCTCTGACATTCTTAACAACATTTTCTACTGTAAATCCAAACTCTTTCATAAGAACATTGCCAGGTGCTGATGCTCCAAATCCATCTATTCCAATAGTTACACCTTCGCTACCAACATATTTTCTCCAACCTATAGTTGTTCCAGCTTCACAAGAAAGTCTTTTAGTTATAGCTTTTGGTAATACTTCATTCTTATACTCCCCAGACTGTTGGTCAAATAGTTCCCAAGATAGCATACTAACTACCCTTGTATCTATTCCTTCTTTCTTCAACTTATCATGAGCTTCCACGAGCAGAGATACTTCTGAGCCAGATCCAATAAGTATAGCATCAGGTGTATCCTTCTCTTCTTTAACTAATACATATCCACCTTTATGGGCATCTTCTTTAATTTCATCTAGCGTTGGAAGTCCCTGCCTACTGAATACTAGTACACTAGGTCCGTCAGTTCTTTTTAAAGCTTCTGTCCATGCCACAGCACTTTCCTTAGCATCTGCTGGTCTAAAAACAGTTACGTTTGGAATTGATCTAAGCATTAATAGATGCTCGATTGGTTGATGGGTTGGTCCATCTTCTCCTAACCCAATACTATCGTGGGTAAATATATAAGTAACAGGTTGCTTCATAAGACCTGACAATCTTATAGCTGGCTTCATATAATCTGAGAAAACCAAGAATGTAGATCCAAATACCCTTAATCCACCATGTAGAGACATTCCATTTAGTATTGCACCCATCCCATGCTCTCTAACACCAAAGTTAACATTGTTGCCAGTAGGGTCTTCTGCTTGGAAATCACCTTTACCTTTTAAATATGTTTTAGTAGATGCATTTAAGTCTGCAGAACCTCCCATCAAATTAGGAATATTCTTTGCTAATACATTCATTACCTGACCACCTGCAGCTCTTGTAGCAAGCTTCTCATCAAATTCAAACAATTCTTCATCTTCGAATGCTTCAGCAGGTACATTTTCTGAATGCCATATATCCCATGCTCTAGCCTTTTCTGGATATTTACTTCTATATTCTTTAAACCTCTTTTCCCAAACTTGTCTTTCTTCTTCTTTTTCTACAATTATCTTATCCATATATTCTCTTACATCTTGTGGTACATAAAAATCTTCATCAGTGTTCCAACCAAGACCTTCTTTAGTAAGATTAACCTCATCTTTTCCTAATGGAGACCCATGAGCACTTGACTTACCTGCCTTATTAGGACTACCAAATCCAATAGTAGTAGGAACCTTTATTAAAGTTGGCTTTGAAGTATTTTTCTTAGCCCTTGCTATAGCCGCTTCAAGCTCATCAATATCATTACTATCCTTTACAGATATTACTTCCCAACCATAGGCTTCAAATCTCTGTCCTACATCTTCTGTAAAACTTATTTTAGTAGTACCATCAATAGTAATATTATTATCATCATACATTACTATAAGTTTCCCTAATTTCAAATGTCCTGCTAATGAAGCTGCCTCAGATGAAACACCTTCCATTAAATCACCGTCTCCAGCTATTACATATGTATAGTGATCTACAATACTAAAATCTTCAGTATTAAACTCTGCTGCTACTCTTCTTTCTGCCAAAGCCATACCTACTGCAGTTGAAATACCTTGACCTAATGGTCCTGTTGTTGTTTCAACTCCAGGAGTGTGACCATACTCAGGATGACCTGGCGTTTTACTTCCCCATTGTCTAAAGTTTTTAAGATCATCCATGTTTACATCATATTCATATAAATGTAATAATGAGTAAATTAACATAGAACCATGTCCTGCTGATAAAACAAACCTATCTCTATCAGCCCAGTTTGGATCTTTTCCACTACCCTTTAAGAATTTGCTCCAAAGTGTATGTGCCATAGGTGCTGCTCCCATTGGCATACCTGGATGTCCTGAATTTGCTTTTTCTACACCGTCTACCGCCAAAAATCTTATGGTATCAACGACTTTTTGTTCTACTTTTTCCATTAAAACACCTCCATATATATTTAAAAAATATTACTAAGCTCAAATTACACAATTTATATTACTTTCTTCCACTTAAGTTATTCACGAAAATTTTATAATCCAATTTTTTCAGCTTCATTAATTAAGTAATAAATAATATAAATCTCCCTATCTAAAGTATTATAAACTGATAATACTTTATAAACAATAGTATTTATTAATACTTTTGATTTATTCTCTGTAAAAGGGCAATTTAATATTACCATAACTCTACTATATTTTCTATTAATTAATGCAAATTTATTAGCTTAATATGAAATATACCCTCATTATTTATCAATATAGTCGTATATAACCAAAACTTGCTATAAAAAACTAAATTATGTTGATATAATGTACGATATGAATTTATTTAGATTTTCTAAAGCATATAATTATATATGGGAAATCTACCTACCTTTGAACTTTTTAAATATTTAAAAAGGAGTTACGTATAAAAAATACGCTACTCCTTTTTATTTTCTAATTCTACAAAAACTAGCTTCCAACTATAATATTTTCAAGTTCTTCATACTTTTCATGGGTAATTAAAGCATCCATGTCTGTTCCTTTAAATTTAACTATATATGTCCATCTACCATAGGGCTCTATTTTATTTATCTTGGAAATATTTATAATATATGATCTATGACTTCTAAAGAATATCCTTTCTTCTAGTCGCTCTTCTAAATGTCCTAAACCTTCAGATGTCACATATCTATTATTTAAGGTATATATTACTGTACTACGATTTTCCCTTTGTACCAACACTATATCATCTTTATCAATGAAGCTCATTCCTTCTTTATTTTTTATAATAAGCTTTTCAACTGATTTTTCACTACTTTCTCGTATATTTCGTATATCATATTCCTTCTCTAAATTTAGATTTTTTATCTTTCTCAGAGTTTTGTATACTCTATCTATTTTAAAAGGCTTGATTAAATAATCAAAGGCATATAGTTCAAATGCATCAGACATAAATTGTTCATGGGCTGTTGCAAATATTATAGATGCTTTTGGATTAATATCTACTATTTTCTTAGCACACTCTATGCCAGACACCTCTGGCATTTCAATATCTAAAAATATCACATCTGGATTATAATCTTCCACAAGCTTTAATGCGACCTTACCATTTTCAGCTTCACCTACTAGTTTAAAATTCTCTTGTTTGTCAATTATTTTTTTTATTATAAGCCTCATACCCTTATCATCATCTGCTATTAAAACTTTCAACGGTTGAATATGATATCACTCCCTCTTATAATATCAGTTTATTTATCTATCTTTCTCACAACCAACCTACGTCCCTTAACCTTAATCACTTTAACTTTACTTCCTTTTTGAATATATTCTCCATCAGTAAGAGCATCTAATTTAACTCCATCAAAATCTACTGAGCCTGCTGGTCGTAGCATTGTTAATGCCAATCCTTCTTTTCCTAAGAAATAATCCATATCTTCAGTACCAACACCGACATATCCCTTATCTCTAGTCATTGAAGTAGATAATATTACTCCCCTAGCTACACCACCCTTATTCGCAGATTTTAATATTATTGTAAGCAATATCCCTAATATTATAAGAACCATTATAATTAGAATAAATGCTTCTAAAACTGTATTTGCTGTTAAGACAATTGCCACAATTAATAGCACTGAACCAGATATTCCCGGAGCTCCAAAACCAGGAACAAACATTTCAATTATTACAAGTCCAAACCCTATTATAAAGCATACAACAGAAATTATATCTAAGTTGGATATTATTGCTGTAATTATTTCCATCTTTACCCCTCCTTTAATCGCCTATAATTAGGCATTTAAATATACCTTTTATTATAAAACACTCATTATCTTTTTCTTGTTATTAAAATAATACATCTATCTAGTCTATTAATAAATACCTTTCTTATAAAATATACACTTGGAGTCCTAAACCGTCATTACAATCATATAACAGATATTAATATGGAATTGTAATAGTAAATGATGTCCAATGATCGTCACTTTCAAGTCCTATTTTTCCATCATATTCACTTACAACTTCTTTTACGATTGCAAGTCCCATACCTTCTCCTTCATTTCCTTTAGTCGTAAATCCAGCGTCAAAAATCTTTTCTTGTAACTCGACTGGAATTGACTCTCCAGTGTTGACAATTCTAAATACATATCCTAACATTTCCTCATAAATTTCTATCGTTATCTTTTTGTCTTCAGTATGATCTAAAGCATAAATTGCATTATCAATCAAATTTCCCAATACTCTACACATTTCCCACGAAGGTATCCTTAATTCTTCTAGATGGGATGATATTTTCAAAGTGACTTGTACTCCTGAATTTTCACACTCTTGTATTTTTGCTTGTAGCAGGGCATTTATTGCCACATTTGATGTTTTAAGTATTCTGCTAACTTTGTTTATATCCTTATATATTTCCTGAATATATTCTCTTGCTTCATTATATTCATCCATTTCAATAAGTCCATGAACTACCTGTAAATGATTTAGGAAGTCATGTCTTTGGCCCCTTAATCTCTTATTCAAACTTTCTATTTCATGGACTGTTTTTTCAAGTACATTATTTTTTGACCTCATATTTGACAATAAATAGATATCCTTAATTGACCTGATACTATTAAAAATTATTATTATTAATACTACAGATATAACTAGATTAATATTACTATCTATTTCTAAATTTGACCTATCTATTATAAAGTAAGCATAGATTATAATTGCAAAAAGAACTGCAATTTGAATAGCATTAATAAGAATAAGTGTCCCTACCGTCTTATTAACATTTAGCTGTTTTGTAACCTTTTTCATTTATGTCAACTCCCATATATACTAAAATTCCCTCAAAGTTAAGATTATTGTACTTTAACCCTATAATAAATTATAAATTTTGCTATAGCTGTTCTTTAACATTATACATTTTTTCCTTTATCTCAATATATATATTCAACAATCAAATAGATAATCCTCTAACATATAATTTTTCTTCCAACTGTATAACATTAAGTTAAAGAATTAAATTTCACTATATCTTCTCTCATAAATCCAACAATAAAATAATTCAGTATTTAAGAAAAAAACTCCCTTTATGATATAATCAGATTTTTATTACTCAATCCACTTATCATAAAAGGAGTATATTATTTTTTCAAATTAATAATTAGTTATTACTTTACTCTTTCTACTTTGATTTCAGTATCATGTCCATTCAAGTCATGAGTTTCAAATCCCTCGTCTTGAGCTTCTTCTATACTTACCGCAAGAGTTTCTTCCATAATATAATCCTTATGGATATTAACTGCATTAGTTATTTCTTCATCACCATTGAAGAATATTTTGATATTATCCATCATTTCGTATTCATTATTCTTTCTCATTTGCTGAATCTTAGATATAAATTCTCTAGCAAATCCTTCATTGATTAATTCTTCAGTAAGAGTAGTATCTAGAATAACAAATTGATTATCTTCCATAGATACTGTGAATCCTTCCTTAGCTTCGATTCTTACATCAACTAACTCATTTGTTAATTCAAAATTTTCACCATCTAAGTCTATAGTAACACTCTCACCTTTATCAATTTTTGGTGCTATTTCTGAACCGTCTAGTTGAGCTAAAGCTTTTCCAAATGCCTTTACCTTTGGTCCAAGCTTAGGTCCTGCCACTCTAAAGTTTGGTTTCAAGTTAAAGTCCATATATTCATTCAAGCTCTTAGCAAAAATAACCTCTTTTACGTTTAACTCTTCCTTTATCAATGGTACAAGGTCAGAGATTAGCTCTTCATGCTTTCCATCTATTAGTACTTTTTGAACTGGCTGACGAACCTTTATTTGAACAGACTCTCTAGAAGCTCTTCCAAGGGTTACTAAAGTTCTAACTAAGTCCATTCTCTCTTCAATCTTCTTGTCTATATGAGACTCATTAGCAACTGGGTAAGTACTTAAATGTACAGAAGCTTCTCCAGTTAAGTTTCTAAATATCTCTTCTGATAAATAAGGTGCAAATGGTGCTATCATTTGCGATATACCAACTAGTACCTCATAAGTTGTGCTATACACCGCTTTCTTATCCTGAGTTAATTCAGTAGCCCAGAAACGTCTTCTTGAACGTCTGATATACCAGTTAGATAAGTCTTCGTTTACGAATTCTTGTATCTTTCTAACTGCCTTAGTTAGGTCAAATACTTTTAAATCTTCCCCAACAAGCTTTGCTAATGTATTGAACTTAGATAATAACCATTTATCAAGCTCTGATCTTTCTTCATAATCTAAAGTAAACTCTCTTGGATCTATTCCATCTGTATTTGCATATAGAGTGAAGAAGTTATACACATTCTTTATTGTTGTAAAGAACTTACTATTTATCTCTTTTAATCCATCTTCATCAAATCTAGTTGGAGTCCAAGCTGGAGATACATAATATAGGTACCACCTAAGAACGTCAGCTCCATATTTATCGAACATCTCAAATGGATCAACCGTATTTCCTCTAGACTTAGACATTTTCTTCCCATCCTTATCTAGTAAAAGGTCATTTACAAGTACTCTCTTATACGGTGATTTACCAGTGACAAAAGTTGATATAGCTAGTAATGAGTAGAACCATCCTCTAGTTTGATCTATACCTTCACAGATAAAATCTGCTGGGAATACTCCATCAAAGCTTTCTTTGTTTTCAAATGGATAATGATGTTGGGCAAATGGCATAGACCCACTATCGAACCAACAGTCTATAACATCTTTAACCCTAGTCATAGTCTCTCCACATTTCTCACATTTTAGATGAATATCATCTACATATGGTCTATGAAGCTCTACACTTTCGTCTATATCCTCTATAGCTTTTTCTACAAGCTCTTTTCTTGAACCTACACTCTCGATATGGTCACATTCATCACATACCCAAAGATTCAGTGGAGTTCCCCAATATCTACTTCTTGATATTGCCCAATCGTTTAGATTTTCTAACCAGTTACCAAATCTCTTCTCTCCTACATAATCTGGATACCATTCAACATTATTGTTATTTTCAATTAATTTATCTTTAAGTTTAGTAATTTCAATATACCAGCTTGGCTTAGCGTAATATAGTAGTGGAGTATCACATCTCCAGCAATGTGGATAATTATGCTCCATTTTTTGTTTCTTGTATAATTTATTTTCGTTATATAACCACTTGATTATATCTACACTAAGATCTTCATCTATTACAAATCTACCTTCCCAAGGAGTAGTTGTATATTTACCATTTTCATTTACAGGCTGTAATACTGGAAGGTTATATTTTACTCCAAGATTATAGTCATCTTCACCAAATGCAGGTGCAGTGTGAACTATACCAGTACCATCTTCTGTAGTAACATAGTCTCCTAATGTAACAAAGAAAGCTTTTTTATCTGTTTGAACAAATGGCATGAGCTGTTCATATTCTATATATTCTAAGTCCTTACCTTTCATCTCTTCAAGAACTTCATACTCACCTTCTATTACCTCATCAGCTAATGCTTTAGCAACGTAGTAAACTTCATCACTAGATTTCACTTTAACATAATCTATTTCTGGTCCTACCGTAAGACAAACGTTAGCTGCTAATGTCCAAGGAGTTGTTGTCCAAACTAAGAAATATTCATCTGCATCTTTTCTTTTAAATTTAGCTATAACAGTATTACTCTTTATTTCCTTGTATCCTTGTGCAACTTCATGGGATGCTAATCCTGTACCACATCTTGAACAGTAAGGCAGTATCTTATGACCTTCATAGATATATCCTTCTTTATTGAATTTATCTAATATCCACCATACGGACTCGATATAATCATTATCTAATGTTATATAAGGGTCATCCATATCTACTAGATAAGCCATACGCTTAGTCATTTCTCTAAATAATCCCTCATACTTAAATACTGATTCTCTACATTTTTCATTGAACTTATCTATTCCATATTCTTCGATTTCTTGCTTACTATTTAGATTCAATTCCTTTTCTACACCAATTTCAACTGGTAGTCCGTGGGTATCCCATCCAGCTTTTCTCTTTACTTGATACCCTTGCATAGTTTTGTATCTACATACACTATCCTTTAATGCCCTTGCAAGCACATGGTGAATTCCTGGTTTACCATTAGCAGTTGGAGGTCCTTCATAAAATACAAAAGGTTCTTTTCCTTCTCTTGTTTCAACACTTTGCTTTAAAAGATCAATCTCATCCCAGTATTTAGATACATCTTGTTCAACATTCTTTACTGGTTGTTGAGATAACTCATTAAATTTCTTCATCATTTTCACCCTTTCAAATTTAGTTAAATAAAAAATCCCTAAGTCACTTGACTTAGGGACGAATTACCGTGGTACCACCCAAATTATAAGATAGCTTCAATTTAGCTATGTAGTAAATACTTAAATAGCATTATCACTATCCTATCACTCTTAATAATTTAACGCATTAGTACGGAATATCCTACTATTAATTCAAATATTCAGCTCAAAGGTGATCTTCATAAAGATATTCACTCATAATCTCTCACCAAATGATTATGTCTCTAAAAGCTACTATTCTTTATTACTCTCCTCATCACAGCTATTTATACTTATATTTTGGTTAATGATACATCAAACTACTTCCATTGTCAAGATTATATTAAAATTTTTAACATCTTTTTCAATATATATACTATTATATCCTCTATTCCTCATTAACTGCAGGCTTATAAAGCCTTCTATTATTAAGAACCCAAACTCTATCTGAAAATTGCTTTGGCTCTATACCTTCTAAAGCTTTTTCCATATCATACATTCTTGCATCTATCATATCTATGTAATGTAATAATTCTGCTTCGGGTATCATAGGTCTCTTTGGACTACCAAATTCAGGCTCATTATGATGGGATAAAATCATATGCTGAAGTAACATGGAGACTTCTCTATCTATTCCTAACTTCTCGCCTTCCTTATCTATTATTTTTATGCCTTGAATAATATGACCTAAAAGCTGCCCTTCATTAGTATAATCCGATACTATTCCTAGCTCATTTGAGTCCATCTCATAAATCTTAGCTACATCATGTAATATAACCCCAGCAAAGAGAAAATCCTTGTTTATATTTAAATAAACCTCGCTCAGTTTTTCAGCTGTCATCAACATTCTTTTAATGTGATATAGTAATCCTGAACGTATGGCATGGTGATTCGATTTTGCAGCTGGATAATATAAAAGCTTATCCTTGTTTTCTTTAAATACATGACTAGTTATCTTATTAATGTCAGGATTTTTTATTTTATCAATGTACTTTAATATTTCTCCATACATAAACTTAGGGTCCTCTGGAGCAGCTTGCACATATTCTTCTATATTAATATCATCTTCATCATTTGCTAATCTTATTCTATCTATTTTAAATTGATTATTCCCTTGCCACTCAGTAACATTTCCTCTTATTTTAATCATACAATTGTCTTTATATTTTGATTCATCTTCTTCTGTGCAGTCCCACATTTTTGCATTTATTTCCCCTGTCTTATCACTTAAAGTTATATCTAGATACTTTTTGTTATTATTTGTAGTCTTAATATTTACTGATTTAATTAAGAAAAAACCTTCTATGTAATCCCCTACAACAAATTCATTTATCTTTTTAACTTCCATTTTAGTAACTCCTTTCTCAACTCTTAACATTATTGCCTTAAGAAATTTTATTATTAAAAGCCTTATAGCTATGATAATTTGTAAATACTCAATTCTCTCATCTATATATTTAAATTTTCAGTTTCCTGAATCTATATTTTTATATTGTATAAAGACTCTGAGTTTACATGATTATATAGATTTCCACTACGCTTTTATATAATACTAAAAAGATATATCCTCTTATATTGATTATAGTCTTTATATACCTTTAAAATCAAGTTTTAGTAAAAATAAAGACTCAATGCTAATAAAGAGCACCAAGTCTTCCATATATCAAAAATTACTATATTCTTAAAGCTTTCCATTTACCACTCTTAAATCTAAAGAAATACAGTGTTCCTCTAATTATTAAATCAATACTCATTGCTATCCAAGCTCCTATAAGACCCCATTTGAAAACATATACAAATAATAGTGCCATAGATACCCTTATTCCCCAGATTCCTATTATAGTAATTATTAACACCCACTTTGTATCTCCAGCTCCCCGTAAACCTCCAGCAAACCCCATGGTTGCTGCAAGGAAAGGCTGAGATAACGCTACTATTCTTAAACACCATCTGGCATTATCTAATATCTCCTTATCTCTAGTAAATATCTTAAGAAATATATCTGGCCAAACAAAGAAAAATATACCAAAAGCACTCATAACTATAGCTGCCATTTTAACTGCTGTAAATCCACTTTTTTCAGATAAATCAGGTTTTTCAGCTCCTAAGTACTGTCCAACCAAAGTAGTAGCTGCTAAAGCAAATCCAAATCCAGGCATAAAAGATACTGATTCAGCTATTAATGTAATTCTATGGGCTGCAAACATCACAGTTCCTAAGCTTGAAATTATTCTACCAAATATCAGCTGTCCAAATCTCATAAAGAATTGTTCTATGGCAGCAGGAATACCTATATTAAATATTCTTTTAATTATAACAATATCCACTTTTAATTTTTCTTTAATATTTATTTTAATAACTCCCCTATTACTCATAAGAATAAGTAATATAACAATACCACTTAAGCTTCTTGCCAAAGTAGTAGATATTGCAGCGCCAGCAACTCCCATACCAGCACCAGGAATAAATATAGATATATGCTTATTTATTAGAGGAATAGTAAACTCCACTATTCTACTATCAAATATCATAAAAAAGTTACCCACTATATTCACTACATTCGACAAGCCATTTATATACATAGGCGTCTTTGTGTCCCCACTTCCCCTTAAAACACCACTCATTATCATAGCTATAATCATGAATGGTAGTCCTAAGCTTACAGTTTTAAAGTATACTGTTGATAATGGAACAACATCTTGTTCTGCCCCCATTAACTTAACTATTGGCTCAGCTAGTGAAAAGGCTAAAGTTGTAAATATTAAAGACATAGCAAAACTTATAATTAATGACTGTTTCGCCACATTATTAGCATCTTCTTGTCTCTTTGCCCCTATGGACCTGGCAACTAATGCAGTAGTACCTACACTTACTGCTGCAAACACTGACATGGCAGTCGACATTGGCATATCACTTAATCCTATTGCAGTAATTGCTGCTGCTCCTAAACTTCCAACCATTGCCATATCTGCAAACCCTAGTAATGTTTGCATCATCATTTCACCAATTGCAGGCAAAGCCAATTTAAATGTTGATTTAGTTAAATTTGCTTCAGCCTTATTAACTATTGAATATTCTGACTTTGTTAATTCTGCCTTTTCAGCCATCTGCCTTCCCCCTTATGAAGTTACACAATATTTTATTTCGACTCACTAAATAATTTAGTCTCACAATATTCTACCACTGTTATATTCATACAGTCAATAAGAAAATTTTATTATTTTTTTAGAAAATACATTTCATCTTATTGGCTAATTTAAGGAATTTTTATAGATAGCTATACAATAAAAAAAGTCATAAAAATCCCCATGAATTTTCATGGGGAAAATAGTTAATTACAATTATATTTACTTCAATCTGATAATCAATTCACCAGACTTAACCTGGTCTCCTTCATTCTTTAGAATACTTTCCACTATTCCTGAAACTTTTGATTTTATGCTAGTTTCCATCTTCATTGCCTCAACTGTAGCTAAAGTCTGATTTGCTTTTACAGTATCCCCTTCTTCTACCAATAATTTAGCAATGGTACCAGGTATACTTACTCCGATTTCATATTCATTTGATGGATCTGCTATTTTTAATTGTTCTACTTTGGAGTTTACTTTGCTACCCTTATCATGTATCTTAATTTCTCTTCTATTTCCGTTTACTTCAAATATCAATGTTCTTTTTCCTTCATCATTTATTTCACCTATATCTAATAGCTTAACAATCAATGTTTTACCCTTTTCAATTGTTACTTCACAGGTTTCTCCCTCATATAATCCATGGAAGTACACATCACTACCCATCCTACTTAAATCTCCATATTCTTTAATATATTTCAAATAATCTTCAAATACTTTTGGATATAGAGAATAACTTATCAAATCCTCATCAACGGCGTTTATATCAAATTCTTTATATAGATATTTCTTCATATCATCAAAATTCTCAGCCTCTAACAACTCACCAGGTCTGCATGTAATAGACTCTTCGTCCTTCAACACTAGATTTTGCAATTTCTCAGGAAAACCGCCCATAGGCTGACCCATCATGCCTTTAAAATATGAAACTACAGAATCTGGAAAAGCCATATCTTTAGCATTATCATATATATTTTCTGGTGTTAGATTGTTCTGTACCATAAAAATGGCTAAATCTCCTACTACCTTGGATGAAGGTGTAACTTTAATTATATCTCCCAGCATACCATTTACAGTTTTATACATATCTTTTACTTCATCAAATCTATACCCTAAACCAAAACTCTCGACTTGAGGCTTAAGATTTGAATACTGTCCCCCTGGAAGTTCATACTTATATATCTCAGCTGTACTGGATTTCAAATCAGATTCGAATTGACTATATACAGGTCTAACAATTCTCCAATAATTAGATATTTTCTGAATATCACCCGTATTGAACCCAGTATCCCTTGATGTATTTTTTAAAGCTGCTACCACCGAGTTTAGAGCAGGTTGACTTGTTAATCCTGACATACTATTAAATGCAGTGTCCACTATATCTACTCCAGCCTCTGTCGCCATAAGGACTGTTGCAACCCCATTTCCACTGGTATCATGAGTGTGTAAATGAATAGGTATATCTACCTCATCCTTTAATATCCTGATAAGCTCATAGGCTGCATGGGGCTTAATAAGAGCCGCCATATCTTTAATCCCTAGTATATGAGCCCCTGATTTTTCAATTTCTTTAGCCATATTCACATAATATTCTAAGGTATATTTAGTTTTTCTCTTATCTAGGATATCCCCTGTATAACACATACATACTTCTGCGATTTTTTCATTCTTTAAGACTTCATCTATAGATACCTTCATGCCTTCTAACCAGTTTAATGAGTCAAATATTCTAAATACATCTATTCCATTAGTTGACGCTTTCTTAATTAATCCCCTTATTACATTATCTGGATAATTCTTATATCCCACACCATTTGAACCTCTTAAAAGCATCTGAAATAGAATGTTTGGTATTCTCTTTCTTAATTCAGCCAGTCTATCCCAAGGACTTTCCTTGAGAAATCTATAGGCGACATCAAAGGTTGCTCCTCCCCACATTTCTAATGAAAAAAGATCCTTAGCTAATACAGAAGTGGACTTTGCAATCTTTATCATATCTTTAGTTCTCATCCTTGTAGCCATAAGTGATTGCTGAGCATCCCTCATAGTAGTATCCGTCAACAAGAGCTTCTGATTATTCTTAATCCAATCTACAACTCCTTTTGGCCCTGTTTCATCAAGAATTTGTTTTGTACCTCTTAAATCTTCACTCCACTCTACTCTTGGAACAACAGGAACATCAAAATTCACCTTATTACCTTTGGTTTCATTAACTACTTTTTCTCCAATATATTTTAATATTCTTAACTCTCCGTCTGCCTTTGGAGTTATCTCAAATAATTCTGGATTATCATGTATAAATCTAGTATGACATTTTCCTTCAATAAAAGTCTGATGATTTAATATATTTATTAAAAACGCACAATTAGTCTTAACTCCACTTATTTTAAATTCTTTAATAGATCTAACATTCTTTCTCACAGCATCCTTAAAAGTTCTCGCCCAAGATGTGTTTTTCACAAGTAAGCTATCATAGTATGGACTTATGACTGAACCTGTAAAACCATTACCACCATCAAGTCTAATTCCAAATCCTGAACCACTCCTATAAATATCAATCTTTCCTGTATCTGGTGCAAAATTATTCGAAGGGTCTTCAGTCGTTATTCTACATTGAATTGAATATCCTCTTAATTTTATATCTTCTTGTGAATATATTCCTATTTCATCTGAATCTAATGAATAGCCTTGAGCTATCAAAACTTGACTCTGAACAATATCTACTCCAGTTACCATTTCAGTCACTGTATGCTCAACTTGTATTCTAGGATTCATTTCAATAAAATAATGATTCATATCCATATCTACTAAGAATTCTATCGTTCCAGCACCTCTATAATTTACAGCCTTAGCTATTTTTAAGGCATCTTCACATATTTGCTTTCTTTTTTCCGCCGAAAGAGAAAATGCAGGAGTAAATTCAATCAACTTTTGATGTCTTCTTTGAATAGAACAATCCCTTTCATAGAGATGTACTATATTACCATATTTATCTCCCAACACTTGTACCTCAATATGCTTTGGACTTTTAAGATATTTTTCAATAAAAATTTCATCTGATCCAAATGCTTTCTTTGCTTCATTTCTAGCACTGTGAAATTGCTTGATTAAATCATTCTCATCAGTCACTAGTCTCATTCCTCTACCTCCACCACCGGCAGAAGCTTTCAATAATACAGGATATCCACAATCTCTAGCAAATTTTATTGCATCTTCTTCACTATAAATAGGTTTTTTTGTCCCTGGAATTGTTGGAACACCTACTTCTTTTGCTAATAGTTTTGATTTTATCTTATCGCCTAACCTTTCCATCATCTCACAAGTTGGACCTATAAACTCAATACCTGCTTCTTGACATTTTCTTGCAAACTCTGAATTTTCAGCTAAGAAACCATATCCAGGGTGAATAGCATCAACCCCTTTCTTAAGTGCAAGATTGATAATTTCTTCTATATCCAAATATGTTTCTATTGGTCCTTTGTTTTTTCCTATTAAATAAGATTCATCAGCTTTAGTTCTAAATAGAGAGCATTTGTCTTCTTCAGAATATATAGCAACGGTCCTTATGCCTAGTTCATGACATGCTCTAAAAATCCTAATTGCAATTTCTCCTCTATTTGCAACTAAAACTCTTTTAAATTTTTTCATATCTTACTTTCCTCCATTCATCCTTTATTATATTGTAACAATTTTATTACGTTTTGTTAATACATTTTTTTCTGTCATAGCTTGTATTTTTTGTTAACAGAACTAAATCTAAAAAAGATAACCCCTTCTAAATGAAAATAGAAGGGGTATTTATTAGCCTTTTCTCCACCAAATATGATTAGCTTCTTCATTATAAATTTCAAATCCATTCTTGATTAGTACATTTTGAGAGGCTTTATTATAGTCAACAGTACAAGCTATTACAAACTTAATCTTATGCTTAGTTTGACCAAACGCCCAATTTACTAAGCCTTGTAACGCTTCTGTCATATATCCATTGCCTTGGAATTCTTCTTCAATCCCATATCCAATTTCAATTTCTTCTTTTTCGTTGGGAATGCCCTTAATCCCCATAGATCCAACTTCATGATTTTTTTCTTTATCAACTATTATCCAATTAGTATAAAATAAATAATTATTGGGATCTTCTTTTATTCTTTTAATTGATACCTTATATACCCTCTTCATTATTTCATCTAACTTATTGCTACATATACCTATACTTATTTCTTTAGCTAGACTAGCTCTATCATTTAAGCTAATTTTTAATTGCCTCAGATCAAGTGGTATGATTTTTAATCGTTTTGTTTCTATAACTAACATTATACTCTCCCCCTTATTTAAAACAAAAAAATTACATAATTACCATCCAAATATACCATTTACTCTTTATGAAGATACTTCTTCTGTAGTTACTCTCTTTGTTTGCTTCGCAGAAAATAAGTATAGTAGTATTACAGGTGATAATATGATTCCTGCTATTACTATGGCAACAGATATAGAGTATTTTACTGCAATATATCCAATAATAGGACCCCCTATTATTTGGCCAAAAGCATCTATTTGACCATATGTTGAAAGCACTGTAGCCCTTACCTTTGCCTTTATATTCTGGTTCAGCCACGCTCTATATAAAGGACCATTAGTAGTTCGCATAATGTATAGAGTTAAATAGGTAGCAAATCCAAAAGCAAAATTTCCTGCTAGTCCAAATATAATTATAGCTCCAACTAGTACTCCATTAATTCCCAATAACAGCCAAACTTTTTCTAACCTACCAGTTTTATTCATTTTTCTTTTGATAAACTCTACCACAATAATACTTAAAATCATTGCCACAGCATTTATTATTCCAAACCAGATTACAGGTTTTAGATTTACTGCAGTTGGGAATTTTATATTTTCTATAAAGTGAGCATTCCAAAGACGATCGATCCCTTCACTAAACAATCCATGTAATAGTGTGATAAAAAGTATAACTATTAATATAGACTTTTCTTTAATAGAATATATACCTTCACTAAAGGTTTTTATCATGTTACTCCACGTGTTTCTTTCATTTTTAGGCATTGGAGTAAATTTGGTTTCGGGCATAAATGCCATTAGAAATAGTGCTAACATTATAAAAAGAAACCCACTGACTAACATAGGTAAATTAATCATTACTGCTCCGACTGCTGTGCTTAATAATATGCCTATAAGAGAGAAAACTTGACCTATTTGTGCTCCCTTTAGAAATAGTCTATCTAGTTCCCTTTCCCCTACTTCATCGGCAATCCAAGCTTCATTAGCTCCACTTAAAAAGGTATGTCCCACTCCCCATAAAACTTGGGATGCTAAAATAGCTATATAGATGGGAAATGAACCTTCTAAAAGAAATCCTCCGCCAATTAATATCAATCCGATAATAACTGATAGTTTCCTACTATATATATCTGCTACAACTCCTGTTGGAATTTCAAATAAAAAGCAAGCTGCCTCAAGAACGGTTCCTACTAAGACCAATTGCAATGGATTTAAGCCTGCAACTTCAATTCTATATATTTGACTAACTGTAAAAAATAAAGAGAAGAGTAGTGCTGTTCCTCCTGCGAATATTAAGTAAATTCTATAAGCTGACATTTTTTTATTCAAATTTATCACCTTTCCTTTTCATAGTTGTTTTTCATATTTTATAATAATAAAAAAGCTACTAATGAATATAAAAACAATTCATAAGCAGCCGTGATTTCAAATTAATACTTAATATCATAGATATGGATATATGGCATAAATAAATATATCTCTATACTCTTTAAAATTGGGCATAAAAATATCGCGCTGACAAGCACGTAATCCCATTAATATTATTCTTTTGCTTTCAATTGATATCTAAGGCAATTATGCTTATGGTGTAATTATTAAGAGCTTTAAAAATGGATTCCTTAAAGAAGCCTTGCTAGCAAGACTTTTTAGATTAAATCTATAATTCATAATTAAAGCTAGAATATTTAATTCGATTAGTTAAATTTCACCATTGTTTTTTGCATATTCATACCCCTTTACCTATATCCATAATATGATTATAATTTAATTTGTTCTTTTTTTCAATAGTGTAATATTTCTTACACTATATTTGATTGAGAAAATTGCATACTAAGTCTATAAATGTATGCTTTCTCAACTATATAATTTATTTAAAATTAGATTATTCTGTAAAAAAACAAATGAATAATGTAAAATATAACTATACTAAAGCAAAGGAGGTGTAGCATGAAATATATAAAAGGCTTCTTCTTAACCTTTGTTATCTTCTCATTTATACTAGTTTTAATCCTTTCACAGCTATTATTTGCATTTAATTCTACATTTTTATCATCAAAATATTTTAATAATTCATTTGAGAAGAATAACATCTCTACTTCTATCAAAGATATTTTTATTAATAGACTTGAAGCTAATAGAATTAATGCTAATGAGTTAGCGAGCCCGCCCCTAAATAAATTCGAGGAAAATAACTTAGCCTCTGTTGATTTGGGAAGAATTATACTAGAACACCTAGACCAGAATTGGGTTGAAGAACAGATCTCTCTATTAATTAAAGAAAGCTTTGCTTTTGTCTTTGATGATTCTAACGCCCTACCTATAATTGATATTAAAATAGCTAAGGATAATTTCTTTAAGGGATTAATTACTGAAGCAATGAAACAAGCCAGTACAAATAAGGATATTGAAACTATAGGCGAGGTTATTAAGCTCCTAGACAATAAATATATGGCTCTTCTAATAGACAATGATACAACTGATGAGATTGTTAATCAAATCCTAAACTTAGAAATAGTAAAAGCTTCAAATCTTGACAGAGATATGATATTGACAATAATTAAAGTTTATAGGGAGAATAGATCTGACAATATAGATGAAATAAGTCATTCTTTAGTAAGCGAAATGTTTAATTCCAAGATTGATATTAATAATTATAAAGATTATTTTGATCTTAATTTATTCCTTGAAAAATCTTTTGATGAAGTCGAAAATCCTTTTTATAGTTTGAAGATTTTAATCTCATCAATAAGATCAATTACTCTACGAACTATTCTCTTACTACTATTAGTACTTATTATTATAGTTATAATAGCCAACTTTAGCATTAAAGGAACTATAAAATGGCTATCCAATGGCTTAATTATTGCAGGATTGAGTAGTATACTAATAGGATTATTAAAATTTTTCCCCTTTATATCAAAGATATTATATTATAATACCTTCTACAAAATCCAGTCAGCACAAAGTACTGAAAGTATCCACAATTTTCAATATTGGATTCAATCATTTGTTGATAAGTTCTTCACTATGTTGATAATTCAAGGAATTATATTAACAGCCCTAGCTATATTAGCATTAGTCGCTATTAGATTCACTACATATAATTACACTTCTAACTATGATGATAGTGACGATTTAGTCATTAGTGATGGAACTGCAGTAAAGACCCCTGTTAAATCCTTTGGTATCAGTTCTCCAATATTATTAACAGCTATTCGTGTTATAATAATATCAATATTAATTATACTAATACCTGTTATTTCTTTATGGGGGACTAGAGGACTTAAATATAATTTCCATAATTACAAAGCCTCTACAGCGCTAAGTTTAGAACACTTTAATAATAAAAACATGTTAGAAATTATGAAGAATGTCCTAGAGAAAAAATAGAATAAATAATAATAAATGATATAATTATATATATTATCTATAAGGATATAATTACATTTTACTATTTATCCTTTCAGAATTGGGTAAAAGTATAATAAATCAAATCATTACGGAGGTGTATTATGGCTAAGAAAGTAGTAATATATACATTTGAAACTTGTCCATTTTGTAAAAGAGCTAAAAGATTACTTAATAATAAAGGAATTGATTTTAAAGAAATTGAAATTTCTGATGATGATGCAAAACTAGATGAATTGGAACAACAAACTGGTTGCTCAACTGTTCCTCAAATATTTGTAAATGATAAATTTATCGGTGGATGTGATGATATAATTCAGTTATATAAAGATGGGAAGTTTGATGAAGTTTTTAAATAAGTAGAAATAAGTTTAAGATAGAAATAGCTGACTAGGTTTAGTCAGCTATTTTTTTATTAAGTACTTTTTTATAAAAAGCTATCTACATATACAATTTAGTATATAATAGTAATGATATTACCTAGGTTTTTCCAAAGGAGTTGAGTATATGTACCGTATAATGGTCGTTGAAGATAATAATACACTTTGTAAAGAAATATCATTAGGTTTAGAAAAATGGGGATTTAGTGTGATAATGAATATAGACTTTAATAATCTACTAAAAGATTTCTCTAAGCATGACCCCCATCTAGTTATTATGGACGTTAATTTACCTTACTTAGATGGATTTACTTGGTGCAAAAAAATTAGAGAAATCTCAAAGGTTCCAATCATCTTTCTGTCTTCTAGAGATACAAATATGGATATTGTTATGGCTATCAACATGGGGGGCGACGATTATATCACTAAACCCTTTTCTATGGATGTACTTTTAGCCAAGATAAATGGATTATTAAGAAGAACTTATTCCTATGGTGATGATACCCATGAAGTAATAGAACACAATAACTTAATTCTAAACGTGTATGATAATTCAATTTTATATGACGATAAAAAGTGCAGTTTAACTAAAAATGAATTTAGAATACTATATCTGCTTATGAATGAAAATGGAAAAATTATTTCTAGAGATAAAATCATGAGAGCTTTATGGAATGATGAAAGTTTTATTGATGACAATACTTTAACTGTTAACATTAATAGATTAAGAAAAAAGCTAAATGACTTAGGTTTAAATAACTTTATTACTACCAAAAAAGGTCAGGGATACGTGATACTATGAATCTAATAAAATATTTAATAAATTCTAGATGGAAAATTGTATATTTTATAATGATACTTTTAATTATTGACACTATATTAGCTGTTAGCAGCACATTAAATCAATCCATAAATGACATACTTTATTTAGACCTACTCCTATTTATTTTCTCATTAATATTTTTCTTTTGGGGATACTTATCTTGGAAAAATAGCTATAAGGATTATGTTAAAGCTATTGAAAAAAATCATAATCTAGAGCATATAATTCCTAGTGGTAACTCATTTGAGATTCAACTTATAAAAGATTTAATTGAATTTAAAAATAAAGAACTTGAAAAAGAAACTAAAGGCTTACAGTATTCCTTAAAGGAAATCAATGAGTATATAACTATGTGGGTTCATGAAATAAAGATTCCAATATCAGTATGTGAGCTGATATCCGATAGATTACAAGACGGTATTCCATCAGATGAAGTGTCTTCTACTTCAAGAGATATACAGATGGAGCTTGAACGAATAAAATTTCTTATTGACCAAATATTATATGCCAGTAGAGCCTCAAATTACTCTGAAGACTTATTTATTGAAGAGATTAATCTTGAGAACATAATAAAACCAACCATTAAAAAAAATGCTTCTTTTTTTATTTCTAAAAATATTTCAATAGATATACATAATACCAACTTTCATGTCATGACAGATAAAAAGTGGATTTCGTATATTTTACAGCAGTTATTTAATAACTCATATAAATACTTACATAATAATGGGAAAATAGAAGTATACGCTAAAGAAGATGATAAATCAATTAAATTAATGATCAAAGATAATGGCATAGGTATACAGAGGAAGGATATTAATAGAATCTTCGATAAAGGGTTTACTGGAGATAATGGACGACATCATGCTAAATCAACAGGAATGGGGCTTTATTATAGTAAAACAATGATAGATAAATTAGGTCATGAAATATTTGTAAACTCTGTTCCTAACTCATTTACAGAGTTTACAATAGTTTTCTATAAACTGTCTGATTACCTCAATGTGACAGAAATGTAAGTTTGGTCTTAATAATGTAATGTAATTCTATGGTAGTCACCTATTAAAGCCCGTATAATGAAATTAAAGAAATACAAAGGAGGCTTATTTATGAGCACTATTATAGAAACTAAGAATTTAAAAAAGGTATATGGTACAAAGGGTGTTTCCTTTAATGCCCTTGATGGTATAGACCTAAAGGTAGAAAAAGGAGATTTTTTAGGAATTATGGGTCCTTCTGGAGCAGGGAAAACTACACTCTTAAATCTTATATCTACGATTGATAAACCGACCTCTGGTGAAATTTTTCTTGAAGGTAAGGAACTAAACAATTTAAAGGATAGAGAATTAGCTAAGCTTAGAAGAAATAGCATAGGATTTATTTTTCAAGATTTTAACCTTTTAGATAATATGACTGTGGAAGATAATATTGCCCTTCCTCTAGCCTTAGAAAGAAAACACCATAAAAATATACTTAATAAAGTTGACGAAATCAGCTCCTTCTTTGGAATAAAGGATCATATCAAAAAATATCCTTATCAGCTTTCAGGTGGACAGAAACAGAGGACAGCTGCTGCTAGGGCCTTAATAACTTCACCATCAGTTATATTTGCTGACGAGCCAACTGGAGCTCTTGATTCTAAGTCTTCAGCTGAATTGCTCCAAAGTATGCTTAAGATGAATGAAGAATTCCATACCACAGTGATGATGGTGACCCATGATGCATTTGCTGCTAGCTACTGCAAGAGAATTCTATTCTTAAAGGATGGAAAGATCTATGCTAGGCTTGATAAGAATGAATCTAGGAAAGAGTTTTTCCATAGAATTCTAGACCTGCTGTCATCCTTCGGAGGTGGCTCTCATGAACACTTTTAGCATAGCATATAAAAATTATAAAAGTAATTTAAAGGTATATCGATTGCATCTAGCGGCAATGATATTTTCAGTTATTGCCTATTATAATTTCGTTTCTTTGAAACATAATCCTGAGGTATTAAAAGCTCAAGTTAACACTAGAGAAATAGCTGGAACAGCTAATGTAACTCAAATAGTACTACTATTATTTTTAGTGTTTTTTATCTGGTATTCTACCTCCTTCTTTCTTAATCAGCGAAAAAAGGAAATTGGAATATATACTTTTATGGGCGTACAAAAATCTAAGATTGGAGCCATATTTGCTATAGAGAGCTTATTCCTTGGTCTTACTTCCATAATAGTAGGCTTAGCTTTGGGAGTTCTATTGGGTAAGCTATTTTTAATGATGTTAGCCAAAGTGGCTCTTCTAAATGTTCAAGTTGATTTCTTTGTATCCTCTGGAGGATTGATAGAAACATCAATAACCTTTTTCATAGTTTTCTTTTTAACTTCTCTTCAAGGATATATAAGCATTGTTAGAAGCAAGCTAATTGATTTGTTTAATGCTTCTAAAAAGGAAGAGCAAATTCCTAAGGTTAGTTATGTTAAAGGAGTTCTTTCAATTGCTATTTTAGGTTTAGGGTATTATGTGAGCATAAAAGCCCTCATTCTTGGCTTCTTTACAGGAATACTGATTACGTTGATATTAGTAGTATGGGGGACATATTGGCTTTTTGGATCATTCTTTACGATAGTTGCAAGGTATTTAACAAATAGAAAGAGTTTATTATATAAGGGCACAAATTTAGTAAGTATATCAAATCAGATTTTTAAAATAAGAAAAAACTATAGAACACTGGCTACTATAGCAGTGCTAATAGCAACCACCATAACTGCTTTTGGTACAGTTAGTTCATTAAAATATTTTGTCAATAAAAACTATGAAACAGAAGTGCCTTATACATTTAGCTATGTGGCTGAATCTGAAGATATAGATAATTCAATAAAAACAGTTATTGACAATTCAAATCATAATTTAGAGTTATGGAAAAAGTCAAAGATATTATTTGTTGATAAATTTTCTACTAATTATAATCTATACAATAGAAGCTTTGCAGTAATGAGTCTGACTGATTTTAAAGAAATCGTTAAAGACCTTGACCCCGAGAGCTATGAAAAAAATTATAGTGATATCACTCTAGATGATAGTCAAGAGGTAAGTCAAGTAATATATGTTGAGAGCCCAGGAGTTATGATGTCTATACTAAAGAAATATGATGGCACTATTAATATAAATGATTCCGATTTTCAAATAAAAGAACAAATTAAAACTCCCTTACTAGGAGGAGGAGTTCCAAGTTCAGTTCTTATAGTTTCTGATAAAGATTACACCAAATTAAGTGAAAGCTTCAAAGAGTACTACTTTGATGGAATAATTGTTGATAATGATGAAAACACCGAAAAATTAATTAATTCAATTAGAGAAGCAATTCCTAAAAACGTTGGTCTATATAGTAAAATGCAAGCTCATAAAGGAAAATATGATATATTTGGTGTTGTATATTTCCTAGGAGCCTTTATGTCCTTAGTATTTATAGTAGCTACAGGTAGTATAATATATTTTAAATTGATAAGTGATGCTCTAGACGATAAAGAAAAATATGTAATGCTTAGAAAGATAGGTATGACTCAAAAAGAAATTACCAATTCAATTTCACAGCAAGTAGGTATTTCATTTTTAATACCTCTGATAATAGGTTCTATACACAGTATCTTTGCCATTAGAGTGTTAATGGATTTAATGAACTATGACCTAACAATACCTACAGTAATTAGTATAGCAGCTTTTACAGTTATATATGGCGTCTTCTGTTTTGGCACTATAAGAAAGTCTTTAAGTATTATTGGGGTAAAATAGCACGACATCAGTTATATAAATACTTAAAAAGCAATTATACTTAAGTTAGTTTAAGTATAATTGCTTTTTTTGTTTTATAACTAGTTAGTTTTATAAAGTAAGTATTCTTCTCATATTAATATTCATATTTTTATTACGAGTATGTAAATTAATCTGTGCTTTTAGGAATTTTATTCCTATCTGACAATAATTATTAAATTGAAGAATTTAGTATAATTTGGTACTAAATTCGATTATAGAGTTGCCAAAACTATAGAAATATATTCATAAAATTATATAGTTTTGGCAATAATTTTTATAATGAAGAAGATATTATTTTCAAAGGATTATAAGACATGGAGCTCTATCCTATCTTTAAAGAATATCATTAGTTGATTAAGGACTAAGTCCCAGTTCTTATAGTTCCTGGTCCACTTCTTCATTATATTCTGACTAGCTAAGTAAAGCATTTTTTCTAGGGACTGATCAGAAGGAAATACAGACTTCGTCTTAGTTACTTTTCTAAATTGACGATGTAAACTTTTGATGACATTAGTTGTATACATAATCCTTCTGATATCCTTAGGAAACTTGAAAAATGGAGATAATATATCCCAATTTGCTTCCCAACTCTTAATGGCAAAAGGATACTTATTATCCCATTTTTCTTTTACCTTAAAAAGATTTTCTAAAGCTTCTTCTTCATTTATAGCTGTATAAACAGCTTTGAAATCCTTAACAAATTCTTTTCTATCTTTATAAGTTACATATTTAAAGGAATTTCTAAGTTGATGAATAATACATCTTTGGATTTCAGCTTTAGGATAAGCTGCTTCAATAGCTTCCTTAAGTCCCGTTAAACCATCTACACTAAATATTAAGACATCTTCTAAACCCCTATTTTTCAGTTCATTCAGTACTGCCAACCAAAACTTTGAAGACTCACTTTCACCAATCCAAATTCCTAAGACATCCTTAAATCCATCTAAATCTATACCTAAAACAACATAGGCAGCTTTACTTTTAATGCGTCCTTCTTCTCTAACTTTATAGTGAATAGCGTCCATAAAAACAAATGGATGTATAGGTTTCAAGACTCTATTTTGCCATTCTTTAATACGAGGTAATATCTTATCAGTAATCTTACTAACCATCTCTGCCGAGAGCTCTATTCCATAAATATCGTTCAATTGATCATGAATATCTCTAGTGGACATACCTCTGGCGTATAAGGATATTACTTGTTCTTCTATAGCTGATATATTTCTTACATTCTTAGGCACAGCTATGGGTTCAAAGTCGCCATTTCTGTCTCTAGGCACCTGTATTTCCATTTCACCAAACTTTGTCTTTAGATTCTTTGGTGTGTGTCCATTTCTACGATTATCGGTCTTCTTATTCTTTCTCTCACCTTTATCATATCCAAGCTCCATATCTAACTCTGCTTCAAGCATTTCCTGTAGAGCATCCTTAAACATATCTTTAAGGAATGAATGTAAATCCTCTGATGTTTTTAAATTACCCTCTGTAATCATATCTCTTAAAACTTCCTTTGGTAATGTACTCATAACAAAACTCCTCCCTGATTTAATTATTATTGGTAATTATCGCCAGAAAGGAGCCATTCAATTCATTTAGACACAAAGTTTTTTACATTACCTATTATTTACATAACTACAGAAAGGCAGATCACTAAAGTGACCTGCCCCTTCCACAATATTTTCAAAATTTTAGCTTGTTTAACAAGTTTTCTAATACTTTATTCGTATTATTTTATATCCTCTATAGGATATGTTGACCGATTAGCTTATCTAATTTACGAATATCAATTCCTTTTTTAAGATTTAATTTCATTCTTCCAGCTCTAGTCCAAAGCTCTAGTTCTGCATTAAAGTCTAATATTCCCTTAGCATTCTCACTTGAATACATAACTATAGATTTGAATGGTATAGTGTAAACCTCTACTTTTTTACCTGTAATACCTTGCTTATCAGCAATTATGATTCTTTTATTAGTTATAACTGCTACATCCCGAACTGTTTTATAAGCTGCCTCTGGAACCTCACCTTCTACTAAAACATCATATACATCCTGTGGAATTTCAGCCTCTCTTACAAATGTCCAAGATAAAATTTCACTTACATTAGCCATTACCCCTACCTCCTAGTTTTTTATCATTATTTTAAACTTATTAGTTTGATTGAAGTACTATGCCGATGTAACTGCTTATTTTATAAATCTAAACTTCTTTAAATAATATATTTTTACAAGTTCAATATAACGTATACTATATCTTTCTTTATGAAGATAATAATTCCCTTTATTTTCCGGGAAATATTACATATTATAAGGAAAAGGGTAGAAATCTCTTTATGATTCGACTTCTACCCTTGTTACACATCAACCTTTATTATTGTTTTTATCTTTTATTATCTTATTGGACAAACTCCTGCAGCACATTCTTCATCACCAAGATCAAATTCAGTTTCATTCTTTTCATATTTACTTATTAGTGATGGTATGAAAGGTTTCATTTCCTCTACCCTGCTATTATATTCCTCTTCATCTATTGATTCATAAGGCAGCAATTTATAGAAGCTATCATCTAATGATAAGAATGATAATGCAACAACTTCATCCCAATTTTTCCAAACCCATTCTTCAACTTCTTTCCATTCTTCATCTCTCACATGAACTGTTATAGAGCAGTTATGGTCTACGTAGTTTTCCATAAACATCTTATAGTTCTCAAGCTGGTCTATAGCAGATATATCATATTTTGTTTTTCCTTCAGGTGCCTTTACAGGAAATTCAATAACCTTAGTAACACATGTATCCCATTCTTGACCAACCTCTGGATATACAGGATAACCTAATTCCTCACAAACCTTCGCTAGTGGATCATCACTACTTATTCTTACTCTCCTAACAAAGTATGGTGAATGTGAGTAATGTACTCCACTTGAAACAGTAGGCAACTGACTTAATGTTCCCTCTGGTTTAACTGTAGTTACTAACAATGGTGCTTCCTGTCCTATCTCCTTAGCATATGCATCAGCAGCGTCGTTAGCAGCCTTTCTTAATTTTCCTAATAAGGATGCTTGTTCTTCTCTATTCAAGTCAGTAGCGTTAACCATATCTTGCCATCCTGTCAATGAGCAACCTATTAGTTTATCTCTTTGTTGTACTGAATCCCATTTAGGTAATTCTAGTTCTACACATGTCATCCTATATCCTGCTCTTGCTGATAGTCTTTGTGCTGCTAATAAGCCATCAACATCTAATGTTCCATCTTCTTGCACAAATGAATATACATTTATTGTAGTTAAATTACACAACCCTTTATTATCAAGCAATATTTCTCCACAAGGATTAACTCCATTCATATTAGACCTACGTTTTCTTCCTGCAACTTCATTAACCCAACCTGGTTCACCTGAGTAGCGCATTTGCTCTAAATGCCAGTGAAGTTTTTCACGACTAGGCTTCTTTCTATAATATATTGAGTTATTGCTCATTTGTCTATGGGCTATATCTTTATCAACTATCCACTGTCCATCTATTTGCTTATATAGATTAGATTTTGCTTCAATACACTCTTCATCATCTGAGTCTATTAATACAATTTCAGCAGTACGTCTTACTCCACCAACAACTACATTTTCTCCGATTATATTAGCTATATCCATACATTGTATTGGATTTAACTTAATTCTTCTCTTTCCTTGGATTAAACCAGTTTTCTTTATTGTATTATCTATTTTATGGAACATAGCCTTTAAACTAGTATGCCCACTTGCTGTTCCACCAAAAGTCCTTAGTTTTTCTCCTTTTGGTCTTACATGATCATAATTTATTATTACTGTTTTAATTTTTCTATACTCATTGCTATATATTATCTTAAAGAAGTAATAAAGAGATTGAACCCAACCTTCTTTGCTATCTCCCACCTTTATCTTAACTGTATTATTATGTACAAATTCAAGACTAGTATTATCCTCTCTTTCATCCTTAGGCGTAGGACTATAATCTTCATGTATTACTTTATAGTCAGTTCTGACCTTAGGCATCTTCTCAACATCTTCTTTTAATATTCTGACTCCAACTCCAGAACCTACCATAAGGAGATAGAACAGGTCACGGAAGGATTCAAAGCTATCTATTATTTCAAAAGCGCAATTATAGTTTGCCATTGGATAAAAATTTGCTACATCCGTATTTCCAACCCAGAAGGTCCTACCTGATAAGAATTGTCTCAAATTATATATATTATCATAAAGATTTTCTGCTTCTTCTTTTGTTGTAGGAACTAAACTGCAGTTATACTCGACAGCCCTTCTAACTGTTTCCCACCAATATTCTCTCCTTCTCTCTTCAGGTAACCATCTAGAATATGTTCTATAATATACAAAGTTGCCTAACTGCTTCATAGGAGATGGTTTATGCTTATATTTACTTATAAATTCATCAGTTAATACTCTACCATCTATTCGTTTATTTCTCGCATCACGAGTTTTATCTCTTTCATATCTATATAGTATATATCGCTTTGCAACATCTTTCCTAGGACTTGACATTAATAAATCTTCTACTAAGTCTTGAATTTGTTCAACTTTAATTAAGTCAACTCTATTCTTTATTTTTTCTTCAATATCATCTACTATTTTTTCAATTAATTGCAAGTCAACGCCTTCTTTAGTTTCTGTCATAGCTCTTTGAATTGCATTTATGATTTTCGATGCTTCAAACTCTACCATAGCACCGTCACGCTTAACTACTTTTGTCATATAATACCCCCTATTTATATTGAAATTTTATTAATAGCCTTTACTAAAATAACTTAATCCATTAACCTCATTTTCTTCAGAGAATACATATAATAAGAATTTTTTTTACCTTAACCATAGATACAATTTAGCTATAGATTTTACGATACTCTTAATAACAATATATGATAATCCCTGTTTGTCCAAGTACTATATATTGTAGCATTGTATCTAATACATGTCAAAATACACTATATATAGTTAATGTCATTTATCTATATTTTTATTTGTTTTCCTTCATTATTTTAAGTATTTCATTATTTCAACTTACGTAAAAAAAGTACTAGAGAATGTATCCCTAGTACTTATACTCATCAGTTTAAATCTCAAATATACATTATTAATTATAATTCCTCTTTAAATAATTACTTTTTTACCTACAGTTTAAATAGGAACTAAATAACTTTCTTAATTTATATTTTCTTAAGGATTAGTTTGTGTAGTTTCATCTGAGTCCGTATTTGTATCTTCTGTATTGTTCACCTCTGTACCAGTTTCTGTATCGGTAGTCCCTTGAGAGTCATTCTGATTAGTGGTTGATTCTACTGTATTATCAGTATCTTCTTCACCTTTAATTTCTTGACCTTCTCCATTCTCTAAACTACCTTGATTATCTTGTTGAGTTGTTTCTTCTTCTTTTGTTTCATTTTGACTACTACCTTCGCCAGATATACTTTCCTCAGATTCACTACCTTTAGGATCATTTACTTCAGTGCCATTCTCTTGAGAATCATTTTTCTCGCTTCCATTATTTATTGAATTATCTTGTTGATTATCATTTTTTTCCTTATCTTCTCTCCTAAAAGGATCATTTTCGATATCACTCTGTTGTGTATCATTATTTTGCTTACTTTCTTCTTGTACACTATCTTGATCTTCTATATTCTTATCATCATTATTTTTTGTACTACTATCATCCTCTATACTATCTGCTGATTTATCCTCTTCTTGTTTAGTATCTTCTTGTTTAGTATCTTCTTGTTTAGTATCTTCTTGTTTAGTATCT